>JAAXGZ010000079.1 GCA_012271135.1 Caldilineales bacterium | reverse complement strand
TGCCGCTGCCGGACTCGCCCACCAGGCCCAGAGTTTCGCCCAGATGGATCTCGAAGCTGACATCGTCCACCGCCTTGAGCCAGCCCTGCACACGGCGGAACATACCCTTTTCGATGGGATAGTACTTGCTGAGGCCCCGGACTTCGACCAGGGGTTTGGCCCACTCGCTCATGCCGGCGCCCTCTCCAGTGTCCCGATGCTGCCGTCCTCAAGCTGGATCGAATCACTGTGGAGGAAGCAACGCACCTGATGGCGGTCCGCCACTTCCGCCAAGGCGGGAATGTGGCGGTCGCACACTCCCTCCATGACCTCCTCGCAGCGATCGTGGAATCCGCATAGCGGCGGTTGGTTGATGGGACTGGGCACCGTGCCGCGAATGGCGGCCAGCGGCTCGCCCTTTTTGGTGTGTCCCAGTTTGGGGATGGACCGCAGCAGCCGCACCGTGTACGGGTGCTTGGGGTTGTAGAAGATTTCCCTGACCGTCCCGTACTCCACCACGCGGCCAAGGTACATGACGGCCACCCGGTCGCAGACCTCGGCGATGACGCCCAGGTCGTGCGTGATGTACAGCACCGCCATGTGGAACTCGTCCTGGAGGTCGTTGATCAGCTCCAGGATTTGGGCCTGCACCGTGACGTCCAGGGCCGTGGTCGGTTCATCGGCGATCAGCAAGCGCGGCCGGCAGGCCAGGGCGATGGCAATCATGACCCGTTGGCGCATGCCACCGCTCAATTGATGGGGATACTCGTTGATCCGCTGCCTGGGGTTGGCAATGCCGACGCGGGCCAGCATGTCGACGGCGATCTCGTCGGCCTCCTTGCGGTCCCGGGTTCGGTGCAGGAACAGGGTTTCACGAATCTGGTTGCCGATGGAGTGCACCGGCGACAGACTGGTCATCGGTTCCTGAAACACCATCGAAATGTCGCGCCCGCGGATGGCCCGCAGTTCGGAACCGGAGAGCGCCGGATCGGCCAGATCCACCGTCTCCCCTTCAAGCTCCATGTGGATTTCGCCGCCTTCGATCTGCCCGGGCCTGGGCACAATCCGCATGATCGAGTGGGCAGTCACGCTCTTGCCGCATCCGCTCTCGCCGATCAGACCCAGGGTTTCCTGGGGATCCACGGTGAACGAAACACCGTCGACGGCCTTGACGATGCCGTCGGACGTGCGAAAGTGGGTTCTGAGGTTGCGTACGTCGAGAAGAGGGCTCACAGCCGATCCTACTTGTAGGGATCCGCGGCATCCCGCAGGCCGTCGCCGAGGAAGTTGAAGGCCAGGACGGTCACAACCACAAACAGGACAGGCGAAACCATCCACGGATACAACTGGATCGCATTCAGGTTGCCGGAGCGCTCCAGCAGCACCCCCCAACTCACGGCGGGGGCACGGATGCCCAGTCCCAGGAAACTCAGCGCGGTCTCGCCCAGGATCATGCCGGGCACGGCCAGGGTCAGGGCCACAATCAGGTAGCTCATGAAGTTGGGCAGCATGTGAACGCGAATGTTGGTGGGCACGCTGACCCCCATGATGCGGGCCGCGGTCACGTAGTCGAGCTCGCGCAGTTCCAGCAACTTGCCGCGCACGACCCGGGCCAGACCGCCCCAGCCCACCAGCGAGAGCAGGCAGACGATGGCGAAGTAGGTCTTGATCACGCCCCAGTCCGGCGGCAGAGCCGCGCTGAGGGCAAACCACAGCGGAATTGTGGGGATCGAAATCAGGAACTCGATCACCCGTTGGATGATCACGTCGACAATGCCCCCGAAGTATCCGGAGATGCCCCCCAGGACGACGCCGATCAGGAACGACACCGTGACCCCGACGAGCCCAATGGTCAGCGAGATGCGGGAACCGAAAATAACCTGGGACATCAAGTCCCGGCCGATATCGTCCGAGCCAATCAGGAACAGGTGGCCGGGCTCCTCGACGGCGAGCAGGTGCCGTTCCAGGGGGATTAGGTTCCAGAGCCGGTACGGCTCCCCCTTGCCGAACAGGTGGATGGGGTACCGGGCATCCGGATCGGGTGTGAACTTCAACTCCAGGGTATAGCTGTCCCTTTCCTTGACCGATCCGTAGACGAACGGCCGTTGCAACCGCCCCTCGTGGGCAAACTGGATGCGCGTCGGGGGATGGTAGATGGCTTCCGGGAAGCGCGTGCCCATGTTGTAGGGAGCGATGAACTCCGCCAGGATGGCGAAGGTGTACAGGATTGCCAGGATGGCCATGCCGACCATGGCCAGGCGATGGCGACGGAAGCGCTGTCGAATCAACTGCCACTGCGACGCGAGGTAGTAGCTTTCCTGCTCGCGGCTGGCGGCACTGACCGTGTCGATTACGGTCGGTTCGAAGGCGGACATCGGATGGATCAGTCGGACACGGGCAGCGCAATGTCGGCTAGTTGACGCGGATGCGCGGGTCCAGGGAGAAGAGCAGCATGTCCGAGACGAAGGTTCCGATCACGGTCAGCGAGGTCAGGAACAGCAGCAGGCTGCTGGCGATGAACATGTCCTCCGCCACCAGGGCACTGAACAGCATGGGGCCGACCGTGGGCAACTGCAGGACCATGTCGGTGATGACGGTGCCGGACACGATGGCCGGCAGTTCCCAGCCGATGGTACTGGTGATGGGATTGAGGGCAACCCGGATCGGATACTTGAACAGCAACCGGATTTCGGCCACACCCTTGGATCGAGCCGTGACCACGTACTGCTTCTGCAGTTCGTCCAGCAACGTGGCCCGCATGACCCGGGCCACACCGGCCGTGCCGGCGGTGCCCACGATGATCATGGGCAGTGGGATATGTTTGAGCAGGTCCAGGAACTTGGCCCAGCTCCAAGGCGCGTTCAGGTACTCGGTTGAGTAGAGGCCGCCGACCGCGCCGCCGGCGTTGAAGATGATCACCATCAGGATCAGGGCCAGTAGGAAGTTGGGCGAGGCCAGGCCCAGAAAGCCCACGATGGTGAAGACGTAGTCAAGGACGGAGTACTGGAAGACGGCCGACACAACGCCGATCAGAATCCCGACCACATAGGCGAAGGTGAGCGAGCAGACCGAAATCAGGGCAGTGACACCGATGCGCTCTGCCACCAGTTCGGAGACCGGCCGCACCTGCTGGAAGGACCAGCCCAGATCCCCCTGCAGAACATTGGTGAACCACTTGAAGTACTGGATGTAGACCGGCTGATCCAAGCCAAACTGGATGCGCAGGGCATCCAGAACCTCCTGCTCCACGACCTGGCCCGTAGCGGCGTACCGCACCGCCAACGTTGTGATGTAGTCGCCGGCCGGCAACTGGATGATGACAAAGGAGACCATGCTCGTCACAAGGATGAGCAGGACCATGTAGAGGAACCGGCGCGTCAGGTAGGCCCACATGCCGCCACCCGTTCAGGAAAGGGACCGGGCCGCCGGCTTCACACGGAAGCCGACGACCCGGTCGTCCGACACAATTCGATAGGAACTATTCGTGGATAAAGGCCACGTCGTTCGGGTACGCGCCGGGCGCGGCCCCGCCAAAGGCCTCGTCCTCGGCAATGTTCTGGACGCGGTTGCTCACGGCCGAAACCGAGGGCGGCGCACTGACAGTGCCCCAGAGGTAGAGGTTCTCAACGTTGATCGTGATCAGTTCGTTGATCTTGGACTCGTACTCCTCCGTGCCCGGGTTGGTGGCAAGCCACTCGAAGGCCAGGTCGTACATGTACTTGATCTGCTCCGGAGGTTCAATACCCTCGGCGCCGTCGGTGTCAAGCCACTGGCGCCAGACGTAGGACGACATGGCGCAGCAGGACTGCCAGTGCCACGGCGGAATCAGGCGCATCGGGTAGTTGCGGTAGGCAATCAGCTCGGATCCGCCATCCGTGTTCCAGATGCCGACATCGTGCTCGTTGGCGACGTAGCGCGACATGAGCGTGTCCTCCGGCACGAACTTGGGCTGCCAGCGGATGCCGATCTGCTTGAAATCGTCGACCAGCAGTTCCATCATCTCGTCGTGGTAGCCCAGCCACTCCGTGGCGTACTCGCCCAGGATCGTGATGGGATCTCCGTTGGGATCGAGCCGCCATTCACCGTTGGCGTCCCATTCTAGGCCCATCTCGTCAAGCAGGGCGTTGGCCCGCTCCACATCGTGCTCCGCGAAGTAGGTGCCCATCCAGTCCTCGTAGCCGGTCCAGATCTCCGAGACTGGGGCGGTGAAAGGCCTGGTGGTGCCCAAGAAGATGGTTTCGCTCAAATCATTGCGGTCGACCGCCAGAGCGTGGGCCTGCCGGAAGCGAACATCGTTGTAGAGCTTGCTCTTGAACTCGTCCTGCGTGGAGTAGTTGAAGGCCACGCCCAGGGCGCTGGAGGTGCTGAGGTTGTCGGTAATGATGACGCGGTAGTTGCCGCTTTCCTCGTTGTTGCGCAGCACCGGCAGATCGGTAATCTGGATCTGCGACGGGCCGTAGTCGAACTCCTGCGACATGAACTTGAGCTTCAGCACTTCCGGATCGCCGCCCTGCTGGACCACATTCACAAGAATGCTGTCGATGTAGGGCAGCTGGTTGCCGGCCGTGTCGACACGCCAGTAGTAAGGGTTGCGCTCCCAAGTTACAAAGGTGGCCTCGACATCCTTGAGGATGAAGGGGTTGAGCTGAGGCCGTTCCGGACGCGCAGAGTAGTTTTTGCGCATGTTCTTGTCCGTGAAGCCGCCCACCCAGTCGTCGAAACCGAGTTCCTGGGCATTGGCGTCCGCATTCTCGTCGTAGTCCGGATGGAACTGGCCTAGGTAGTGGACGGGAGCCACCGGCCGCGCCGTGGACCAGGCCACCACAACCTTGTCAAAGGTACCGTTGAAGTCGTACCGGATCGTGTAGTCGTCCACCTTCTCGATCGACATCCACTCGCCGGCCTGGTTCTGATAGTTGTTGGCGCTTCCGAAGAACAGGCGTTCATCCTGCAGGATGCTGTCGAACCAGAAAATCCAGTCGTCGGCATCAACGGGATCGCCGTCGGACCACTTCATGCCCTGTCGCAGGCTCATGGTGATGCCCGAGCCATCGTCGTCGATGCTGTAGCCCTCAATGAGATTGGGATGGTACTTGTTCGGATCCGGTCCGGCGGTGGGATCGCCGGCAAATAGGTTGGCCTGCATGCTTTCGGTGAAGCCGGTGAAGTAGGAACCGGCTTCGGGAAAGCCCACCAGCCTGAGTTCGCCGCCGTAGGTGCCGATGTAGCGGGGCGGCCGGATCACAAACGGATTGGCCGGCATGCGATTCGCCAGCTCCGGCAGATCACCGGATGCGACGCGGGCTGCCAGCATGGGCGATTCCTGCAATCCCGGCAGTGTGTTGCCGGTCTCGGCCTCGTACTCGGCCGGGGTGCTGAACTGGTAGTCGACCCAGGGCTCCTGGTCGAGGGCCATCGGACCGTCCATCATCTCTTCCGCGGTTTCGGCCATGTCCGCGTCTTCCTCGGCTGCGGGACCGCCACAGGCTGCCAGGGCCATCATTGCCGCCAGCAGCCCGAGCAAAATCAGGCGCGTTCGGGTCATGAGCAAACTCCTTTGGTTTGTTGGTGGTGGCTCCCCGTCCCCGGCCGAAGGGCGCGCTAAAGACCGGAAACGTTCCGAACCAGACGGCCTGCGGCCGCCGTTACTCGAATGTTCGCGAGGGAACGCCACCATGATACAGCAGGGTTCCCAAATGGCGGGCCGCTCACGCGATCGACCTCCACCGCGGCATAGGCACCAGTCTGGACGTAGCAAGAACCGTCGGGGGAAGCCTGAACAACAGGTTGCCCGATCGACAATCCCATCACACGGACAGAAATCTCAGCCCTTGCCCGAGACGATGAGCAATGCGCCAATCACGGTCCTCTCAACACCAAATCCTGTCGTTGGCGCCCCGGGTTTTGGGCGGTGGGGTGCGTACCGTCGGCGGGATGTGCAACTGGCGGCTGCCGATCCGGCTGCCCTCCAGTACACGGAATGAACTGTCCCACGGGACAGAGGGCACGCCAATCAGAACCCCATGCCGTGCATCCACACAGGTTGGCCACCCATGCCTAGAAGGTCTGCGGAGGTTGCCGGAAGGTTATATCGGGCGGGCGCGCCTCGTCTCGGCCGAGGCAGGTCTGACACGGCCGGTGTTGCACCCAAAGCCGTCCTGGCACGACCCGATGGCGGGGATAGATACCCTTGCTCCTCTAGGCACAGGCCCCGCCATAGGGGTCGGCTCCCGGAGTATCGGGCACCCCAAGTTAGCGTTCGGATTGGGCAGGAGTTGGGATGAAGTCCGCAGTGGGAGACCGGTGGATACGTCAAATGACCATTGTCGGCATCCTCGCCGGCTCCGAGCCTAAGCCAGTTTCAACGAAAGAAAAGAGAAACAGTGCCAACAGTGCCCAATGGTTGACAAATAATGATGATTTGATCTAATATAGTTGTCATGGATGTTGTTGGTCGGCGCATCGGTCTCACCGCATGGGGTCGCCTGTACGGCTTTGACAAGGCCACCACGGCCCGCGGGCATCATGCCGGGAGATTACCGCCCGAGCGGCTCCCCAACGGGCGTTGCCATGGGGTCGTCCCTCCTGCGCAGGAGGGACGCTGTGTGGTGTACGCGTGCGTTTCGTCCGCTGGCCAGAAGGATATCGGGACCAGCAAGTGGGCCGGGTCATGACGTGGGCCACGAAGCAGGACTGCCAACCCGACGAGGTGGTCAAGAAGATCGGTTGCGGCGGCGGATCGCGGATCACACAGTGGGGACGATCGTGGTGGAGCACCGGGCGCGCGTGACCCGGTTCGGGTTCGAGTACATGGAGGCCGCGCTGGCGGGACGGGGCGCCCGCATTCCGGTGATGGCGGAAGACGAGCCTGTGGATGACCTGGTCGGGGACGCCACCGAGGTGCCGACCTCGCTGTGTGCGCGACGGTACGGGAGACGTTCGGCACGCCGTCGTGCGGAGCGGGCGCTGGCGTGGAGCGCCAGGCCGGTGACGCGGCGCTGTCGGCCTACGGCGAGCTCTACGGGCGCGTGGAGCGCAAGCTGTTTGCCGAGGCGGCAGCGGGGCGATCGGCGGTGTCATTGAAGCGCGAGTACCTGAAGCGGTACGGGATCCCGGCGCGGATGTTCAACGCGGTGCGGGTGTCCCTGGAAGGCAGGATGGCATCGGTCCGGGCGCAGCAGCCGTTGCGTCTCGACAGCTTGGACCGGCGGATGGCGCGGGTCGAGCGCCGGATCAGGGATGCAGCGGAGCGCGGGTACAGGGAGCAGATCCACCAACAGAAGCGTCGGTGGGCGGCCCTGCAGTCGCAGCGTGCGGCGTTGCAGGAGGACATGGAGGCGGGACGGGTGCGGCTGTGCTTCGGTTCGAAGCGGCTCTGGCGGAAGCAGCACCACTTGGCGGAGAACGGCTACACCAGCCATCAGGAGTGGCTCGGGGACTGGCGGGAAGCCCGCAGTGACGAGTTCTTCGTGCTGGGCAGCCGGGACGAGACGGCTGGCTGCCAGCTGTGCGTGGCCACTGTGGCCGACGACGGCTCGCTGACCCTGCGGCTGCGGTTGCCCAACTGTCTCGCGCCCCGGTACGGCAAGTACCTGGTGATCCAGGGAGTGCGCTTTGCCTACGGTCACGCGCAGGTGCTGGCGGTGCTGGAGAGCAATGCCGAGTACGCCCGGTACCGGCGCGAGCATGGCAAGCAGGCGGTGCGAGCCACGACGCTGGGACAGGCCATCAGCTACCGGTTCAAGCGGGACGCGAAAGGTTGGCGCGTGTTCGCCACCACCGACAGGATGGAGGTGCCGGTGGTGACGGACAAACGGCGCGGCGCCATCGGTGTGGACCTCAATGCCGACCACTTGGCCGTGGCCGAGACCGATGCCTCGGGCAACCCTGTCCACGCCTTCCGGGTGCCGCTGGTCACCTACGGGAAATCCCGGCACCAGTCCGAGGCCCTCATCGGCAACGCTGTGGCCCGAGTGGTGGCCTACGCCCGCGAGACGGGCAAGCCCGTCGTCATCGAGCGGCTTGATTTCCGGCAGAGGAAGGCGGAGCTCGAAGGCGAGTCCCGCCGTTACAGCCGCATGCTGTCATCGTTCAGCTACGGCAAGGTCAAGGCGTACTTCCTCTCCCGCGGCTACCGGGAGGGCGTGGAGGTACAGCAGGTCAACCCGGCCTTCAGTTCCGTGATTGGTCGGGTGAAGTTCATGGAACGTTACGGGCTCAGTGTCCACCAAGCAGCAGCCCTGGTGCTGGCCCGACGTTTACTCGGCTGTTCCGAGCGCATCCCGCGCCGACGGGTGGCCCCCGTCGGCGATGGCGTCCAGGTCGCCTTCACCATACCCGCGAGGAAACGGGTGAAGCACGTGTGGACGTACTGGGGAGCGGTTTCGGGGCAGTTGAGACCGGCGCTTGCAGCGCAGCACCGGCTGGGAAGGCGGAGAGGCCCACCCAATCCGGTTCCGGCTGCCCGGAGGGCGGCTTGAGTGGGGATCCGTTCGGTGTTCCCTGGTGGGATTCCAGGGCGGAGCCGTCTTGCACTGTTGGGGCGGCGGCGCGGCGTGGACCGCGTCTTTAGGAATGGCTGATGGCGGTGTGCCACCAAAGTCAACCATTTTTACAACGGCATACGCCATCGGCATGACAGTCGTGTTTCTGACAGCAGTGCCGCTGGCCATATTCAGAGCCGACGTCTTCCTGCTGCTGATCGCCGTTTTCAGCTTCTACCTTGTCTTGGCCGGATGGCGGTTCGCGGTCAACCACAGCGGTCAGCCGCAGACCGTCGACTGGGCCTGCCCGGCATCGGCATGCTGGTCTACGGTGCCTTCCTGCTGGGAGAAGGCGACGGCCAATGGGTAACCATGCTGGTCAGTAATCGCCATTGCCCTCGCGGCGGCGGACGCCATCTACTTGCGGCGGCGGATCCAGAGTCGCAAGGGCGAAGGCCGTCAGCGACTGCAGCGGCATTTGACCAACATGCTGGCCGCCACCATTGCCACCGTGACTGCGGTCACGGTGGTGAATGTGAACATGGAGCCCATGTGGTTGCCTTGGATTCTGCCCACGATTGTGGTGATACCGGTGATCGTCTGGTGGAATCGACGCATCGTGAAACACGGCCTGCGTCCGCTTCGTTGAGTGGCGACAGCAGACGTTGACCGAATCCCCTTGGCCATGGCTTCGTCTTCAGCGCAAGATCCGCCAAATCACCTTGGCCGTCGCCGTCATGAATAAAGCCGTCCATGTCGGCCTAAGCCAGTCCCAACGAGACTGAAACAGTGCCAGGGAAAGTGTCTCGCAGCCACCGCGCGGGCGGAAGCCCCTAGCCCCGACAATCCCATGGAAGCGAGGACCGATATACAATGGCGAGCCCAACCCACATTCCAACCAAGCGGACACGGATTCCTGCCCCATGACCACCGTTGAGGACTATTTGCTGGACGACGCCCAGATGCGGGCGTTCATCGTGAACGGATACCTGAAGTTCTCGCTGCCTATGGACACGGGTTTCCATGAGGCCTGTTATGCGGAAACCGAGAAGGTATTCGCGGCACAGGGCAATCCGGGCGACGACGTCTACGATGCCGTGCCCATGCTCAAGGAGGTGTTCGATCATCCGCTGGTTGTCGGCACCCTGACCAGCATCCTGGGCGAGGACTACTTCATGTATCCGCACCGCCACTGCCATCTGACACCGCCCCGCCGCCAGGCCCAGCACGATCACAAGGACAGCATTCCGGCCGACCATTTCGTCCGGCACCACCGGGTCCGATGGGCCATGGCCTTCTACTACCCGCAGGACACGCCGATGGCCATCGGTCCGACCGGTGTACGGCCGGGGACCCAGTACTTCATCACACCCGATGCCGCCCGCAAGCACGACGAGATCCCGCTGGTCGCCAAGGCGGGCGACATTGTCTTCGTCCACTACGATGTCTGGCACCGGGGCCTGTCCAACAACACCGACCGCAACCGGTACATGAACAAGTTCCTGTTCTGCCGATCATCCGAGCCGGTCGCGCCGAGCTGGTACAGCGATTCGGACATGTGGATGGGTCCACAGCATATTTACAACCACAACGCCGATCCGATCTGGCAATCCATTTGGAACTGGCACCTGGGCCGGGCCGACGACGGTGCCGGCGCCAACGGGACCGATCTGGACGCCTTGGGAGCGGAACTCGACCACCCGGACGAACACCGGGCCATGAACGCCGCCTACCGGCTGGGCGCCGCGGGCGAGGACGGCTGCGAGCGCCTCTTCGACTACTGGACCGACGAATCGGTAAACAAGCTCGAGAGCAATGTCACGGGCCGATTCCGCAATCCGAGCGAACTCCTGAGCACCCACGGCCTGACGGCTGCCAACAGTACTTCCGTGGAGCGCCTCCAGGAAAGTCTGGGCAGCGAACACTGGTGGATCCGGGCCAGCGCCGCCGATCGACTCGGTGACATCGGCGTTCCGGCCCGGGGAGCCATCCCGGCGCTCATCGATGCCATGGAGGACGCCTCGGAGTGGGTGCGCCGCAACGCGGCGTTTTCCCTGGGCATCCTCGACGACAACGGAACCAGCGCTGCGGTGCTGGGGCGGCACCTGTCCGATACCGCGCCGCGCGTTGCGCAGAATTCGTCCCTGGCCCTCTGCAAGATGGCCCGGAATGCCCAGGATGCCGCCGGAGACCTGAAGCAGGCCGTGGCCTCGGACGTGAAGTACGTGAAGTCCAACTCGCAGTTGGCACTTCACATCATGGACAGCTGATCCCGGCCTGCGCCGACGGGCTGCCCTCTTCCAGGTTGGTCCATCACCGTCAACCGCACCGGGTCCACCGGTCCTGACGGCCGCGGGATCCCCCGGAAATGAACAGGGACACCGTCCTGGGTAAACTCGATGCCCGGACGCGTTTCGATGTCCTGGTGATCGGAGCCGGAGTCAACGGCGCCGGCGTGTTCCGGGACCTGGCGGCCCAGGGCCTGTCGGTCCTGCTGGTGGACAAGGGAGACTTCGGTTCCGGCACGAGCGCGGCATCCTCCCACCTGGCCCACGGCGGAATCCGCTACCTTGAATACGGCGAATTCCGCTTGGTGCGCGAGGCCGTACAGGAACGCAACCGGCTGCTGTCCAACGCCGGACATCTGGTCAAGCCGCTCCCCACGGCCATGCCGCTGCGAACGCGCGGTTCGGGGCTGCTGAACGCTCCCCTGCGATTTCTGCGGCTGCGGGACCGGGCCAGTCCCAGGGGAGCGTGGGTGGTCCGCATCGGGTTGGCCTTCTACAGTCTGTTCTCCAACGCCGTCGCCAACGACCTGCCCGGACACAAGGTGCTGAACCGGACCGAGGCGGGCCGTCTCCTACCGCACCTGACCAGGGAACTGAAAGCCTGTGCGTTGTACCACGATGCCCTCATCCTGCACCCGGAACGGCTAATCTGGGAACTGGTGGCAGAAGGCATGCAAAGGTCCCGGCAGTGCCTGGCCCTCAACTACGTGTCCGTTGCCGGCATGTCGGATGCGCAAGTGGGGCTCAGGGACGAAGCCACCGGGCGCGAACTTGTGGTGGAACCGCGCATCGTGGTCAATGCGGCAGGCCCTTGGATCGACCGGGTGAACGGCAACCTGGGACAGGCCTCCCGCTTGATAGGCGGCACCAAGGGCTCCCATCTGGTGTTGGACCATCCGAACCTGTTCGCCGCACTCGGGGGACATATGATCTTCTTCGAGGCCGCCGACGGCAGGATTGTGCTGATCTGTCCCTTCCACGACCGGGTGCTGCTGGGCACCACGGACATCCGCACCGACGATCCGGACGCCGATCAATGCACCCCGGAGGAGGAGGCCTATCTGCTGGACTTGGTACCGCAGATGTTTCCCGGAATCCAGATGGACGCACGGCACGTTGTATACCGCTACTGCGGTGTACGGCCTTTGGGGAGAGGCGAAGGGGAAACCGGGCAAATCAGCAGGGACCACAGTCTGCACCTGCACCGGGGAGTGGGGTCGGTCCCCCCGGTTCTCTCACTGGTGGGGGGCAAGTGGACAACCTTCCGGGCCTTCGCCGAACAGGCCTCCGACCGCGTACTAGGGGAACTGGGCCGGAAACGGACCTCCGCGACCGGGGACACGCCCATTGGGGGCGGTGGAAACCTTCCCCGCACGAAGGCGGACAGGGAACGGGCCATTCGGGACGCGACCTTGGACGGCCGGCTGAAACCGACGGACGCGGAGGCCCTGTACGGCCGGTACGGCACCACGGCGGTTGTCGTTGCCAAGGCCTGCAGTCACCCGGGCATGGACGAACGGCTGCCGGGATCCAGGTATCTGGCCGGGGAAGTCGCCTACATCTGCCGCACCGAGATGGTGGCCTGCCTGAGAGACATCGTGCAGCGGCGCACGTTGATGGCCATGCTGGGTGAGGCAACACCGGAACTGCTGGAGACCGTTGCCCGCATGGCCGCGCCCATTCTGGGATGGTCCGAGGACCGGCGCCAGCGGGAAATCAAGGAGACAACCCACATCTTGGCCCGGCGCCACGGCGTGAACCTGCCGTAAAACTCAGGCGAAGGTCAGGCGGAGGCTGTCGTTTTCGATCAGGACCGCCAGCACCAGAACCAGGAGTGAGAAACAGAGGTACTCCAACAGGCGTCGACTGCGCAGGGACTTCGGCAGTCCGTCCTGGAAGTTGCTAATCATGAGGAAGAACATCCACAGCAGCAGGATGCCCTGCGTTAGATTGGAAAGATTGGTGATGGTCGCCATCAGGGCCGCGCCCGCCATCACCAATCCGACAATGCCCGTGGATCGCAGCAGCTCCAGGTTTGTGACATCCTCCCGCCGCAACAATTCCATGGCAAGGAGTACCGCAGTGGCTCCGATGAACGGCACGGCCACCAGGTGGCTACCCTTGTTTTGATAGACCAGCAAGAACAGCAGCAGACCGGTTATGTAGGCAAGTCCATGCAGAACAAACACAAACTGTCCGATGTGGGGGTTGGACAGATCGAGGGACTCGTACAACAGAAATTGGGTCAACATGTAGGCGCCAATGGCCGCGACCAGGACCAATGCCGACAGGGCCGGCACGTCCGATACCGGCTGGGCCACCACAACCACCAGGGCTTCCGCGGCCGGCAGGCTATAGACGGGCCAGAACAATTGCAACCTGTGGATGATTGAAAGTGCCTGCAGGCGAGGGTGAACCTGGATGATGCTGTCGGTGACGGCAAAGGACACCAGCAGCGCCAACAGACCCTCAATGACGTTGGGTGTCGCGGTTACGGAGAAGTCGCGTCCGAAAATCTGGGGCGAGGTCCAGGTGATGTCGGGCAGCCGCCATACCAGGGTCAAGGTCATCAAAAGCGCCATGACCCAACCGACCAAGCTGATGCGTTGACGAAAATCAGGCATGGAACTTCGAGGCGGACGTAGAAATCTCAGGGTGGGGTGGTGGCGTCGGTAACTCGTCCGGGGATGCACCTCCCAGCCAGGTACATCGCGGGGATGCTGTTCCGGTCACTGCCGCTGTGGTTGCTGCTGGCGATTGTACCGGACGTGTGGGCAGTGAGCCTGCGTCCCCTATTGGTGGACAGACCGGTTCAGGATACACCTGTCCTGACCACCGAAACCCCCTTGGCCTACCTTGATTGCAGTGGCGAAGGAACCATTGCGGAGACGGAACCGTGTCCGGCAGCCAACACGGAATCCCCGGACACAAACCCGACTGTCGGGTTTGTGTCGGCACACTGGCAATCCACGAGGGAACCCAGGACGGACTGGCAGGAGGTGCGTATCCGACTGAACCGGGTTCGGAGCGAAGGTGCGTTGCCAGTGCTGATCCTTGACGGGGTGCCGCCTGAACTGGCGGAGGAGCCGGCTCCGGCCGCCCACTGGGGCAGGGACGATCCCGGCCTTCCCTCCACCTGGCCGGACGAATATGCGCGGTTCGCGAGGGAGGCGGTACGCGAACTCGGACCCACTGTCACCCACATTCAGATGGGCTCCATCGCCAACGGTGCACGGGACGGCTTTCCGTTCCCGGTGCATCCGGTGCGGTACGGCCAGATGGTCGGCACAGCGGCCGCAGCCATGAACTCCGAAAGGAACGGACTGTGCCTGTTGTCGGCGCCTCTTAGACCGGAAAACCCCACAGGTTCGGTCGTATTCGACCAGTCGGACTGGATCCGGAGGTTCAGGCAATCAAGGGGCATCGAAGCAATGGGAGGGTTGCAACTGGCTCCCGCTCTGGTGCCGTTCGACAATGCCGAAGCCAACCTGGTTGCATTGCTGTCCGCGGCAGTCTCGGCACCCGACGCGAGCCGGCGTCCGGCGGTGTCGCTGACGCTCGTCCGACCCAACCCTGCAGTGCCGGGAACCGGTGAACTGTACGGCTACCGATTGGGGACGGCCGCAGTCACCTCCACTCCCCGGCACTGCCTGTTTGACTGGTTCGGAATCGGCTTCAGGGAGGCCGCTTTGCCTCCGCAGCGCACCACGCCGCTGTTTGGGTTGATCTGGCTGATGGCGGCGGCCCTGGCCGTGCGCGGCCTTGGCACTGCCACGAAACCGGTGCACACAATCCTGGCCGGCCGGTCGGATGCCGGGGCTCACCTCCCCCGGGACATGGCGGTGCTGGCGATGTTGGCAACGATCCTGATCCTTGCGGTGGCCTCCCACAACTGGTTGTGGACAAGCTGCGGGCTGGCCCTTCTTTGCGGGCTGGCCTTTGTGTGGCCCGTGCACAACTGGTGGCTGATGTTGGTCGCCCTGCCGTTCCAACAGGTCCACGCCGACACGGGGTCCCTTCTGGGAACATCCTTGATTTCCCTAAGTCCTGCCCATCTCCTGCTGCTGGGCCTGATGCCTCGGACACTGGCGGAGGCGGCCAAGGGCTGGCCTCGGCGGTTGGCGGATCTGCGAACGGTGTCGACGGCCCATTGGTTTGCCGCGGCTTGGTTCGGACTGGCAGTCTACGGACTGGCCCAATCGCCCGACACTTCCGGGTCGCAGACGGCCCTGCTGCTCGACTGGCTGCCATTGGGCGTGCTCGCGACAACGCTGCAACAGGCCCGGGGACAACGAGCGTGGCAGGGCGGAACCGTGGCGCTGGTCGTCGGCACATGCCTTTTCTCCGTGCAGAGCTTGGGCGAATGGTTGATCGAGTTGCGCCAAACAGCGGGCGCGGTACGCCTGTCCGGTCTAACGTTCTCCCCCAACCACGCCGCCATGATTGCGGAACGGGGCATGTGGGTGGCCGCGGCGCTGTACGGGTTGGCGAAGACCAAACCCGCCAGAGCCATGTCTGCAGCGGCAGTGGCCCTGCATGCAGCGGCCCTGTTTGCAACCATCAGCCGGGGCGCCCTCTTGCTCGGCCTTCCCGCGGGCCTGTTGTGGACACTCACCGGGCGGCGGTACCGGCAAGCTCCACACCTTGATGCAGATTCGCAGCCCAATGGCCGATCCAAAATCGGATTGGTGGCGGCAAGTGCGCTGGCTGTCGGCCTCCTGCTCTACGGCTGGGGCACAAACTTCGGGCCCCTGTGGGACCGCTTGACGGATGCAGAACCGATTCAGGCCCGGCTCGACATCTGGCAGTACGGAGCAGAACTGATCTCCGAAGCCAGCCCTCTGGGGCCCGGTCCGGACCGCTTTGCGATGCACATGGACCGGGCTCCGTTCAATCCCGGGATTTCGCCCGACCTGCACCATCCTCACAACGTGCTACTGGAGTCGATACTGCGCTGGGGCGGCTGGGGCTTGCTGCCCATCCTGATCCTGCTGCCGCTCCTGTGGACCGGCCTGAGGCATCGCAGCCGTGATACCTGCGACCTGATGGGCACGGGTCTGGCCGCGGCATTGGTGGCCGGCCTGGCCCACTCGCTGGTGGACACTTTCTGGATGCTGCCGGACGTGGCCGCCATGAACCTGGCACTGGCGGGGCTGCTCTGGCAACGGAACAAAACCGATCAGACGAAGTCGGGATCGGACAAGCCTCGAACGCGTGCCTGATATTCAATACGGGGCGGCTCCTCCGCACTGCCAGCGACGAAGTTCAGGCCGACCGCCACCACGCGTCGCCCGGAGGCAAAGTACCGACGACCATAATCGCGCGCCTCGATCTGCTCCAGGGCGGTCTCTACCGACTGGTTGTACTTGAACTCGAATATGCAGACATGCCCGGAGAAGAGCACCTCCAGATCCGACCGGCCTCCCAACTGGTGCACCTCCGACTGGAACTCGACCCGCATCAGTTGGCACAGGGCGTGCAGGATCAAGTGACAGTCGATCTCGCTGGTGATCTTCTCGCCCGGTATCCCCGCCATGAAGGTGTTCAGCCGCGTGCAGAAGTCTGCGTAGTCCTCGATCGCCAAGGCCCGGTGCAGTTCCGTCAGTTCGTCGGTGTTGGCATACCGGCTGAAGCTCTCCAGCAGGCTGGAGGCGAAGGTCAGCCGGACCTCGTTGTTGGGATAGTCGTACCGCAGACTCCGCCCTTGGTCCAGCCGCAGCGTGAAGTAACCGGTTTGCAGCATCAGGCTGCCGTAGTCGATGTTGTTCAGGTCGTAGGTGGTCCGCATCAGCTGATGGATCGCAGGTGGCTCCTTGGCCAGGGCGAGGTCTCCGTTCCGGGCCATCCGAACCAGAAACCGAGGGGTTCCCGACTCGGACCAGTAATTGGGCCATCCGAATAGTTTCCACCTGGCGGCGGCCGCGCCCTGCATGTCGTCCAGGCAGTTCAGGAGCGAATAGGGGTTGTAGACGTTTTCGTCGAATCCCGGAACACCGAAGCAGTACCCGTTGTAGTGATCCCGCAGTTCCTGCGTCACATCCTCGACAGGCTTGCCAAGGTTTACGGCACCGGCCTGCAGGTAGGGCAGCAGTGAATCTTGCAGGTCCTCTTCCCTGAACCCGCACAGATCCGCATAGTCGGGATCCCACGAGATGTCCTTGAGATTGTTCAGGGCGGAAAACAGGTTCACGTGGGCAAAGCGGCTAATGCCCGTAATGAACACGAAGTGAAGATGGTTCTCAAGGTACTTGAGCAGCCCGAAGAACTCGCGCAGGACCACGATGAACGGATCTGGGTCCATGTCCCGGCCCAGCAGGTGGGTGAGCGGCGCATCGTACTCGTCGATCAGGACCACGGGTTTGGCCTTAAATTGCTGTTCAAGTACATGCAGCAGGCGTTCCAAGCGGACAGCAGCGGGAACCGATTCGGAACCCGTGGGCGGTAATGGGAACTGAACAAAACCACCCACGGTTTGAGGTTCGATGCCGGTTGCCACTCCCCGGCCATGCCAACCGGTATAAACACTTTCCAAGTGCGCCAGAAGCCTGGTTTGCAACCGTTCGGGAGTGTCCGCGGTCGCCATTGCCAGATTGAGCCGCACCACCGGATGCACTCGGGTTTGGCAAACGAGGTCCTCAACCGCGGTACCTTTGAACAGTTCGGTCCGTTCCCCGGCATTGGGATCAAAGGAAGCTTTGTCGGAACTTCCCGACCTCGGCAGATCGCCCTGGAAGAAGGCCTCCAAGGTCGAGACCAGCAACGTCTTGCCGAAACGGCGGGGTCTGGCCAGGAAGGCGTACTTCGACTGCAACTGGGAACCATGGCCATCGGCCGAAGCCAATAGCTTGCTCAGGTGACCGGTCTTGTCGACGTACAGGCCGCGACCTCGCCTGATCGAAATGAACTCCGATTGATCCGGGTGCAGAAAGGGGAGAGCCATGGTCGGTGAGTGAATGGGGACTCTGTGAAGGCCAGTTCCTGATTCTGCAAACCAACCGGATTGTACTTGGCCGCATCAGGTCCTGCGGGAGTCCACCCAGAGTGGTCCGGCACAACGAGATCCCCGAGATGTGGTTCAGGTGTCGATCAACGTCAACCCGTTCCTCAAACAACGACATTCCCTGTCAGTGGAGGGAGGACCATGCGGCAACAACCGGTGTGGGAGGACAGAGTTTGGACGCTGCACTTGCCTTCCCTGCCAACACAACAGCCGGAAGCATGTGCTTCCGGCTGCGGAATTTCTTGGGGCTTATATACGATGGTTGAC
>JAAXGZ010000108.1 GCA_012271135.1 Caldilineales bacterium | reverse complement strand
GCGCCTTCCCGGGAAGGCGCCGACCTCATTGGGCAGTTGTTCGAGCCCCTGGGCTATGCCGTTGACATTGAGGAGCATCCGCTGGATGAGCGCTTTCCCGAGTGGGGGGGCAGTCCCTACTTCAGCGTACGCCTCGCGGCGACGATTCGGCTCCGGGATCTGCTGGCCCACATCTACGTGCTTTTGCCCGTCCTGGACGACCACAAGCACTATTGGATCGGTGACGACGAGGTGGCCAAGCTGCTGCGCTTCGGCGAGGGGTGGTTGGACAGCCATCCGCTGCGGGGTCTCATCTCGCGTCGCTACCTGAAGCATCAGCGCGGCCTGGTCAGCCAGGCGCTGGACCAGCTGCTTGAGGCCGAGCCGGCTGGCTCGGATGCCGCGGCCACACGGCACGAACGGGAAGAGAATCGGCTTGAAGGCCCCCTGCGATTGGGCGAACAGCGCATACAGGCGGCACTGGCCGCGCTGCGCAACCTGGGCGCAGCCAAGGTGCTTGACCTTGGTTGCGGTGAGGGACGACTGATCAACAGCCTGCTCGGGGAGGCTTCAGTTCGTACCATCACCGGCCTTGACGTCTCGCACCGGGCGCTGGAGACCGCGCGCCGGCGTTTGCGCCTCAATGCCCTGCCCGCCCAACAGCGGGCGCGCGTGACCCTGCTACACGGGTCCCTGACCTACAAGGACAGGCGGCTTTCAGGCCATGATGCCGCCGTGGCCATGGAGGTGATCGAACACATTGACCCTCCGCGGCTGGACGCCTTTGAGGAGGCCGTGTTCGGGACCGCGCAACCCAAGGCCATCCTCATCACGACGCCCAATGCGGAATACAACGTACTGTTCGACGGGCTGCCCGCCGGAGCATTCCGACATTGGGACCACCGTTTCGAGTGGACACGGGCGCAATTCCACGACTGGGCGGGCCGCGTCGCCGACCGCCGCCAGTACGATGTGTGCTTCCAGGACATCGGACCCATCCACCCCGCCCATGGGGCACCGACCCAGATGGGTGTCTTTACGCGATGAAGATCTCGATTCCCGAACTTTGTCTCGTCGTGCTCATCGGTCCCTCGGGTGCGGGGAAGTCGCATTTCGCATCCCGCCACTTCAAGCCCACGGAAGTGTTGTCCTCGGATGCCTGCCGGGCGATGGTGGCGGATGACGCCGCTGACCAAGCCGCGACGCCCGATGCCTTTGCGGTGCTCAACTTCATCGCGGCCACACGCCTGCGGGCCGGGCGCCTCACCGTCATTGATGCCACCAGCGTGCAGCCGCAGGCGCGCAAGCCCCTGGTGGGCCTCGCCAGGGACCACGACTGCCTGCCGGTGGCCATTGTGTTGAACATGCCGGAGGCCCTGTGCCTGGCCCGCAACAAGGAACGCCCCGAACGGTCCTTTGGTCCCCACGTTGTGCGGCGGCAGGCCGCGCAGCTCAAACGCTCGCGGCGCGGGTTGAAACGCGAGGGCTTCCGGCACGTATTTGTGCTCAATTCCCCTGAAGAGGTGGAGGCCGTCACGATTGAGAGGGTACCCCTGTGGACCAACTTGAAGCATGAGCACGGGCCCTTCGACATCATCGGTGACGTGCATGGATGTTTCGATGAACTCGTCACCCTCCTGGAGCGCATCGGATACCGGTTGGAGCCCCGCTCCGATGCCGCTGGGGGCACCGGCCTTTCGGCAACACATCCGCAGGGACGCAAGGCCGTATTCGTTGGCGACCTCGTGGATCGAGGCCCGGACATCACCAAGGTCCTCGGGCTCGTCATGGCCATGGTCGCGGACGGCGCGGCGCTTTGCGTGGCGGGCAATCACGAGGCCAAGCTCATTCGCAAACTCCGGGGCCGGAACGTGCAGGTAGCCCATGGACTGGCGGAATCGCTCGCGCAACTGGAAAAGGAGCCTCCGGAGTTTCGGCAGCGGGCAGTTGCCTTCCTGGATGGACTGATCAGCCACTATGTCCTTGACGATGGGGACCTGGTGGTGGCCCACGCCGGCATGAGGGCGGAATACCTGGGCCGTGCGTCCGCACGGGTCCGGGACTTCTGTCTGTATGGCGAGACCACCGGGGAAACGGATGAATTCGGACTCCCGGTGCGCGCCGAATGGGCGGACGGTTATCGCGGGCAGGCCATGGTCGTCTACGGCCATACGCCGGTTGTGGAACCCGCCTGGCTTAACCGCACCATCAACATTGACACGGGCTGCGTCTTTGGCGGCAGGCTGACCGCGCTCCGGTACCCGGAAAAGGAGCTTGTGTCCGTGCCGGCGGCGCGGGTCTATCACGAACCCGCGCGGCCTCTGGCCGAGGCGGCCCAGCCGGCGGATCCCACTGCATCGTCCGAGAGGCGCGCGGCCAACCATCTTTACATCGACGACGTAATTGGAAAGCGTATCGTTGCGACCCGGCTCCGCGGCAATATCACAGTACGGGAGGAAAATGCGGTGGCGGCGCTTGAGGTGATGAGCCGTTTTGCCTTGGATCCCCGCTGGCTGGTGTTCCTCCCGCCCACCATATCCCCGTGCGAGACGTCCGAACGCCCCGATCTGCTCGAACATCCAGCCCAGGCGTTTGCCTACTTCCGCAACAACGGCGTGTCCGAGGTGGTCTGCGAAGAGAAGCACATGGGTTCCCGGGCCGTGGTCGTGGTTGGGCAGGACGCCGCTGCCATCGAACGGCGCTTTGGCATCGCGGGTGAAGGCATCGGCGCCTGCTACACGCGTACCGGACGCCGGTTTTTTGAAGACCCCGCACTTGAAGCGAAATTTCTCGAACGTGTCCGAACCGGCATTGCGGACACCGGTCTGTGGGCCGAACTGGGGACCGATTGGGTGGTGCTGGATGGGGAACTCATGCCGTGGTCCCTCAAGGCGCAGGAACTGCTCCGCGAACAGTACGCCGCGGTGGGGGCAGCGGCGCGGACCAGCCTCACAGTCACCGCATCCCTTCTTCGTCAGGCCGAGGCCCGTGGCCTTGACGCCGGCGATGCCTTAATCCAGGTCGAAGAGCGGCTCAACCTCGCCAGGCTTTACAGTGACGCATATGCCCGGTACTGCTGGCCGGTGACATCGCTCGCCGACCTCCAATTGGCTCCGTTCCACCTACTTGCGAGCGAGGGCCAAGTGCACACCGACAAGGCACACCTGTGGCACATGGAGGTGGCCGCGCGCCTGCACAAAGCCGATCCGGCGTTGTTCCGGAACACGCAGCACAAGGTTGTGCGCCTGGACACCGGGAGCGAAATTGAGGCCACACACTGGTGGGAGGAACTGACGGGCCAGGGCGGGGAAGGCATGGTCGTGAAGCCGATGGCCTTTGTCGCGAAGGGCAGGCGGGACCTGGTGCAGCCCGCCGTAAAGTGTCGGGGTGCCGAATACCTGCGCATCATCTATGGACCGGAGTACACACTGCCGGAGAACCTGGACCGCCTGCGCAACAGGGGGCTTTCCCGGAAGCGGTCCCTGGCACTGCGGGAGTTTGCGCTGGGTCTGGAGGGTCTACGGCGTTTCGTGGAGCGAGAGCCCCTCTACCGGGTACATGAGTGCGCTTTCGCGGTACTCGCGCTCGAGAGCGAGCCGGTCGATCCAAGACTGTAACGGGTTGCCACCGGTAGCATGCCTGAGAGCAACTGTGATGAGAATCAAGTC
>JAAXGZ010000052.1:3410-6793 GCA_012271135.1 Caldilineales bacterium | reverse complement strand
CACCGGCGGAGCCGGCTTCATCGGCTGCAACTATGTTCGCTTTCTGCTGTCCGGGTACCCGGATGCCAAGGTCACGGTCTACGACAAGCTCACCTATTCCGGCCGCGTGGAGAATTTGGAGGAGCCGTTGGCACGGTTCAAGGACCGATGCGAACTTGTGATCGGTGACATATGCGACAGCGCCGCCATTGAGAGGGCCCTGCAGGCGGCCCAACCCGACATCGTGGTCAACTTTGCCGCGGAGACCCATGTGGACCGCAGCATCGAGGATCCGGACACGTTTGTCCGCACCGATGTCAACGGCACGGGCGTCCTGCTGCGACAGGCCAGCGACCAGGGCGTGGCCAGGTACCACCAAGTCAGCACGGATGAGGTGTACGGTCCCGTGCCCGTCTCACGGCGCAGTTCCGAAGGCGATGTTCTGAATCCCAGCAGCCCCTATTCCGCCAGCAAGGCCGCCGGCGATCTGATGGCGATGGCCTGGCACCAAACCTACGGTTTGCCGGTCACCGTTTCCAGGGGCGCGAACTGCGTCGGCGCCTACCAGTATCCGGAAAAGGCGGTGCCGTTGTTTGCCACCAACGCCTTGCTCGATCTCCCCCTTCCGGTCTATGGGGACGGCAAGCAGCGGCGGGACTACCAGCATGTCCTTGACCACTGCGCAGGCATACAGGCGGTTCTGGAACACGGGCAGCCGGGCGAGATCTACAACATCGGAACGGGCACGGAGGTCACGAACCTGGAGATGGTGCGCATCCTGCTGGAGACCCTGGACAAGCCCCGTTCCCTGATCCGGCATGTGCAGGACCGGCCGGGCCACGACCGGCGCTACGGCCTGGACATCTCCAAGATGCTGGGCCTGGGTTGGAGCCCGGCCATGTCGGTGGAGGAAAGCATCACCGCGGCCGTCTCCTGGTACCGCGACAACCGCGCGTGGTGGGAGCCGGTGCGCGCCGGCGAATTCCAGGACTACTACGCGCGGCGGTATGCGGGACGTCCAGACCATGTACGCTGAATCCGGCGAAAGGCTGCACAGTCCCGAAGGCGCTGCCACCCGACCTGTCTGTGCCAAGGACCTTGTTGAACTCTTTGGCGGGCACCATCACTACATCCGGGACTTCCCGCCGGAGGCGTTGGCCGCCCCCCCATCCAACTGGAGCATACTGGTGCAGCGCGATGCGGTCCAACGCGTCGCGGGGGCCGCGGTCCTGGAAATCGAAGACCGGCCGCCGACCCTTCCCTCTTGTGTGCCCGACCGGATTACGGGACGAGGCGTCGCGGTGCGAGGCGAAACGGGCATCCGGGCCGCCGCAACGCACTTGCTCCAGCAGGTCCTGTCGAACCTGGACAGGCAAATGCCAGGCCGCCATTTCCACTTTGCTTCCCGTTATCGATGGCTCGTCGACGGCGCGCTGGCCACCGGGTTCCGCAGACTGGACACCATGGCCTACCTGGAGCATCGCCTGCACCGGATGACCAACCTGGAGCCGAGGCACACGCTGCGCCCGGCCCGGCCCGAAGACCTGCCGCAACTGGCGGAGATCGATGCCCGCGCCTTCCCCAATTTCTGGCACATGGGCGTGCAGCGCCTGGACCGACTGTCCCAACCGAAATCGGCCCGTCTCCTGGTGGCCGACGCGGACGGACAGGCGGCCGGCTTCATCCTGACGGAAACCGTACTGCAGGACGGCCGCGCCCAGGGCTTCGTAGTGCGCGTATGCGTGGATCCGGCCCTGCACCGGAACGGTGTGGGTACGTCCCTGATGGCCGGTGCCGTCAACGCCATGCACAGGGCCGGCATGACCCGGGTGAGTCTCAATGCCCTGCTCAGCAACGAGGACACGCTTGCCTTTTATCGGCGCCTGGGTTTCGTGGCACAACTCCGGCACTCGCAGGTACTGGGCACTGTCACCGGCCAACCGCGCACGCCTGCGCCGCGGCGCAGGTACGGGGTCCTGTCGCATCGGTAGGCCGCGCGCAGCACCGTCGGAAGATTCCCGGCACCATGAAATCCCCGACCGGCCTGAGGCTGCTCCAGCTGTTGCTGTTGCCGATCCTGGTACTGCTGGCGGGCACCGTCGGCTACATGCTGCTGGAGGACTGGAACTGGCTGGACGCAACGTACATGACCGTCATCACCCTGTCCACCGTCGGCTTCGGCGAAGTGCAGGACCTGACCCGGCAAGGCCGCATCTTCACCGCCATCCTGATTTTGTCGGGTGTGGGCGCCATTTCCTATGTGTTCACGGTCGGAACGCAGGAAATCGTGGCCGGACAGCTGTCGGGTGCGTGGCGGTCCACCCGCAACCGCAGGAGAATCAACCGCATGCGAGATCACTTCATCGTGGCCGGATACGGCCGGGTCGGATCGTTCGTGGCCGATCTGCTGCTTGAACAGAAACATGCCGTGGTCGTCATTGAAATCGATGCGGAGCGCATCGCGGAAGTGGAGACGGAAGCGAGGGACCTGCACTTTGTGGCCGGCAGCGCGGACCACGAAGACAACCTTAGGCAGGCCGGCATCGACCGGGCAGCCGGCATTTGCTTCTGCCTTTCCAATGACGCAGACAATCTGTTGGGGGTGCTCACCGCCCGCACCCTAAATCCGGACATCTTCATTGCCACGCGTGTGGAGAACGAGCTGAACGAAGCCAAGATGGAATTTGCCGGGGCCAACGACGTCGTCAGTCCGTCCTCGGCCGCGGCCTACTCGATGGCTTTTCGCCTAACCCAGCCGTCGGGGGTCAAGGCTTTCGAGTGGTTGCGGGTCAGCAGCCAGGAGGGCTACGTGCTGGAAACCGTGCAGTTGGGGGACGCGCCCGAGTTTGCGCACCGCCAGGTAGGGGACATCCAGTTTCGCACACGACACGGATTGCGCGTGCTGCAGGTCATGCGGGAAGACTGCACCCTTGTGCCCGATGTCACAAACGACACGGTAATCCTGCCTGGCGACAGCATCCTGGTAATGGGTAGGCAGGAAGACGTCACCAGGTTTTACGCCGCAGTCTGATCGGAAAGCGTTGGTTCCCAGCGGGCAGTGAGCCGAACCAGACAGCCGGTTGCCCCGGGGACCCGCGGCCTACCGGTGTCCATCGGGCCCGGTGCGCCAACCGCCATTGGGTTCCGTCCGCAAAACAACGCAGGCCACAGGACACCGCCGTACCGGCAATCCCGTGCTCCGAACATGCGGTGAGGACAGACCGCGGTCGTACAGGCAGGGCGTCCGGCACGGGCGATGCATCCCTGCAGCGGGTTTGCGCTGCTTGCCGCCTGATCGCGACGGGTAGCCGACAGATCCAACCCATGGTCCATCAAACATAAATGGTTGACTATCCTCAGCATGCCGGATTATCAGCCTGAGGAAAGCCAATGAACGAGAACGA
>JAAXGZ010000052.1:0-3334 GCA_012271135.1 Caldilineales bacterium | reverse complement strand
ACCACCATCCGGTTGTCGCAGGATGTCATCGATCATTTTGGGGCTGGCGGGCGCGGTTGGCAGACACGGATGGATCACGCCCTGCGCGACTGGATCAAGCAGTACGCTGGTGAGTGAGCCGCCCCCGCAGCGCAGGGTTGCGGTAACCGGGTCCAAAGCAAGCGCGTCCACGCGCTGGCCACCATGCAGAACGACTACAGCACACACGGCCCCTGACAACTTTCGAGTTGGTCACAAGCAACCCAATACCCTTTGGTTGACCAACGGTTCCCCATCAGGATTGGACAACCTTGCACGCACCGGGGGCCAGAGTTCCCCGGTTGCAGTACTGGTCAGGGGTTAATTGCGCGAATCCTCATCTGGGTACCACAACACAACGGGACCTGTCCCCGTCAACAAACAGCACTTGGCAAACAGGATTTTGGGCGTGACCACATACACCATCGCCAAGGTCTCCTGTGGCTTGAACCGCGCCGACGCGACAACAAGCCCAACGGTCACAGCCAAGCGGACCCACGGCCGGGTATCCGCTGCCCTGACCGACTCCGATGTGCCTGCCCACACCTTGATAAACCCATTTTGACTTGATTGCAGGGAGCAGCGCCCCGTGGCACAAGGTACCTGCCACACATGCCGTTCACCGTTCATCGGAGAGCAAACACCGTTTCCGTCAGTGTCGGGTCTGCCCAGGAACGAGTCCCATCTTTCCAGGTACCGGTTCCCGCATCACCCCACCGCACAGCTTCCGGGACTCGGCCATGCTTCGGATCAGCGGTTTCCGGCAGCCGCCAACGATTCTGCAATCTGCATCACCCTGTCCGCCACCGGCGCGAAGAATACCTGCCTGTCCCTGACGATGCTTCCTGTTCCGACATAGGTTGCCAACTGTTCCGCGTCCAGCGCGAAGTGCGCTTCCATGGCGGTGCTGCCGCCAAGGTCCTCCCGGACCCGCGACATCTCGTCGATGCGCGCCAGTAGGGCCTGAAGGTCCGCGTCCCCGAATGCCTCGGGCGTGGCCATCACAATCGAATGGCTGCCGCCGGTGTACCAGAGAACCGAATGCGGAAAGGTGGCCCTGAATGTCCGCAGGATCAGGCGATAGTCCTCCTCGGACATGCTGTGGAACGGCAGCCACTGAAAGAAAACCCCACCGGGCACCAGGCGATCGGCCACGGTTTCATAGAACTCCTGTGTGAAGAGAGCCCAGCTGCTGGTGTTGGCCGGATGCGTGGCGTCCGCCGTGATGATGTCGTACCGGTGGGGAGTGCGCAGCAGGAAGTTGCGACCATCCTCCACGTGCAACCTCACCCGCGGCGAATGGAGAACATTGTGGTTCTCTTCCCAGTACACCTCGGCCGCCTTCAACATTTCGCGGGACAGGTCGACCGCGTCGACGTGGGGGATTCCGTGGGTGTCGAGCGAACCGGTGGCGATGCCGTTGCCGAAACTCAGCATCAAGGCGCGCTCGGCTTCCGGCTGGACCAGGGGCGGCAGATGCCCAAGGGCGCGGAATGCCTGCATGCTGATCGCATCCGTTGGCACCTCGATGCGGCCGTTTACAAAGGATACCTTGATGTTGCTCTCCGGTACATCGAACACGGCTACGGTCGTATCCACACCTTCGGCGTAGAAGGCCATGAATTCACCAGGGTCCTGCCGAAAGCCGAGATACACGGCCGGGGGCCGCAGGACAAAACCTACCAGGAGAAGAACGGCCGCGGCGGCCGGCCATCGGAGATTCCGGACCGGATCGGCCGCCCTAAGCGAAAACCCGGCCAGAGCAGCCAGACTTAACAGAAGGCTACCCAGGACCAGCAGAAACAGCGACCCCTGCAGTCCCGCGGCCGGGATCAGCCAAAAGGTGGTCGCCAGCACTCCCGCGACCGCTCCCAGTGTGTTAGCGGCGTTGACTCGCCCCGTGGAAACGCCCAGGTTGCCGTCCGCGTCCTCCGCCGCGAGGCGTTGGACAATCGGCCACAGATACCCCATGACGAAGGTGGGTGGCAGCAGAACAAACACGGCCAGGAGGAATTCGAACAGGATGGCCCGGCCGAGGCTGTAGGCACCGAAGAGGTCTTCGTAGGCCACCAGCGGCAGCAGATAAAACAGAAACACGGTCGCGAGACCGAGAGCCGCCAGCCACAGTTGCAGATGTCCGAAATCGGCCAAGGAGGGCTGATGCCGCCTCAGCCGCCGCGCGGCCATCCCGCTGCCGAGAGACAGGCCCATCAGGAACACCGTGAGAACAATGGCAAACGAATAGACAGCATCCAGGGTAAACACTGCCAGGATCCGGCCCCACACCACCTGGTAGCCCAGGGCAACGGCACCGGAGACACCGTAGGCCGCCAGCAGCCACTTGCCGCGATGGGGTCGGCTGGACGTCTCCGAAGTTCCGTTTGAGCGGCAAGAGGCGGAGCCGCTTATCACATCCGGCGGGGCCGCCCCATGAGCCCAGAGGGCCAGCAGGCCGGCTACAACATGCAGGCCGGCCGCAATCCAAACGGAGGTTCCGGCCGGCAAGGTGCGCAGCAGGACCAAGGCCGTACAGCCGCATCCGACAGCTGCACCGACCGTTTCCCAGGCGTACAGGCGTCCAACCAGCGCGCTGCCGCGCCGCGTGTCCTGTTGGCCTGCCCATTGGCCCAGCAGCGGCAGGGACCCTCCCGCCAGCAGGGCGATTGGAGACAACACGGCCACCGACAGTCCGAAACGGAGGGCCTGGACCAAACCCTGACCCAAGCCCAGGCCAGGTGCCAGCGCGGCATAGAAATGGCGAACCTGCTCCAAGCCCAGGAGGGTCAGGAGGGCCAGCCCGGCCAAGGCCGCCTGCATCCCGGCAAACCACAACAGCGGCCGGCGGAAGGTGCCCATGGTCCGGGCGAACAGCCAACTGCCCAAGGCGGTTCCTCCCAGCAGGGCCACCACGACCGCGGCATAGGCTTGAACACTCAGGCCAAAGGCCAGCGTCGCCTGCCGCACCCAGATCAGTTCCTGTATCAAGGCACAGGTGCCTGTCAGGGCAGCAGCGGCGGCCACCGAGGCAAGCCTGATGCCGGACGAAGCGGGCATATTGGGCTTCAGACAACTCGAATAACGATTGCGATCACTGGTACTGATTGCACAAGCATGTCAGAGTGCACCACCAACCTCTATGAATGGAACATCAACAAGCGGTGTCTTGCTATTTCCTTCAACGCGCTTCCGATGCCACAGACAAACCCGCGGGAATCCACGACACGGTCCCTCATCGATGTTTAGCAGCTCGTCCTTGCATCCATGGACATCGGCGGGATCGTGACAGACTTCCTAGTGTTCCGTCCCGGAAATATAT
>JAAXGZ010000102.1 GCA_012271135.1 Caldilineales bacterium | reverse complement strand
TACCATCTCCACTTCACCCCCACCTATGCCTCCTGGCTCAACCAGGTCGAGATCTGGTTCCATCTCATTACGCAGAAGGCCATCCGCCGCGGCTCCTTCTCTTCCGTCACCCAGCTCAAGGCGAAGATCCGCCGCTTCACCGACCACTACAACCCCGGGGCCCGGCCCTTCGTGTGGACCGCCACCGCCGACTCCATCCTCCACAAGATCCAGAGATTATGCATGACTATTTCCGGGACGCAACACTAGATGCAACTCCAGCTCCTTTGTACATGGAGCCGGAACGGTCTCGGCATACGACACGCTTAGGTTGAGGGCCAGATGGGGCAGGAGGGCCATGTTGTGAGCGGCGTGCCCGGTGCAGATGCGGCTCGCGTCCTTCCCGGAAGGTCATGTCCAGGACCCAGTGGAGGGAGTTCTCATACCAATTCAGTATGACTATACAACTTGGGTGTCGGCGAGCAGAGCCTCCAGGGCATCCCGGATCCAGTCCCAGCCGCACAGGTGGCTTCCCCGTTCCAGGTTGGCAGGCCTTCAGGATCTGCTCTAGGGCCGTCTGCTTGGCCCGCAGGGCCGGATAGACCCGGCCCCTCAAGCACCCGGCGCAGTTCCCGGAAAAGGTGCTTGACTGGATTCAACAGATCGAGAGTTGGGTGGAGGTGTTTTCTCTTCCTCCCACAGCCCAAGGCCGACATACTGCCGATAGGGCCCAGTTTTGGACAGGCCACCCCACCAGAGGGAACCTTCGCTGCTATCAGTGCCGGAGTAGCCCACACCTGTGGCGTGCGGACGGACGGCACTCTTACTTTCTGGGGTAACAACGATCATGGGCAGACCATGCCACTTGACGGGGCCTTCACCACCGGTGCTGATGGTGCCTTTCAACCCTGTGGCGGAAAGACGGATGAGTTACTTGACTGTTGGGTTGGTGCTTGAGATGAATGCCGACGGAGTGCGTACCCATAACAAACAGGCTTGATCTTGTTGGAAAGACACCCATGTTTGCGGCGGATTGCCCAAGGATCCGGGGGCAGCACCTTCAGGGACTGTTGCAATCAGCATGGGAATTGGCTCAGTGGCGCGCAAAGGTTAGTGGGCAGTAGCAGTGACACCAACACAGCCTCTACCAGCTCCCCTATGATCATCGTTGCAGCGCGACGAACCGTTCACGGACGCCTGTTCCGCTCTGGGATGCCGAGACCGCGGTGGTTCCGCGGAAGGTTATCGTCCGGCGATATCGCTGCCAATCCTGCAGTCGCACGGTAACCCCAATCCTACAGTTGAGATTGTTGTCGTAGTGGGCATCAGTGTCAGTATGACCAAGTTATGAGGTGGTGTCCCGCTATGGGTACCTGTAGTGCCTGGTACTGCAGGTCGCAGGATGTGGCGTCGCCGATGGTTTCGGTCAGCTCCGGCTGCTGCCTGGTCTTCATGCTTCCGCGTCCATCCTCTGCTTAAGTCTTTCGGCGCGGTGGAGGGCCAGTCTCGGGGACCAGCAACTTGAGCAACTGGGCCTCGCGCTGTTGCGCGACGGCCTGGTACTGCTCCACGCGGGTCTCGACCCGCTGCAAATCCGTCTGATGCTGGTCCCGCAGGTGGTTCAGTTCCGCCAGCAAGCCAGCGAGACGCTTCTCGCTGCCGGCGATCACCTGCTCGATGAGCGCGCGGGAATGCTCCATCTGCTCCTTGCGACTGCGCTGGCAACGGCGGTCGGCCGCGGCCAGTGCCTTCAGGTGCTGGCGGTAACCGTAGATCAGCGCGGCACTCAGCAGGACAACAGCGGCGCTCTGTTCCAGCAGCCAGGCTGTGAGTTCGGGTGGCATCGTGGGTCTCGGCTCGGTGGGGTGTGCCGGGCGGCACATCCCTATCCGGCAATGGACAGGGGCTTCAGGCCTTGATCTGTAATCCAGCCAGCAGGAGTCTGCAGGAGGTACCAGCCGTCCTGCCGGTCCAGGACACAGACGGGTGTGTCGGGTTGGAGCACGGCCACCACGTCCGCGGTCAGGGCGGGTTGGACGCGTACGTGATACCACGCGCTCGTCACCGTCTGCCGGGGATGGCACACCGGATTCGGAGGTCGGTCGGCCGTGGGTGTGGGAGTTGGGAAAACGGTGAGGGGCTTTGTTTCTCTGCCAGGTACTGCCCGTGTCGTTTGTTCCAGCGTCGTCAAGCGTGCCTCCAGGGACGAGAGACTCCGGTCCAGCCGTCCGGCCACGGGCTCGGTCTGCGTGGTGACGAGGGGTACCACGGCCTCCTCCAGCAGGCCCACAATCTGATCAGGAGTAATCACCTGGGTCTGCCAGAGGGTGAAACCAAGGGAGAGGATCACCAAGGCTCGGCGCAGCAGGCGGTTGCCCTCGTACCCCAACCCTTGCAGGGCCGGACGCACCGCGGCCGGCGGCCGGAGCCGTTGTTTGAGGGTTGCCGCCTTCGAATTCTGCGGCGGCGTTGGCCCGGGATGCCGGGGGGAGGTCTCAAGTTGGGGATCCGGGACCATCGCCGGGGGTACGGTGTCCATCACCGGGGACGGGGTTGGAACTACCGGTGTCTCGACCTCCTCTACCCGTTGCAAGGCGTTCTGGAAATTGGGCAACCATTGGGGATGGCCGCCGTTGTAGAGGTAGGCCAACTGGGCCCAGTCCCGGGCCTGGATGGCATCTGCCACGCCGGGTTTGGCTAGGCAGAAGTGCACCAGGGCCTCGTATTCGTGGGCAGGGTCGGCCTGCAGCCAGTTCCGAAAGGCTTGGGCGTTGGCGCAGCCAAAGGTGGCGTGGGCCCAGCCCATGATCTGGCCCACACCCCAGGAGGTGACGTAGCACTTCTCCGGGGTCCAGGTGTTGGGCGGATCCCCCAGCGTGTTCCGGAAGAGCCGATCCCACTGTCGGGGTTCAAAGCGGTATACGAGTTCCCCGCCGTTGTCGCGTGCGGTGCGGGCTCCACTCTCGCAGAGGGCAATGGCCATCAGGGTCCGGGTGTGGGCGGCCAGGGGCGTGCCCTGCGCCGCCGCTGTCAGTTCGGGTGTCACGGCCACGGCGCCTTCGGGGTCGGGACGCACATAGCGTTCCGCCAGTAGTTCCCGGGCGATGTAGGCGGTGTGGTCGCCGTGGCGGATGGGCAGCCAGTGGTAGCCGTCGGCGACCAGGATCGCGTCGGTGTCCGCGGTCACCGCCTGACCGCGTGCCAGTTGGGTGAGCACGGGATGTTGCAGGCCCGGGCCGGACCGTACGCGGACTCCGGGTTCCCGCACCCAGTACAGGTGCCCCCCTCGTGTCGTGTTGTGTATGGGATGCTGGTCCTCCCTGCATGCTCCTCTCATGGTGTTCGTGTCCTGATACATGATTGCTTCTTCTGAACAGTTGTCGTGGCCCTTGGTTTGGGCTTCTTGGGTACAGCATGACAAACCGAGAAGGGGCTGACCATGTCCGATGCGTTACGGCCATGTGTCGGCAATGTGAACCCATTCCGGACGCTGCCTTCTTCATGGTTGAGGCCAACTTGCCCGATGCCTACGACTGTGCTGTAAACCAGTTCCCGATCCGAGTGTTGGTCGCAGGCAGCCATGTGTGCAGGGTTGCCACTCGGGTGATTCCAGCGCCGGCTCGCCACTGAGGAATGGTGGCGAGGACAGTCTTGTCCCCGCCGCGCGGTTGGATCGAGTCAGCAAATGGTGACGCCGCTCAGGTAGCCGTGAGTCGGCACGTATTCCCGTGGCACTGAGGTGGAATAGACATCCGCCGTGCCTCATTCGGAAGTCAGCGTGGGGGGACGGGTTAGGAAATAGCCGTTGCGCTGGTTGTCCACCAGCGATGGGAGCCCATCCCCTTCCAGTTGCCGACGCAACGAGGAGATCGCCGTACGCACGGAGGTCTCGGTAGTGAGCACACCCCTTTCCCGTGACAAATGCCGAACCAATTGGGTCGCGGTAAGGGGCCTGGGATAGTGCCGCGCCAGGGTCATCAGCAAATCCATGCGACGTTCGGACACCGCCCGTCGGATGCCCTGCACCTCCACACAGCCCTGATCCGGGTCAAGGATGATCCCTGGAGGGTGCTTCGGCAGTAGTTCCTCCACCAGCGGGAGCAGGTGGCTGGGTTCAAAGGGCTTGGGCACGAAGTGCGCGACCCGATGCAGGTGGGGTGCCACGAAACCGGGAATGGTGACGGGCGGTCCGCCGGACACCAGCAGGATGGGAATGGCTGTGTGCTGCCAGGGATTGTCTGTCAGCGATCCGGTCATTCGATAGGGGTCTACGAGGGGCAACCGGGCGTGGACGAAGGTTTCGTAGGTCATGGCACCGGTCGGCACGTCGTAGTCCAGCAACAGCAGATGGGGCAACCAGGTGTCTACTTCCACCAGCGCCTCTTCGAAGTTGTCCACGAAGCGCACGGCCAGATGATGTGCTTGGAGGTAGCGTCCGGCTTGGTCCAGGACGGACGGTTGGGCATCGACCCACAAGAGTCGACGCGGGAAGAACTTGGTTTCGGTCATGAAGGTCCTTTTCATATTGACAGTGGAACCGAAAGAGGGAGTGCAGCCTCGGTGTCCGTTCGGATGGATTGTCAGTGGTCTCTGAGACGGGTCACTCCCTGCAGCGCATGTGAATGAAGATCAGGAAAGAGACATGCGCTGCAGGCGTGATCGCCATCATGACAGCGGAGTGTCAGGAAGTCCATACCCTCCGCGTACCCGGCGCGTACCCTCCGCGTTTGTTCGCCGGTACGAAACCGACCGTGTCGCGAGTTGCAGCAGCCGTCTGGTGCAGCAGGGCTTGGGGAATGTCGCGCGTCGGGTTTTGGAACAGTGTTCTGTGATGTTGGATCTGGCTCGATCATTTCCGGTGGGAAAGGGGAAACCAGACACCGCTGCTCTGCCGGATCTGGTGGTGGAGATCAGTGCGCAGGAAGGCCGGCAGGGCCGTGGTCTCTTGGATGATCGGCAGGCACCGAAGTCGGCGATACTGGCAGACATCCCAAGCAAATTAAGGGTCATGCCCATGACAAATCGCATGTTTCGGGTCGGATGGCCGCACGCATCCTTTCGTTCGTCGCGTGCTCAGGCCACATCTAACCCTGAAACCAATCACCCAGTGGATTACGCAAGCCAGATGGAGGCCGATGCATGGACCCGCGCACTCCGCAGGTCATGCATGTGCACAAGAGTCCCCGATGGCGGTGCCACTGTAATACCAATCCAGCATGATTATACGGC
>JAAXGZ010000074.1 GCA_012271135.1 Caldilineales bacterium | reverse complement strand
CTCTAAATGTGTCCAAACCATAGATTAGCGGACCCGTACCCAAGCAACAACCGCCGGACAGGACCCATGGGTCCATGACCATGCGGGGACAACCTTCCGTGATCTGACAGCAGCGGAGTAGGGCAAGCCCGAAGCATGAGGTGATAGGGTTTGGCTGCTCTGGAGAGGTGTTCAAATTACCGGTGACACAGTTGACTTGGATGTCGGCAGATTGGATATGGACAACACGACAGTTGGAAACGAGATTGGTCACGATCCGGATTCGGAGACCACAGCCTCCAATGGCCTCAGTATTTTGGACCCAACCACTGGCCACACCGAGTCTTTGATCCGCACTGAGCGCCCAAAACCGGAACCTGACGCCGTAGCGCCGGCAGTGCCCAGCGAACAGCTTCAGGCCGGCCTCATCAAGCAAACGAAACTGCCGCGCTGGTCCAAACCGACCTTCCGAATTTGGCCGGGTCAAGACAAATCGACTGACAAAGCCTCTTCAAACTCAAACGATCCACCACCGAAAAACCGCATCCTGGAGTGGCTGGCCAGACTCTTGGAACGGGCAGAAGATACGGTTGACTACCTGAGGACCAACCTGGGGCGCATGCCCGATAAGGCGGACCCAGTTACCATGGCCGGATCGAACGCCGTGGAACAGCTTCGGTACGCACTGGACGAACAGCTCGAGGCAGGTACATCGCGGTCCGATCTGGTCAAGGCGACCATCGCCAATCGAGCACGGCTTTGCGCGGCCCTTGGCGGGTTGTTTGCACTGCCTGGCACGATACCGGGCATCGGCACCGCGGCCCAGTTTGTCTTGGGCATGGCCGCAACATGGCCCGAAGCAGACCTGATTCGTCACCAGATGTGGTGTTTGCAGGTGGAACTCCTATACCTCTACGGCTTGGACTACACGGAAACGGACGCCGAATTACTACGGGAAGGCTCCCTGAATTACGAATGGATCAACAAGGGAGGCGAAGCCTTCACCCGAAGATTGCTGGCCCGCCTGTACCAGTCGACGGCTGCCGCAACCGGATTCCTGGACCGGTTCCTGTTGAAAATTGGGGCCTCCGCAGCACTGCGGGAGTCCGCCGGTCGCGTTCTGGCAAAGACTTTGCCACTGGGGATCGGCGTGGCCGTCGGGGCCACAATCAACTATCTGAAACTGCACCTGTTCGCCCGCAGGCAACTCCGCAGGATGCAGGTCATGGGCAACTAAATTGTGCCGGACGAATTTGCAACACCGGTTCGGCCAGCCTGCCAACTCCAAGTTGCATAGGTCCGTCAAACCGTCGAGGAAACGGTTCTTGCACACTTGGCTCCCGATGACAATGGATGGTTCCGAGGCGGACCTGGCCGCCTTGGCCCATCTGGAGAACCGCAACTTCCCCGACGAACCCACAACCGTCGAGGTCCTGAGGTACCGGGCTCGGAAACGACAGTCGTTCTACTTTGCACGCGAAGAGGCGGTGTGGTCGGGGGCCCGCATGATTGGGTACGGCTCCCTGCACAGGGCGTGGTGGCTCGAACAGCCCGGACGCTACCGGATATACGTATCGGTGGACCGGGACTGGCGGAGGCAAGGCATCGGAACCCGCATCTGGCAACGCCTGTTGTCGCTGGCGACGACCACGGAACGCATCCGATGGCTTGAATCGGGAGCAAGGGAGGATCGGCCCGATGCGCTTGACTTCCTAATGGCAAGGGGGTTTGAACCAGAGGATCGGGTTGAGAAGTCCGAAATCGCCCTTGGCGGGTTCAATCCCGGAAACTGGCAACACAAACGCACCGCTCCGTCGAAGGTTGGAGCAGCCATCTGCAGCCTGCAGGAAGCCATGGAACGGTATCCGGACTGGCAGCAACGACTCTGGCGTCTTGAACACCGCTTGTACCAGGATGTTCCTTCCGCGGTGTCGTTCCGTCCCCTGGAGTTCCGTCACTGGTTGGCACAGAGAATAGACAGCCCCGGATTCAGCCCCAATGCTTGCTGGTTGGCCCTGAACCAAGCCACCGGCGACTGGATTGGATTTACCAACCTGCTCAACGAGACCGGCTACCTCAGGGGTCTTGACACCGACTTTACCGGGATTGAAAGAGACTGGCGCCGGAAAGGATTGGCGACAGCCCTCAAACTGCACGCGATCGAGTGGGCACTGAACGAAGGATTTGAGTACATTCGGACGGACAATGGCTCCAACAACCCCATGTACCGCCTGAACCTGAAACTGGGCTTCAAACCGCGTCCTGCGTGGGTCGGAATGGTCTGTGAATGTCCTGGGTGAAGCACGCGGGCGCGGCTCGCCACCGTTTCCTTTGATTTGGGTGATACCGGCATTCCGGCACCGACACTAGCCGGAACTTCCAATAGACGACCCATTTCCGGGAGAAGCCAATCCCCAGGAGGGTGCCCCAACCGGGGTCGGAATATATGACCGACGGCCTATCGCCTCTGGAGTCGCTTTCTCACCCACGATCCGGACTATCCCTACAGCCCGAGCCACCGCCCCAAGTAATCGAACCGAGACCTGCCGGTGCATTCAAGCACCGGTACCGGTCCGTCAGCCCGGCTGCAATTACGGCCGAGCAGCCGCGGAGCGCGCCAATCCCGTCTTGACAAAGGCAAAATCGGGCTTTTGGGCAGCCGCCTGCTATAGGATCCCCGCCGGTTGCCGTCCCATGACACTCGGAAATGCTCGAAACAGCCATGTTGATCCGCGACTTCAGGTTCGATTCCTGCGACTATCGGGCAACGCGTATCCTGCTGGGAAAGGTTTATCCCCGGGAACCAACATCGGTTGAAGTACTGCGCTTCGAAGATGCCGCCCGTCCCAAGGTCTGGTGGCGGAAACGCGTGGCGGAGATCGATGGCCATTTTGCGGCGTTGGGCATGGTGGGTGAGGCCATTGGGTCGCATCGGAAGGGCGACTTTCGCCTCCGGATCCATGTGGATCCCGACTGCCTCAACCAGGGCATCGCCACGCAGCTGTACGCAGATCTCCTTGCCCTGGCACATGGACAGGGGCCGGTTGGGCGGCTGGCCACCCACACTCGGGAGGACCAGACGGGTGCCAGCGAGTTCCTCGGGGAAAAAGGGTTTGAGGTGGTCATCCGCGAGCCCGTCTCGGAGTTGGATTTGTCCACGTTCGATGAAACCTCGTTCGTTCACAAAATCCGCCAGGCTGAAAGCCACGGCATCCGGCTGGTCAGCCTGGCGGACCTGGCCCGGGAATGTTCCGACTGGCAGGAACGGTTCTGGCAGCTTGACACGACCATTCATGAGGATGTGCCGTTGCCCGATCCCTTCAGGCCGCTGCCGCTGGAGGACTTCCTCCGACAAAAGGTCGAGAATCCCGCGTTCACTCCCCACGCCTCCCACGTGGCGGTCCACGGCGAGGAATGGGCCGGCTTGTCGGAACTGTACGTCGACCCCAACCATCCGAAGGTCGGCGGCACCGGCTTGACGGGTGTCACACGGCCGTGGCGGCGCAAGGGCCTGGCCACCGCCCTCAAATTGAAGGTGTTAAGGAGGGCCAGGGCCAAAGGTGTCAGGCGGGTGATAACGGACAACGAAGAAAACAACCCGATGTTTCAAATCAATCTGATGCTCGGTTTTCAGGCCCAGCCGGCCTGGCTGGGTTGGCAATTGATTCTGGCCGAGGATGACTGAACCGCAGCTCCCAATTCCGGTGCCGATGGGTTCGTGCCGGCGGTTGCCGGCACGGCTGCAGCTTCGGGTTCCGCAGCCGTTTGCCACGGCAGCTCCCATGTCCGTTGCTGGGGTTTGGGAGATTGCCCGCCTGCCGTTTCGCCCCTTATCGTCCATTGCGTTTAGGTACAACGGATACTGCCATGTTAATTCGCGACTTCAGGTTCGATGACAACGACTATCAGGCACTCCGCACCCTGATGGAGAAAATCTATCCGGACGAACCAACGTCAGTTGAAACCCTGCGTTGGGACGATGACAGCAGACCCAAGGTTTGGTGGCGGAAGCGCATTGCCGAAGTCGACGGCAAGTTTGCGGCACTGGGCACCGTGGGCGAACCGTTCTGGTCGCTGCAGGAGGGCAAGGTTCACCTGTGTGTCGACGTGGATCCGGATTGCCTCAACCAGGGCATCGGGACGCGGCTGTACACAGATCTTGAGGCACTGGCGCGCGCACGCGGACCCGTTCACCGCCTGATTACCGGCACGCAAGAAGACAAATCCTTCGCCAATGACTTTCTCAAGGAGAGGGGCTTTGAAGTAGTCATCCGAGAACCCATCTCGGAGTTGGACCTGCCTGCCTTCGACGAAACTCCGTTCGTTCACAAAATCCACCAGGCTGAGACCAGCGGTATCCGGCTGGTCAGCCTGGTGGATCTGGCCCGGGAATATCACAATTGGCAGGAACGGCACTGGCAGCTCGACGCTGCCATCATGCAGGATGTCCCAACTCCCGATCCGTTCAGTCCACAACCGCTGGAGACGTTCATCCGCCAGCATTTCGGCAACCCGGGATTCTCGCCGGATGTAACACATGTGGCGGTCCACGGTGACGAATGGGTCGGCATTTCGGAACTGTATATCGATCCCAGCCATCCGGAGGTCGGCGGCACAGGGCTGACGGGCGTCACGCGGCCGTGGCGGCGCAAGGGACTGGCCACGGCGCTGAAGTTGAAGGTCCTGCGCCAGGCCCAAACCAGGGGCGTGCGGCGGGTGATCACGGACAACGAGGAAAACAACCCGATGTTCCAAATCAATCTGATGCTGGGCTTCAAGGCCAAGCCGGCCTGGCTGGGATGGCAGTTGACACTGGATGACAAAAGCTGACCTGCAGACCCCTTACCCGTCCGCGTCCCGATAGAGGGGAGCATCGTTCCCGGCAGGTCGGACCGAGGGCGTGGGCACGGCTAACAACACCGTACCTAGCCGGAGAAAGCCCGCCACGGTCCATCATCCGCGAACCGCACGGAACTCCCGCCTGATTGGCAGCCCGAACAGTAGATTGGAACGCTTGTCTCCCCTACGCACCGCCGATTGCCGCCCAAGGCCCTCGGGAACACCGGAAATGCCATGTTGACCTGCGACTCGGGTTCGACGACAACGACAGTCAGGCAGTCGTCACCCTCGAAGAAGCCCAGCGGGCCCGAAGCGCGCTCAGACATGGATCACGCGGCATCCTTGCTACCGCTCCGCACAAAGAGAGAGGTACCAATGGCCAAGGCGCCGGCGGCCAAGGCCCAGAAAGGCAGTAGCAGGATTAGGACGGCTTGGGTGACGAGCGGATTCAAGAGCATGAGCACCCCGAAGATGACGTAGAGAATACCCAGGATCAGGCTGCCAAAGGAGTGCTTGCCTTCCCGACCGGCGAGGGCCTGCGTGACACCTATCACCAAGGCGGCCGCGGCGATAAAGTAGACTAGGAAGATGCCGGCCGCCAGGCCCGAGATCACAGGATGGCCCATGACTAGGAAGCCGGCGATCATGCTGAGAATGCCGCTGACCACCATCCAAACCCGGGACTTCTCCGAACGCCCCACAATGCCCTCCACCAAGTCGAAGACGCCCCCGACCAACCAGTAGGCACCCATAATCTGAATCAGAATCAGCAGGGTGCGCCCCGGCCAGGACAGCATCATCAGGCCAAAGACAACGAGCAGGATGCCCCGTACCAGAGACATCCACCAGAAGGACGCCATAGTGTTTTGATGTTGTGAGGTCATAACCTGATCTCCTTGTAGAACCAAACAGCTATCCGTTGCCGCGAAGATCATTAGGCCCCAATCCGGTCCCCTCTCGGAGGAGTACCCCCGTTAATCAAAAAGTATACAGCTGCAGCATTCAGGAAGTTTCGAGTCCCAATCCAACCAGTCCGCGCTTGCTGGAGACGTTCATTTGGCGGAAAGTCGAGAACCCCGAGTTCCGCCAGACGTAACGCACGTGGCAGTCCACCAAGAAGGACAGGTCGGTTTGTCAGAACTGAAGCTGGACCTCCACCACGCGGTGATCGGCGGTACCGGGCTGACGGGGGGCACACGGCCGTGGCGGTGCAAGGGACTGGCTACGGTGCTGAAGTTGAAAGTCCTGCGCAACGCCGGCGCCAGGGGTGTCCGGCAGGTGCTCACGGACAACGAGGAAAACAACCCGATGTTCCAAATCAACCTGATGCTGGGCTTCAAGGCCAAGCCGGCCTGGTTGGGATGGCAAATAACGCTGGCGGACCATGGCTGAAGATCCGGCGGTAGGCCCGTCCAGTCTCCGCGGATGCAGGCTACGACCCTTTGTTCCTGACTTGCCGGACTGGGAGGCGCTGGCACGGCTGCACAACCGCGCCCAGCCGGAAGAACCCACCACGGCCGAGCAGCAGGTACACGTACACCGGTCAACTCCGGCGGACAGCTGGTGGGTGGAGCGCGTCCTCGAATGCCAAAACGGACACCTGATCGGCTACGCCGCGCTTGGCCAGGCATTCTGGAGTGGCCGACCGGATGTGTTCCACCTGCATATGATGGTCGATCCGGACTGGAGAAACCTGGGCCTGGGGACACTCCTCTACAACCGGGTGTGGAACACTGCCACGTTGACGCAGCGGTTCACCAAGGTGACAGCCCGAACGCTGGAGAGCCGCTCGGCCGCGCTGCACTTCCTATGCAAGCGGGGGTACGAGGTCGCGATGCGGGAACCGGTATCAAGCCTGGATCTTGGCGCTTGGGATCCGACGCGTGGCCAAGCCGGCCTTGACAAGGCTGCGGCACAAGGGATCGCAATCCACAACCTGCAGAACCTGCTCCCCAACATGTCGGACTGGCAAACCCGGTACTGGCACATGGACGCCGCGATCAGGCAGGACATTCCGTCCCTGCATCCCGATCCTGGCACCTCGCTGGAGGAGTTCGTGCGGCATCCCCTTGGCTCCCCGCGGTTCTCGCCCGACCTGCGCTGGATTGCAATTGAGGAGGCGACCGGATCCTGGATCGGGGTGACCGGCTTTTGGAAGCCGGCTCCCGAGGCGTACCGCCTTGAGACGCACGTCACGGGTGTGCACCCAACTTGGCGCCGGCATGGCGTGGCCACGGCACTCAAGACCACTGCCATCAACGCGGCGGTCGCCATGGGGTTCCGACAAATCGAGACCTTCAACGAAGAAGACAACCCCATGCTGCAGCTGAATTGGGCTCTGGGGTTTCGGTCGACCACGGCCCGCGTCGCGATGAGCCTGGATGTTGCCGGTAGCCATTGACGCAGCGGAACTGACTGCTCCTTCCCCGATCCAGGCATTGCCGGCCCTCGATCGCGGCCTCCTGCCGGCAAAACGTCCAGGAAATCGGCTCGGCCAAGCCGACAAGACGAGCAAACGAAATAGCTCGTTTGGCCTTGACAGTCCGACCGTTGGCACACTTGCACCGGTGCATCCGGCAGCCCGGCATCCCCATGCTGGTGGAAAGATGCGGGTTTGTGCAGCCAGAAGGTCTCTCCATGGCTCGGCAACAAAACGGCAGCAGCCCCAAGGTGCTATGCTGATCCGCAGCCTTGAATCGAGCCTGGTCCTGCGCAGGACCCACCGTTTTGCCGAACCAGGTTCGGTCCTTGGTTGTACGGCGTTATCTCATTCAATGGAGATTCGACACATGCGAGTCAAATCCAAACTGTTCATGCTCTTGGGATTGCTGATAGTGGTTGCCCTGGCGGCCACCGGCTGTGCCCTGCCGATGGCGGCCGAGGAACACACCCACGACGAGGAGATGCCCGAGGGCGGCTTCGTCATCGGCGTCAGCAATACCCTGGTCGGCAACGGCTGGCGCGAGCAGATGATCTGCGCCATCAAGGCGGAAGCAACCGCCAGCGGCATGGTGGACGAAGTGATCGTGGTCAACCGCAACGGCGGCCCGACTGAACAAATCGCCGATCTGGAAGGACTGATTTCCCAGGGGGTTGACGCCATCATCCTCAACCCCACCGATCGCGAGGGACTGAATGCCGTGATTGAGGCGGCGATCGCCCAAGGCATCGTCGTGGTCGCGGTCGATCAGGCCGTCACTGCCGAGGGGGCCTATGTGGCCACCAACGACCAGACCGCCTACGCCCGGCTGGGAGCAGAATGGCTCTTCGAGACCCTGGGCGGATCGGGCAAGGTCGTGGAAATGCGCGGCATCGACGGCGTGCCGGCCGACACGGACCGCCACAACGGATTCATGGAGGCGCTGGCGAACTATCCGGACATCGAAGTCGTGGCGTCCACCTTCACCGGCTGGGATCCGTCCACGGGTGCCCAGCAGGCGCTGGACCTGATCACCACGCAGGAAATCGACGGCATCTGGACTTCGGGCATCGACTACCCGGTGGTCGAGCAGTTCCAGGTAGCGGACAAGCCCTTCGTCCCGATTGTGGGCGCCGACAACAACGGCTTTGTGGCGCAGTTGCTGGACCTGGCCGATGAAGGCCTGGTCGGGGCCGCGGTTACCAACCCGCCCGCCATTGGCGCGGTAGGCACCTCGATTGCGATCGACGCGCTCCTCGGCAACAACCCGCCGCACGAAACCATCCTGACTCCCAAGGTCTTCGCGACCGACAACACCGACGGACTGAACGCCATCTACGCTCCGGATGAACAGGTCGGATGGAGCACGTACGTCGACATCGAACCGTTTACCCACTACAACGGCAGCGCGGACGTCTCCGCCTGCAAGGCACCTGGCGAATAGCAGACGCCCGCGTCCCGAACTGAAAATGAACAGGCCATCCCCGCTGCTGACCATAACGGGCGTGGCCAAAGCGTATGGATCCGTGGTGGCGCTGGAAGCGGTCGACATGACCGTGCGCCACCACGAGATCCACGCCCTGCTGGGCGCCAACGGCGCCGGCAAGAGCACCCTGGTCCGTATCCTGGCCGGAGTCCATCCGGCGGACAGGGGAACGCTGGTAGTGGCGGGGAAGACCGCCAACTTCCGGACTCCGGTCGAGGCAATGCGGGGCGGTATCGCTACAGTTTTTCAGGACCCGGCCCTAATCCGGGATCTGACCATTGCCCAGAACCTGCGGCTGAGCCAAACCAATCCGGACACCTTTGCACAGTGGCTGGACGAATTCGATCTGGGTTCGCTGGACCGGGACCGCATGGTCCGGAACCTGCCCCTGGACATTCTGCGCCTAGTGGATCTCGCCCGCGCCCTGGCGCTGAATCCCAAAATCCTGCTGCTGGACGAGATCACCGCCGCCTTGACCGCGGATCAGGCCGAGAAACTGTTCGAACTGCTTGACCGGTTGAAGTCCGACGGGTGCTCCGTCGTGCTTATCACCCATCGCCTAGCCGAGGTGATGCGCATTTGCGATACGGCGACCATTCTGCGGGACGGCCGCAATGTGGCCGAGCTGGAAGTCGGTGGCATCACGCAGCAGGAGCTGGTCCACGCCATGCTGGGATCTCCGGTGGACCTTGCACCCGACACGCCGGCCGGCATTGCCACACCCACGACGGCAGACGCCGAGGCCGTCTTTGCCGTGGAGGAACTGGCATCCGGGGAGACGGTCCGCCAGGTCTCGTTTGCCGTTCGCCGGGGCGAGGTCCTCGGACTGGTGGCACTGGAGGGACAGGGACAGGAACGGGTGTTCGACATCCTGTGCGGAGAGAGACGTCCCAGTTCCGGCCGGATCCTGATAGACGGCAGTCCCTGCCGGTTCCTGTCGCCGGCCGATGCGGTGCGACAGGGGGTGGTCCTCATTCCGGGAGACCGTCTACAGGCCCTGCTGCCGAGTCTGCCGGTGTACCAAAACCTGGTTGTAACCCTCATCACGCGCATCCGGCAGTGGCTGGGCCTGCCGGCCGATGAGCGCGCCCGGGCTGCCAACGCCATCGACAGCCTGTCAATCGATACCCGGGCTGCGGCCCAGGTGCGGCGTCTGTCAGGCGGCAACCAACAGAAGGTGGCCATTGGGCGGTGGCTGGTGTCGGGCTTCCGTACGCTATTGTGCTTTGATCCAACCCGCGGTATCGACATTCAGACCAAGGGGGAGATTTACGCCCTCCTGCGCAAGCTGGCGGCCGACGGTGCAGCCGTGCTTCTGTATACCAGCGAACTGGCCGAAATCCCGCTCGTCTGCGATCGCGTGCTGGTTATGCACAACGGCCTGATCGTCGATGAACAGGTGGCGGCCCGGGCCACGGAAGCCTCTCTCCTGACCGCGGCCCACGGACTCGTCTGACCCTGGTCCATAACCCCTTGCATGAACCGGGATAGCCGCGCCACAGTCGTATTCAACAGGACCGGTCTGATCCTGTCCCGCAGTGGCTGGACCCTTGGCGTCTGGCTGCTGCTGCTAGCCCTTCTGATCTGGTATGCCAACCTCATTCCCCGATTCGGGGAGTTCCAGATCACATCCATCAGCAAGAACAGCCTTCCCCTGGTCTACCTGGCACTGGGACAGGCCGTCATCGTGATCGCGGGCGGCATCGACCTGTCGCTGGGGGCCCTGCTGCTGCTGAGCAACGCGATTGCGGCCCGTTTCATGGCGGACCAGCCCTTAGGGGCCGTTGTGGTGATCGCGCTTCTGCTGATTGGTCTCATTGCTTGCCTCAACGGCATGACCGGCTACGTGATCCGCCTGTCGGGGGTGCCGGACATTGTGGTCACCCTGGCCACCAGCTATATCTGGTCGGGCTTGGCGCTGTGGATCCTGCCATCGCCGGGCGGCGGCACGGCTCCCGAATTCCGGTGGCTGTTCACGGGTTCCGAATCAGGCATCGGCGGCACCTATGTTCTGCCGGTCCTGATGATGATCATTCCGGCGACCGTCGTGTTCCTGTTGTCGCGACGCACCCGGTTGGGCCTGTCCATGTACGCCGTCGGCAGCGACTCCAACATCGCCTCGTTGGCCGGATTGGGCGTGACCCGGGCCAAGGTGGCCTCCTATGCCTTGGGCGGCGCGCTGGCGGCACTGGCGGGCCTGGCCACCGTGGCCATCACGGGTACCGGAGACCCGCGGTTCAGCGTGGGAGCCAACGCCACCCTCAACAGCGTGGCCGCCGTCGTACTGGGCGGGATTGCCCTGACCGGCGGCACCGGACTGGTCCTCGGGGTGGTGGCGGCCGGCATGATTCTGATCATGCTCAATCCCATCCTGAGCGCCATGGGCATCAACCCCAACAATGCCCAGATCCTGCAGGGGGTGCTCATCGCCATTGTCATGATGATTGGCGGTCTGGCGGCCTTGATCAGGGAGCGCCAAACATGAGCCCTGGTTGCAATCCCGGTCCATACCGCCCTCCGCGCAGGCTCCGCCATGGTTGACTCCGCGGCCGCCGCCACAACCGTCCGGGCGCGCCTGGCCGCCAAGGCACGGGCCAACCCCTCGGTGGCCCTGGGCGGCGTGTGTCTCCTGCTGGTGCTGGTCACCGGGTCAATCGAGCCCGAATACCTTTCCCTGAACGGGGCCCGCAGCTCGCTGTTGCAGGCGGCCCCGCTGGGCATCCTGGCCGGGGCACAAACCATTCTGATGCTTACGGGCGGCATCGACCTGTCGGTCACCATGATTGCCACGGGTTCCGCCTATGTGGCAGCCAGTCAATCCTCCCACGGAGCCGCCGTTGCCATCCTGATGGGTGTGGCCGTCGGCCTTGTTGTCGGGGCTGCCAACGGCATCGGCGTCGCCGTGTTCCGCGTCAACCCCCTCATCATGACCCTGGCAATGTCGGGCATCATGCTTGGCACCTTCACGGCATGGACCCAGACCATCCTGCGGGGTTCCACCGTGGTCGCCCCGTTCATCAAGGAACTGGCGGCAGGTTCCTTCCTCGGCAACCGCCTGCCCTACAGTGTCGTTGTATGGGCCGCGATTTCGCTGATCCTGATTTGGCTTCTGAGACGCACCGGCTGGGGCCGGCTCCTGTACGCCGTGGGCGACAACGAGACCGCGGTGCGGCTGGCAGGAGTCCGAACGTGGCAGGTGCGGATTGCCGCCTACATCGCGGCCGGAATCCTGGGATCCATTGCGGGAATTCTGTTGGCCGGGCGCACCGGGGCGGTCGATCTTCAGCTGGCGAACGCCTTCCTGCTGCCCTCGGTCGCGGCGGCCGTGATCGGCGGCACATCCATCTTTGGCGGGGTGGGCGGCTACACCGGAACCATCCTGGGCGCGCTGATTTTGAGTGTGCTCAACTCCATGCTCACATTCCTCAATGTCGGGCAGGACATCCAGCAACTGGTCTATGGAACCATTGTCCTAGCCTTGGCCTGGGGCTATGCTGGTTTGGCCAACCGCGAGTGACAAGGCCGCGATGTGTGCTTGTTCCAACCAGGGTCCAATACCCTTGACGCCATGCACCTGAGAGACTTCAACGACTCGGACGCCGACTACCGGGCCTTGGTGCAAATGGAAAACCAAACCTGGCCGGACACGCCAACCACCGTGGAAGCCCAGCGGGAGATGGCGGCTGCGCGGCCGGACATCCGGTGGGATCAGCGAGTCTGCGAAATCGATGGCTCCGTCGCGGGGTTCGGGTCCTGCGGCGAAGCCTTCTGGCTGGGTGAGCCCGGCACCTTTCATGTTTATGTGGTGGTCAGTCCCGCGCATCGTCGGCAGGGAATTGGCTCACGCATCTTTCGAGATCTGCTGAATCAGGCACCGGCCGCAGACATCCGGACCCTGAACAGCGGTTGTCGGGAAGACCAAATTGGAGGAATGAGGTTCCTGCAGTCCCTTGGGTTTGTCGCAATCGACCGCGACGCCGACTCCGAACTGGATTTGGCACGGTTCGAAGTACTCCGGATGACGGAACGATCCCCGGATCCGAGCCCGGTGCAGTTCCGCCCCCTCGCATCATTGACCGAAAACTGTCCTGACTGGCTGGAACGCTTCCGCGATCTGGATTACCGCATTCAGGCCGAGGCCGTGGCTCCGGAACCCCTGAACAGGCCCTCTGCCGAGCAGTTCGCGGAAGAACATCTCAACACCCGGGACTTCGATCCGAACCTGTGCTGGATTGCGCTGGACGGATCCGACTGGATCGGCATGACCGAGCTCCGGCCCACGGCGGACGACGACACAGCGGTGCAGGCCTTCCGCACCGGTGTGGACCGGGTCTGGCGCCGGTGCGGTGTGGCCACCGCCCTTAAGCTGCATGCCTTCGGCAGCGCCAAGGCCAAGGGATATGCGAAGGTCGTTGCCTACGGCGATCCCGACAGTGCCGTTGGGCACATCCATCGCAAACTCGGTTTCCAGTTCCAACCGGCCTGGATCGGGATGCGGAAACCGTTGCCATCGCCAGGCCGCTGAACTACACCGGGACCGTCCAACACCCTTAAGCCATGACCCTGAACATTCAGACTGCAACCGTGCTGGGCGCGGGCACGATGGGAGCCGCCATCGCCGGCCTGCTGGCGGACGCCGGCATCCGTGTGCAACTCCTTGACCTGGCCAGCGACCCGGATCCGAACATCAACATCGAAGGCGTTGCCCCTGTCCAGGTTGGCCGCAGCCAACTGGCGTGGCAGGGCCTGACTCGGATGGCCGCCGGGCGGCCACCCAACCTAGCACACAAGGAGTCGCGATCCCTGATCCGGCCCGGGAACATGGACGAGGATCTGGAGGCTGCCCTGAGCGAAAGTGAGTGGATTCTGGAAGCCGTCATCGAGGACATGGAGACCAAGCGATCCCTGCTGCAGAAGCTGGCCGACCTCAATCCGGCCTGCAGGCTGATTACGACCAACACGTCGGGGCTGCCCATTCACATGCTGGCCGAAGGACTGCCCGCGGACTTCGCGGCCCGTTTCATGGGCACCCACTTCTTCAACCCGCCCCGCTACCTGCCATTGCTGGAACTAATTCCCCACGCCGGAACCGACCCTGCGCTGTTGGCGGACTTCGGGACCTTCAGCAGTGTGCGGCTGGGTCGTGAGACCGTGGTTTGCCGGGACACTCCGTATTTCATCGCCAACCGGCTGTTTGCCTTCATTCATCAGGTAACGATCAACACGGCCCTGGACATGGGGCTGACGGTGGCCGAAGTGGACGGTCTGACCGGATCGCTGCTGGGTCGTCCCAACGCGGCAACCTTCAGGCTCGCCGACATCGTGGGCCTGGACGTGATGGACTTGGTGTGCCGCAACCTGGATGACCTCACCCCGGACGATCCCTGCCGGTCGGTCCGCTTCCACGACGGGTACCGATCCATGATGACGGCCTTGCTGAAAGCCGGCCATCTGGGCAGCAAAACCGAACAGGGCTTTTACCGCACGGAACGCGACGCGAACGGCAAACGACAGTTCCTGTCGCTCGACCTGGCCGAAGCCGTCAAAGGCGGCTTGACGTGGGGACCGGCGCCTCGGTTCAGCAACGAAACCATCGACACGCTGCACGGGATGCCGCTGGTGGAACGGTTCCCGGCCTTGCTAAAACTGGACAACCGCTTTGGCGAGTTCCTGTGGCAGGTTCACGGTCAAGTCTTCTCCTATCTGTCGCAGATTTCCGGAGAGATCGCCGAGGATTGCCACGCCATCGACCGGGTCATCCGCACCGGTTTTGCCTGGCAGCTGGGCCCCTTCGAACTGTGGGATGCCCTGGGACCCGAATCCCTGGACCGCATGCGACAGTCGGGCATGCATCCGGGAGAGTGGACCGCAGGGGTGCCCGCAACCTCCGGCACATCGTTTCACCGGTCGGCCAACGGCAAGCGCACCAGTTGGAACTTCCGCGGGGGCATGAACCCCGTCCCGGCCGAGGTCAACTACCACGCCTATGCCGACGCCATGCACACGGGGCAGGTGATCGCGGAAAACGAGTCGGCCTGCCTAAGAACCGGACAGGACGGGATCCTGTTTCTTGAAACCCGATCGGTGCTCAACACCATCGACGAACAGGTCCTGTCAGTGTGCCGGGAGGCGTGCGACCGGCTGCACGGGTCCGCGGCCGGCCTCATCATCGCCAACGACGACGACATCTTCTCCGCCGGTGCCAACTTGAAGTTGATTCTGGCCTTGCTCGAGGTCGCCGACTGGCAGGAACTGGAACGGTTGGCCAAACTGGGCCAGGACACGTTCATGGCCCTGCGCCAAGCGCCCAAGCCGGTATGGGCGGCCGTGCGGGGCATGGCGGCGGGCGGCGGGGTCGAACTGCTGCTGTCCCTGGACGGTGTGGTGGCCCATCCCGAAGCGTGTCTGGGTTTGACCGAGTCGGCGGTCGGTCTGGTGCCCGGATGGGGTGGATGCAAGGAACTGGTGCGTCGAAGCCTGGGACGGGAATTCCTGGACCGCGGCGGAGATGCCCACCAAGTGCTCAAGAGCCTGCATGCCCAGGTGGCCATGGCCAAGGTCTCCGACAACGCCCGGGACGCCCAGGCAATGCGCTATCTCCCGGAACAGACCCCGCTGGTGACCCGACGCAGCCAACTGTTGCCCTGGGCCGTACGCGAACTGCAACGAAGTCTGGCCCTGGGCTATGCGCCTCCGGCAGTACACGAAAATACCTATGCGACGGGACGGGACGGCCTGGCCAATCTGGAGATGGAGGTGTTCATGTATCGGGAAGCCGGGTACATCAGCGAACATGACTCCTTGATTGCCACCAAGCTCGCGAATGTCCTGTGCGGCGGCCGCCTGGCCAGTCCGGCATGGATGGACGAGGAATGGTTCCTGGACCTCGAACGGGAAGCCAACCTGTCCCTGGCCGGCGAACCGTTGAGCCGCGAGCGCATTGTCCACATGTTGACCCGGAAGAAACCACTGCGGAACTGAATGCCATGAACCAAGCTGTAATCGTGGGAGCCGCCCGCTCCGCCGTGGGACGCGCCGTCAAGGGCAGCCTGAGCGCCGTACGTCCCGAGGACATGCTGGCCCAAGTCCTGCAGGCCACCGTTGAACGCGCGGGCGTGAATCCCGAACGCATCGAGGACGTCATAATCGGCTGCGCCTTTCCCGAAGCGGAACAGGGCCTGAACGTAGCACGTCTGGCGGCACTCAAGGCCGGCCTGCCGGTCTCCGTCAGTGCCCAGACCGTCAACCGCCAGTGCGCCAGCGGCCTGCAAACCATTGCCATGGGCGCCTGGCAAATCATGACCGGCAGCGCCGACGTGGTGGTGGCCGGTGGCGTCGAGAGCATGTCCCGGGTCCCGATACCGGGGCAGGTGTTCAGGGCCGATCCGGACCTTATGGAACAACGTCCCGGCGCCTATCTGAACATGGGCCTGACCGCCGAGAACCTGGCCCGGGAACACGATATTTCCCGCGAGGACCAGGATGCCTTTGCCCTGCGCAGCCACCAACGGGCCGGCGCGGCCCAGGCAGGTGGTCGCTTTGACGACCAAATCGTGCCCTTGGACGTCGAGGGATTGGTCGGCAACGGCTCCCGCGCAGAAGCCCGTTCCCTATCGTTCACGCGGGACGAAGGGATTCGCTCAGACACTTCGGCCGAAAAGCTGGCCGCCCTGCGCCCCGTGTTCCACAGCCAGGGCACCGTCACCGCCGGCAACAGCAGCCAAATGAGCGACGGCGCCGCGGCAGTGGTGTTGATGAACGAAGATCAGGCCCGTGCCGAAGGCCTGGTTCCGCTGGCCAGATTCCGAAGCTACGCCACGGCCGGAGTGAATCCGGAAACCATGGGCATCGGGCCGGTCTTGGCCGTGCCCAAAGCCCTGAAACAGGCCGGACTCGAGTTGGACGATGTGGACCTGGTGGAACTCAATGAAGCCTTTGCGGCCCAGGCCTTGGCCGTGATCCGCAGCCTTGAGCTGGACGAAGAACACACCAACGTCAACGGTGGAGCCATTGCCCTGGGTCATCCCTTGGGGGCGACGGGTTCCAAACTAACTGCGCAAATTCTGGCCGAGCTGAAGGAACGCGACCTTGAAACCGGCATGGTCACCATGTGCGTCGGCGGTGGCATGGGCGCCGCCGGGATCTTTGAGCGACTCAACTGACAACCGTCGACTGCCATAATCGGAGCTTCCGACATGCGGAATTTCTTTGTCAACGTCTATTACCAAAACCAGGTACGCCTGGACTCGGAGGAAATCGACCTCGACGATTTGGCACCCGACGAACTGCTCATCGAGACGGAGTGGACCTTCATCAGTTCCGGTACCGAACTGGCCAACTATACCGGTGTGGAGCCCCAAGTCTGGCAGGAAGACGGCTGGTGCAAGTATCCTTGGCGTTCGGGGTATGCCAACGTGGGCACTGTCCGGGCCAAGGGTTCTGAGGCCGTCAGGGCGGATGTGGGACAAAGGGTCTTCACCTATGCCAAACACGAAGCCTGGGCCAAGTTCAAGGAGAATCGGCTGGTTTACCCAGTGCCGGACGGCCTGCCGGGCGACATCGCCGTTGCCTCCCGCATGGCAGGCGTGGCTGCGACGTCCATTCTGGTACCCGAAATCAAGGGTTCGCCCACGGTCGTGGTGTTCGGACTGGGCATTGTCGGCAATCTGGCCTCCCAGCTCTACGGAGCGATCGGCTGTCGCGTGATTGCCGTGGATCCGGTCGCCGAGCGCCGCGCCCTGGCCGCCACCGTCGGTGTCGCGGAGCAGGTGGGTGGTTCGCCCAAGGAGGTTCAGGACCGGATCCTGGAACTGACCGGCGGCACCGGGGCCGATATCGTGGTTGAGGCCGTCGGCCACAGCGCCGTGTGCATGCAGGCCCTCAATGCCACCCGCAAACATGGACAACTGGTGATCCTCGGTACGCCGCGGGCTCCGGTCGACGGAAACCTGACGGACTTCTTTGGCAAGATGCACTACAGTTGCATCAAGGTACTCGGGGCTCTTGAATGGCAGTATCCGTTTTATCCGGCCATCAATGCCGAGACGTCCCAGTACCAGAAGCAGAAGATGATCTTCGAGTGGCTGGAAGACGGACGCATCCAGTTGGAACCCCTGATCTCACACCGCATGCACCCGGAGGGAATCGAGGAGGCCTATAAGGGTCTCCTGAACCAAAAGGACACCTACACCGGCGTCGCCCTGGAGTGGAAGTAGCGCAGGACTTGATACCCGTGCACAACGGCAGCCTCTTGTCATTCCGAAGGGTTCTGATGAATCCATTGTGAACCGCCAAGGAGAGTGCGTCATGGCCGTTACGAATGATGAGGAACTGCGGCAGGTCTACCAACCACCCGTGCCCAGAGCGGTGCAGAAGGTGCCGGACTGGCAGGGCATGCCCTGCCGGAACTTCATCGCCCTGGCGCCCCTCTGCGTGCTGAGTTCCAGCAACATCCGAACCACCGGCAGGCATCCCGGTTGGTGCGGCACGCGGGATGGGCACGGACCGCGGCGAACCGGGCGCCCACCCGGTTCAAGGCAGGATTGGAGGCTGATGAGTGGCTAAGTGGTTGTTGGCGTATGAACTCAAGAAGCAGTTCAACGCCGTCAAGCGGGACCGGAACAACTTCACAAACGAACTCTTCCACCACGGCCGCCGCATTGTTGACTGAACCTCCCCCACCACCTTGGTGCCATCGGATCTGCGACTGAAGCAGGTCCGATACCGCGTTTGAAAATCCGCAAAGACACGGGGAGTTGTGGCCAAGACCATGACGCAGCTTTCCCTGGAACGTCTGGGCGGACAGTACCGCGCGCGGCCGGATACCGTCGTGGCTGCCTTCGTCTGTCCCGCAGGCCACGAAAGCACAGGACTGGAGACCTCTCCGGACTCCACCCCGGATCTGGTGCAATTCGATCCGTTGCCGTGCCGCGGGTCCAGGTATCAGTCCTTCAGATCAACGCGCAGGAAGCCCTGCACTGCTGAACAGCATTCACGCAAGGGACACCCGCGGCACCGCGCCGGGGCCACTCATTCCGAGTTGAAGCGTTACCTGGAATAGGCCCCCTATCCAGAGCGGCCACCGCCAACCTCCAGCACTGGGCAAGACAGAACCGGCCGCGGTACGGCCGGTTTTCATTGGCCGGCCAGGACGCGGTGGAACCCCTCTACGGTTTCCTCCAGATCCTCATTGGTCAGTGATGGGCTCACATCCACATGCACCGCGCGCGCCAGCCAGTCCAGTGACCGGGGACACATGTCCCTTGCATACTGGATGTCCCGTTGTGCAGCCGTCCACGGTGAGCCGAGGGACGTCCAGGCTCTCTTGTCCAGAATGGAATCCCAATGTGCATAGACATGGTAGTCGGTCTGTTCCGGATGGTACAGAGTGCCGGCACCTATGTTCTCGGACCGCAGGGCCGCGGCTGTGCGGCTGGCCTGTGCAGCGTCCGGGGCGTAGCAGATCAGGCATATGGCGGCATCACCTTCCTCATCGTGCAGCCGACGGAATTCAAACCCGTGCTCAAGGGCCACGGCGGCGATGCCCTCCTTGAGCTGACGCTTGCGTACGCGCATGGCCTCCAGCAATTCCGGCAGCCTCCGCAACTGTACGCCGGCCACAGCAGCCAGCAGTTCCGGCATGCGGAAGTTCGCGCCCCAGATCATCTGCTCCCGGGGAATCCCGGCCTGGGCGGCGCCTATCACGTCATGAAACATCAGGGCTCGCCGCCAGACCTCCTCGTCTCCCGTCACGACCATGCCACCTTCCCCGGAAGTGATGATCTTGTTGAACTGCAGGCTGAAACATCCGGCATCGCCCATGGAACCCAGTTTCCGGCCTCCATAACTGGCCCCGTCCGCCTGTGCGGTGTCCTCAAGCACCTTGAGGCCGTACTCCCGGGCAATTTCCAATATGGACTTCATGTCGCACGGCGCCCCGCGCATGTGAACGGGCATGATGGCCTTGGTATAAGGGGTGATCCTGGCTCTGACATCCTCCGGATCCAGCGTCAGGGAGGAATCCACCTCGGCGATCACGGGTATGGCCCCCACGGTCAGCACTGCGGCCGCCGATGCAATCCAAGTGTAGGCCGGTACGATCACCTCGTCGCCTGGACCCACGCCGAGACCCTGCAATCCGCTGATGAGCGCGGATGTTCCCGAGTTGACTGCCACGGCGTACTCGACACCCATGAATTGGGCGAAAGCCTTCTCGAGGGATGCCACCTTGGACTCGCCTTCTGCCGGCCCGTAATAGCGAAACAAGCGCTTTGTCCGCAGCACTTCCAGCACCGCCTGCTCCTCTTCCCGGTCGATTGCCATCCCACCGGGGTACATTGGGGGATCGGGCCTCCGTTTGGCTGGGACGTGTCCCTCGGTAGTCGGTATTCGAATATCGGTCATGCAAAATTCTCCAATGTCTCCGTTCCGCCATCGCAGAGGAAATCGTTGTGTTTGACGGACACGCGTTCCAGGCAGCTTGGGCCCCTGTATATCGAGGAGCCCAATTCGGCGATTGTATTGCCTTCAGCCCTTGATGCCTGTCAGGGCGATCCCCCGTACAAAATACTGTTGAAACGACAAAAACAGCACAACGGTGGGTATGGTGGCAATGGCCGTACCTGCCATGAGCACGCCCCAGTTAATGCGGGTCTGGGTACGAAAAAGGGCCAGCCCGAGTTGCACAGTACGCATACGATCGCTCTGGATGATGACCAACGGCCAGAGGAAGTCGTTCCATGAAAACTGAAAGCTGAACAGGGCCACGACGGCCAAAGCCGGCTTGCACAAAGGCAGGATAATGCGCCAGAAGACATTGAATTCACTGCTGCCGTCGATGCGGGCGGCATCCTCCAGCTCTTTGGGCAAGGTAAGGAAGAACTGCCGCAACAGGAATACATAGAAGCCACTGCCTACCAGCGGAAATATGAGTCCCGGGAAACTGTCCAGCCATCCGGTTCCGTTCTGGCCCAACAGGTTGTTGCCGCCGGCCAAGGGCACCGCCTTGACAATCAGAAAGGTGGGAATCAGGGCTATCAGGCCGGGCAGCATCATGACGGAAAGCACGAGCACGAAGAACACTTCCCGCAGCCGCCACTGCAGCCGGGCAAAGGCATAGCCGGCCAACGACGTGACCATCAGGTTCAGGGCCGTGATGGATGTCGAGACAACCATGCTGTTGGCCAGAAAACGGTCGAAATTGCCTCGGGTCCACGCTCTGGTGAAATTCTCCATCGTGTAACTCAAGGTGAAAATCAGAGGCGGTACCTGGAACATGTCCGCCTGGGGCTTGAGCGCCGTCAGGAACATCCACAGGAACGGGATCAGCATGGACACGGCCACCAGGGACAGGACAGGGTACAGAAACAGATACAGACCTGTCTGGCTCCTCCGGTTTGGAGAGGCAAACTCGACGTGCGCAGGGATTGTCATGTGATTTCCACCAAGGCACTCAGACGTCGAGGCCGCGGGTCATGAGACGCAGGTTGGCGATGGACAGACCCAGCAGCAACAGAAACAGAATCCAGGATTGGGCTGCTGCATAGCCCATGTTGAAATAACGAAAGCCGTTGATGTAGATCTGATGCACGATGGTGGTAGTGGCAAAGGCGGGTCCGCCCTGGGTCATGGCGTAGATGGGACCGAATATTTGGAAGGAGCCAATGATGCTGGTCACCAGTACATAAAGGGTCACCGGCCTCAGTAGGGGCAAGGTGACGTGAAAGAACGACTGCCAGGGTGTGGCGCCGTCCACCTGGGCGGCTTCGTAGACCTGTTCCGAAATTCCCTGGAGACCGGCCAGGTAGATCAGCATGGTGCCGCCCACACCCCCCCAGACACTCATGAATATGATGGAGGGCATGGCCTGTTTGGTACTCTGCAGCCAAGGTTGCGAAGGCAGTCCCACCGCATTCAGGAGCAAATTGAGAAGACCGAGATGGGGATCAAAGAGCCACAGCCAGACCATGGACAAGGCGATGGACGAGGTCACCAGCGGCAGATAGAACACTACTCGGTACAGATAGCGGAGCCGCAGCCTCGCGCTGTTGAGGGCAATGGCCAGGGCCAGGCCACAGACGAGCAACAAGGGTATGTTGCCCACCGTAAAATAGGCGGAATTCAGCAATGAGCGCCAGAAAAGCCAGTCGTCCACCAGCCGCAGGTAATTTTCCGGCCCCACCCATCGGGCGGCACTGACCACGCTGTAGTTGGTGAGACTGAAAAAGAGGGAAGACAGGGAAGGAACAATCCAGAAGACCGTCAAGAGCACCATCAAGGGCAGGATGAACAACGCAGCTGCCCGCTCTTGGCGCGTGATGCCGAATCTCTTGCCCTTTTTCCGATCGGGCCGGCCCTCACCGCGGGCCGGGGTGGTGATTGACATCCCGTATGTCAGCCCGGGTTGACTCGTCCGGGACGCCTGGCATCCCCCAAATCGGACAGGAAACCACAGCCTTGGTCCCGGATCGCGATCCGCAAAGGCATCGGACTCGAATCATCCATGGACGCAGCAGGGGCTGCCCTGCGCCGTTGCCGATACCGGCCGCGCGGCCATCAAGAACCCCATGCCGCATTCTTGGCCACAAAGGCACCGACACCTGCCGCGCAGGGATCTTCCGACAGCCCGCCACCGCCAAGCCTGTACTCCACAGGCTGCGGTGGCCGGTTGATCGATGAGGACACTTGTCTAGTCCGTTGCCGGACCGCCTCGGATCGGCCCCGCGCCACCCGGCCTTGGTGCAACCGGATGAAGAAGGGCCGATCCAACGCCCCTGATGACTGCCTAAGCCTCCAGGGCCTCAATGATCTTCTGTTGCACTTCCGCGGCCGCGGCGTCCAGGGCGGCCTGCAGTCCCATTTCATCCCGCAGCGCGGCCTGCACATACTGGCCGATCAGTTCCAGGGTGGGAAAGTCGACGGCCTGCGGCGTCGTCGTACCCCATCCCTCTTCCGGAATGGCCTGGTATTTCTTCAGGAGCGGATCCTGCATGTACTCGGCCTCCGCAGCAATCGACATGCGCGGAGGAGACTGGCTTACTGGACCCAGCATACCGGTCAATGTCTCTCTTGAGACCATGTGCTCCATCAGGGCCCAAGCCCTGTCGGCATCGCGCGTGTTGGATCCAACGGCGTAGACATTGGGCACCGCATACTGCAAGCGCCTGACTTTCATCAACGGTATGCCTACACCCAACAGGTGAATGTTGTCGGCCTGGTTCTGTTTCCAGTTGCCGATTTCCCAAGCCCCCGTATTGTGCATGGAGGCGACACCCGCCCCCAGGGGAGACAGACTTGGGTTCTGGCTGGACATGCCCGTCATGGGCGTGATTGCGTGGGTGTGGATCAGGTCATACATGAACTGAAGCGCTTCCAGGCCTTCCGGACCGTTGAAGGCCACGTCCTCAGGATCCCAACTCCCCCATGGAATCACGACTCCCGAACCGTTCTGCACCAGCAGATACCAATACTCGAAGAAGGCGCCACCTGGTCCGGCGGCATTGAGCAGGTAACCGGCCCGCTCGAAATTGCCCTGGTCATCCATCTGCAACAGCCGGGTACCGAAATCCACCAGGTCGTCCCAGGTGTCCGGGGGCACTTCGGGATCCAGGCCCGCTTCCTCGAAGTGGTCCTTGCGGTAGCACAGCGTGCGGATGTCAAGAATATAGGGCAGGCCCCGCAAATCCCCGCCGTACCGGGAGAGTTCCACCATATCCGGGTAGAAGTCCACTATCTCATCCTGGTACTGATTCACCACGTAACTCTCTATCGACAGGAACTGGTCGCGCTTGGCATAGGGTCCAACCCAGTCACTGCCGGTTTCCAGGAGGTCCACGGGAATGTTGCCTGCGAAACTGGTCAGCAGCTTTTCCCCCAGGTTGCCCCATGTGCTCATGTCGACCGTGACGGTGGCGCCTTCGTTGGCTGCCTCGAATTCGGGGATTACCGTGTCATGAAAATAATCGGCAATCACATCCGACATGGCCAGTTTGATGAAACGCAGCTCGTAGGCCTCGACGGCAGGCCCCGTTGGCGCCGCCGGTGCCACGCAGCCAGCCAAGGCCGCCAAAGAACCCGCACCGATCACGGCAGAGGTGGTCTGCAGAAATCGGCGCCGCGAGAACTTTCTTTCTATCCCTACTCCTTTCGACTCATGTCTGTCCATGGCTCACCTTCCGAGCACGAAAAAGAGGGCCTCCCGCTCCAGGCTTCGCCCGAAGCCTTCAACCCAGATCCCGCGAGTCTAGCACTAGGCCAATTCCGCTGAATTCGCGGGTACCTGGATCAGTTTCGTTGGTTCAGGTACCCGCGATCCAAGCCGGCCGACGAATTTGCATTTGATGTGTGTTTCCACCTGAAAACCACGTGCCCAGGATGGACACCGTGCTCCAGTGCTTAATGCCATTGCAGATTGGCACAGCCTGTAGGCACTGATTACTACGCTGAGAGTACCCGGGGAGCATCAGTTTATTGACACGGTTTTGCCAACCCATCCCTCATTCCGATGCTCTGGGTCGCGCAAGACAACTCAAGATTGGGCAGGGACGGCATGGTGCGAACCCACTACCCGACCATGGGGCATGCTTCCCAGCGGCGCGACCCTGCCGTGTGAGATCGACATCAAGGCTTACCGGCAGCTTGAGATCGTCGACAAAGACCCGACATCCATGACTGAAGTCGGGTTCACCGTTCCGGAGTGTCACACGGCAGCCGCCTTGGGTTCCCGCAATGTGAATTCGGACTGCGCATGAATCGGATCGACGAGAATCTCTTCGTCCCAAGCGCGCACCGCGTCGGAAACATCGCGCCACGGAACCGGTTCCAAGTCGTCTGCGTGCCGTTCCAACCAATCGACCCACTGCGCCGGATCCTTGCCGAAGTCCTCACCGGTTATGCGCACGAGCTCCGTCAGGGCGTGCTCCGTGTGGATGGCGCGTGCATCCTGCAGATAGTCGATCAGCCGGACATAGCCCTGTGGACTGCCGCAGCGGGCAAGACACCGGGCCACCAGTACCTCCAGATAGGCCAACCGCTCCTCCACATAGTCCGCTCCGAGGGCGTTCGGATCCGCGACAAGTTGATCCCTGAGTGCGGGATGAGCGGCCAGCTTCTCAAGCATGGGAACGCAAGCCGGATCGCCAAGCCGTTCGACCCCGTAACAGACGGCCGGCACGTAGTAGTACATCGACCGATCCTTGTCCATAAAGTCCGCGGGGCTCTCATGCCTGAGGAGATCGACCACCCGCCGCCACACGGGTATGGCGCGCGGGTCCCGCGCGTGCCCCAGGCTGTAGACAAGGAACGCCACGCTGGATGCTGCATTCTGGTCCGGCGGGATGCCCTTGTAGATGATGGCATCCTCCTGGATGGGGAGACGGTCCTGTGCCAATTCGGCCATGCAAGTCTCAACCAGCGTCTCCATGCCCCGATCCGATCCGAGGATCGCCAGCACTTGCGCCGACAGTACTTTGGCCGCACCTTCCGCATCCGCGTACCGTTCGGCAAGGAATGGCACGACTTCCGGTCCCATGCACATCAGGTCCGCGATGTCGATGCGTCCCGGGAACCGCCGATTGTTTCGCTGGTCCGAATAGGTATGCAGCGGCACATCCGGGTCAAAGCGCGCCCACTTGGCTGCGCAACCCTCCTCCGTAAAGCGGAGTGGTTCCAGAACGCGGGTCAGAATTCGTTCGGGTAGGACATCGGCGTCCACTAGTCGTTCCTGCAGGAGATGCACCGGCAGTTGCCGCGGGGTTTCGCCCCTCTGTATGCAAAGGGCGGCGGCCAGGGCGGCGACTCCGCCCAAGTTCTCCATGTCCGGCTGCATGCGCGGAGCAGCCAAGGCATCGTGCGTCGCCGAAAAGGCCTTCCCCGAGACGATGATGTTCTCCAAACCGACGGGTAGTAGCGCCTGCCAGGGAATCTCAATCTCCAGATGGGGAGACTGTAAGCCCATCAGGATCCAGTCGGACGTGCTCTGTCCCTTGATGTCATTGTTGCTGAACATCACCGCCACCACGTCCTCGAAAGCCCGCCGCACAAGCTGATCGGTGAGCGTCAGCGTGATGTCAGCCTGGATATGACGGCTTTCGCGGGGGGCCAAATAGATGCCGTGGTCCACATCCCCGGCGTTTGCACTGCGTCGTTCGGCCATAATCCCGCGTGTGTAGTCCTCGACGTTGGTGATATCGACCGAACGGGTCTTGACGTTGCGCGGACGCCCCGGCCTGATCACCTGGGCCATATAGGAGTACATCATGGAGTGGTCGCGTCCGGCACCCAGCACGTAGGGCGCCCCGGCGAACGCGGCCACATCGCCGTCGCCCGTGCAGTCAATTGTGATCCGGCCCAAGGTGCACAGTGGACCGTAACGGGTCGCGATAACCGCACCGCGGACATTGTTGCCTTCGACCACGGTGCCAATGAACATGGCGTTCAGCAACAGCACAACTCCGGCATCCATCACACCTTTGTGCAGGGCATGGATTTTGCACTCGATGTTCCACTGGGGGATGTCGCCGCGCTGCGTGGGATGTCCCGTGCGGACATGCATGTCGTCGACCATCTCCGTTACCTGACCGGAGAAGCCGCCGCGGTGGCCGAACCAGTAGGCATGAATGCCGCCATAGGTACCCGTCCCGCCCAAGCCAGGGTTCATGTCCACCAGGACGGTTTGCAGGCCGGACGTCCCCGACGCGACGGAGGCGATGCCTCCCGATGTGCCACCTCCGACAATCACTGAGTCCACCGCATCCAGTTCCGGGAGGGGGGCTGCCAGAACACGGACCATTGCATACTCCACCCCGCGCTGGGGAACCCGTTGTTCCCTCACGGCAGTCCCGGTACCGGCGATGGCGGTTCGCGTCGAACCTGCGGGTTTCGGGATGGAGTTCCGCTCGGCAACCAAACCTGCAACCGCAACACCAATCCGGCTTGCCGCAACCGGGTGCCGCAAAGCACGGGCGACATCGTCGGGCAGGCGGGCCGCGTCGTTGAGGCATACCACACCCGGGACCCCGGTGAGAAAGCAGGCAGCGTCCAGTGTTGCAGCTTCCGAAACCGAAGTCGTGGGGATCCAGACTTCGGTCCCCGCTCCCGAATCCTTCCGGACAGCCAGGCGGGTCGTGAACGCCCCCTCGACTTCATGGCTGGATCCGGCCCACACCGCGTCTGCGAACGCTGAATGACCAGATTTGAGTGATTCGACCAGGGACACCCCCACGCGCCGCGCCGCCAAGTCCCGCACCGTCGCGCTCACCGCATCACGCACCCCAATCGTATGGAGCGAGGTGTATTCAATGTTGACGTGGCCATCCCCGCCATTGCCCGGGAACGTCTGCAGTTCCAGAGTGCCCGTCCCGGGAACATGCCACTCGAACACGGGTTCCTCAAGCCCCTCAACCCCGGTGAATTCGATGCGGCGCACTACACGTGATGGTCCCGACGCGGGTTCGAATTCCGCGCCATGCAGACGCGCCACCAACGCCGTTTCGCTGGTGTCAACCACCCATCCGCATCGAATTGCCTGCCGACCAGACTTGTTGCCGACCACAATTCCGGCAACGGCACCGTCCGCGCCTTGAAGCACGCCGACGGGCAGCAAGGCGTACCACAATCGGACTCCGGCCGTACGGAGATGGTCTTCCAGGGCCAGCTTGAATCGATCCTGATGCAGCGGCCAGACCCCGTCCTGTTCGTCTTCCCTGCTTGCCGCAAAAGCCGTTGCCAGCGGTTCCGGCAGCGTCCAACCCGCCACTTCGGCGGTATCAATCCAAGTGCGGCCCTTGGCCGTCATTTCACGGGCCGGATACGTCCGCGGTTCCACGATCGCGACCGACATGCCGCGGCTTGCCAGCCGCACCGCAGCGGCCATGCCGGCCAGGCTGCAGTCGACCACCAACACGTCACAGGTGTCCAGGACGGGAAGATCGCGCTCGGGAAAATAAATGGTCATGGGCAATTGAAAAATGGGTTTTGTGGGGGTTGAAAATTATAGATTCGCGAATTTCGCTCACCGAGCAACCCCGTGCAACCCTTGGGGCCGCCGCCAATCTTCCACTGAGGGGACGCGTCAGTAGTTGGCCTGCACGGGGGCAGCCAACCGCGCCTACTTCATGCCGGAGAGCGCGATGCCCTCGGTGATGTACCGCTGCAGGAACAGGAAGATGATCATGATGGGGATCGACGCCATCGCCGCCCCCGCCATGATGAGCCCGTGGAACGACCCCTTCTCCTGAAACAGGCTCGTCAAACCGAGCGACAGCACGAACTTCTTGGGGGACACGAGGACAATCAACGGCCACAGGAAATCGTTGAAGTTCCACATGAAGTAGAACACCGCCAGGGTCGCCAGCACGGGTATGGAAAGCGGGATTATGATCCGGTGCCAGATGTACCACTCCCCGGCTCCGTCAATCCGTGCCGCGTCGATGAGGGCGTTGGGGATGGTGAACATGAATTGGCGGTACATGAAGATCGCGTAGGCACTCGACAATTCGGGAATGATCAGCGCCAGGCGCGTGTCCGCCATCCCCTGCTGGTTCACCATCAGGTAAAGCGGAATCATGTAAACCTCAAAGGGAATAATCCACGTCGCCAAAATCATGTAAAAGAGGACGTCCTTGCCGCGGAAGTCGAACTTGCCGAAGACGTAGCCGGCCAGGCAGCTGACATAGAGGTTGATGAAGGACTTGACGAACGCAATGTAGAGGGTGTTGCGGTACAGCGTGAAGATGTCGAGGCTTTCGGCTGCCTTCTGGAAATTCTCGAGGGTGGGCTCGACGGGCAGGAACTTGGGCGGGAAGGTGATCCACTCGGCCTGCGGCTTGAAGGCGGTCGTGATCATCCAGACGAACGGCACCACCATCGTGAAGGCGCCAATGCCCAGAACCAGATAGTTCAGCATCAGGGACCGTCGGATGAAGGTCCTTGCCGATGGCCCGGGCGCAGGGCGCGGTTGAACCAGGGGCGCGGTCGCCATCAGAATTCCCAGTTTTCGCGGGTAATCCGCAGCTGGATCACGGTCAACACAATAATGATGATGAACATCACAAATGCCATGGCCGATGCCAACCCGATGAACCGATCGACGAACCCGGTCCGATAGATGTAGTACGAAATGGTCATGGTCGAGTTCAGCGGACCACCCTTTGTCAGGACGTAAATCACACCAAAGACGTTGAAGCCGCCGATGATCCCCGTGATCGTGACGAAGGTCAGTACCGGCTTCATCAACGGGACGGTGATGAACCGTGCCACCTTCCACCAGTTGCCACCGTCGATGCGCGCCGCCTCATAGAACTCAAGGGGAATGCCCCGCAGTCCGGCCAGGAGAATCATCATCGTGAAACCCAAGCCTCCCCACACCGACATCATAATCAGCGTCGGCATCGCGAGGACCGGGTCTCCCAGGAAGTAAATCCGCTCCTGATACCCCGCCTGCTGGAGTAGTTGGTTGATAAGCCCGAAGCGCGGTCGCAGCAGCCAGCTCCACATCAGGAGGACGGCGATGCCGTTCGTCATCTGCGGCAGGAAGTAGAAGAGCCGAATTATCAGGCTGCCGCGCCGAATCGGATTCAGTAGCAGTGTCAGCCACAGTGACACAATGACGCCAAAGACGGTTGCTCCCACTGCATAGTAGAAGGCATTGCCAATCGAAAGGCGAAAAATCGGATCGGCCGCGATGCGCGCATAGTTCTCGACACCAACGTAAATGTTTTCGGCCCGCAGCAGCTTCTTGTCGTGCAGGCTGATGAAAAAGGCATAGCCCACCGGAAAGAACCGGTAGACACAAAAGAACGCCATCGTCGGCACAAGGACCGTCACGATGAAGCGGAGCTGAGTGCGCCGCAGACCCGACATGCCGGGCGCGGCGGCCCCTTGCTGGACGGACATGGACTGGACGAGGCCCCTGGTCGGGCCGGGTTCCCACCGCGGGGACCGCTGCCGGCGACGACGGGCCGCCGCCGGCAGCACTGCGGATGGAGGAACGCAGGCTATTGCATTTCGATGCCGAGGCCGCGGTCGAAGATCGCCTGAACGTCGGAGTTCAGGATCTCCATGGCGGCTTCCACGCTGGAGCCTTCCCGGAAGATGCGGTAGAAAGCATCACCGATGGCGCCATTCATGTCCCCGGGCGGTTCCACGGGATCATGCTCGGTGGCCTGCATCTGGGCCGCCATGGCCAGACCCGGGTCCGACAGCAGGCGCGGGTCGTCCAGCAGGTCCGCCCGCGCCGGGGCAATGCTGATCAGTTCCGCCAGGTTCCAGTAGGCGTCCTTGCCGGCGTCGACGTAAAGGTACTTGAGGAAGTCGTAGACGGCATCGTACGTTTCCGTATCGCCCTTGAAGGCCGACACGGAGAGTACCGTCGACTTGTAGCCGTGCACGGGTTCCGGGTTCCCGGTCGGCGTCGGGGGCGGCGCGAAACCGAGGTCGGGGTAGACGTCCGGGAACGTGGCCCGGAATTCGCCCACGATCCATGCCTGTTCCTCGGTCATGCAGGCCAGCCGGGTTCCCACCGCCTCGCCGTTCCACGGGAAGTCCGGATCCCAGACTCCGTGCTTCAGATTCCAGTCCGCAACGGTCTGGTAACCGGCGATCGCCTCTTCGCTGGTGAAGTTGGCCTTGATCGAGTCCCCGGAGGTGTCCACGATGTTGCCGCCCAGCTGCAGGACCTGGTTGTAGCCCAGCCATTCATCGGCAGGCACGACGCCGCAGCGGGTAATCCCCGAAGCGTCGGATTGGGTTGTGGCCTGGGCCGCCACCAGGAAGTCTTCCCATGTGGCCGGGGGTGTATCTGGATCCAGCCCGGCTTCCTCGAACATCGCGCGGTTGTAGACCAGCAGCGTGCTGCTGATGCCGGTCGGGATCACGTAACGACCGTAGACGTCCCAATTCACGGACGGATAGGTCGTTTCGTACCATTCGTCGGTGAATATCTCCTCGGGGAACTCCAGGAGGAGCCCTTCACGGCGCATCGGGAAGAACTCCTCGCCCATCTTGAACAGATTGGGATGGGTCCCGGCTTCGATGGCCGAATAGATTTTCTCCAGGCGGCCGGAGACGGAGAGGACCTCGATGGTGTAGTTGTCGCGCTGTTCGGCCCATTCCTGGGCCACGTTGTCGTATATCGCCATCCGGGGTTCCCACCAACCCCACATCACAAGGTGGATCGGCTCGGCTCCGGGTTCGACCGCCGGAGGCGCGCCGGGTACGGCACAGGCCGCCAAGGCCAGACTGGCACTGGCGAGGCTGGCTCCTTTCAGGAATTGACGCCTGCTGACTGGGATTGACATCAAGCTGCTCCTTGATTGTTGAAGGGGAAATCCCACCCGTTGTTCCCCGCCTGCGGCGGGTGACTCGACCGGGAGGCGAGGATTGGACGGAAGCGGTCCCTCGGGATTTTACAATGCAGGGATTCGGCGCACAGCTGAAGTTGTCCGTGTGCCTACTGTTAGTCAGCTGTGTGTAGTCCTGCACGAACGGTGTGGACTCCCGGGAACCACGCACATTGGAGGGGACAGGGGCCACGGAACGGACGGGGTTGCCGCAGTGGATTGGTGTCCGTACATTGCTCCGGTAGCCCGCGGTTGTCGAATGCTGTTCTGAAAATGGTGCCGGAGGTGCATCAGACCCCGTTGCGCCAGCTGTCCTCCTTGCGGCGCACGCAGCCGGGGTCGCTGGGACCCGGCATGCCATCTGTCCTTCCATTGAGAAATCTGTCATGATCACTCGAATCGACTTGTGTGCCATGGCGTTCAGGAAGTCGACCAGCACCGACATATCGTCTACATCCGCCTGCTGCATACCGCATACCGTACAGATAGGCATTGCGATCCTGTTGTTGCATCGGGACGGGCGGCCGGCCGTTGCGAATCAGATGCGGGTTCTCAGGAATACGCGCCCGGTGTGCCCATTGCCGTCCGCGAAGGGATGGATCGGGATGAAGCAATGGTGCAGCCAAGCCGCGTCGACATTGGGTGGTGGGCCACTTCATGGGCCTCAAAACGGTCCCGCAGGATATCCAGCCGGCTTGCCATCTGCTCCGGCGGCGCGTAGAGGTGGACAGTACCGTCAGGGCACGTCGGGTTGTTGGAAAAGCTCTTCCACACTCTGCGCCGCAACGTCCGTTGCACGCGCCGACCTGGCTGTCCACCGCGTTGTGTGTTTCCTGATGGGCGGTGATGTGGTCGTGCAACTCGCGCATGACGTGCTTGGTGATGGGGAGGCTCCCATGTGGTTTTCCGGCACAGTCACCAGATGCGCTGGTTCCACGTCTACACCCTCCCGACACACATGCTCGGTGCGGAAGCCTATCTGCAAGAGTCTGCGTGACGCCATGGGTGACATCGTACAGGCGTCGATCACGCCGGTCTCCATGGCCATGCTTCCTTCCAGGCACACCAGGCCCTTCCCCAATTCGGTCCCGGATCGCAGGTTTCGCGCACAGGACGCGGAAGCGCCGGTTCCCTTCATCCTCACAGTCGAAACCGGCGTGTCACGTCCTCAGTAACCAAGAGCTGGATGCCATGCCTTGTGGTATGGCGGGTTTCCCTTTGGGGTTGGGTAGTTGGGGGCTTGCCCCCCAGCCACCTTGTTCACAGGTCGCGGGAGTGCCTTTGCCACCCGAAGGATGGCAGGGAAGCCACAGTACCCGCCGTGTAGCAGCCCCTGTCCCACGGGCCGGCTTCCGGATCGACCCGGGATGTTGGCCGCGGATTTGTGGTCGGCACGCACCGCAAATCCGCACCGGACACAGCGGAAGCGTGCCTATGTAGTCCCGTCGCGCTTGTCCACGTGTCTGCGACGTATACGGGGCCGGCACCTTTGTCACTCGCTGAACCACACCACTGCCAAACAACCTTGACCAACGCTTACGGAAGCACTGGCATCCACAATGCGGTTGCTTACGCCCAGCGTGTCACCCTGGTGGATTAAGGCGTTGCGCAGCGGGTATTGCATTCCACTTGCGGACACTCGATCCACCAGTCCACTGACCGGCACCAGGCTGCAGACGTTGCCCTGCGCACCCTCGATGATCAGCGTATCCTCTCCCGCCAACACGGCTCCGTGCTCCCGCCCGTCTGTAAAGCGAACCCGAAACCGGACTGCATACCGTCCTAGGAGCAGCAGGTTGGCCAGGGACTGGTCCAATCTGCCGCCCCACATCCCAACCAGCAACACCTCGGACACCCCTGCTTCCACCACCAGCTCCATGGCCAGCTCGAGATCGGTCTTGTCCTTGGCAACGGGATGGATTTCCACCCTGACCCCACCCCGGATCAACCGCTCGCGTTGTTCACCGGCAAGGCTGTCCATGTCGCCCACCACCAAGTGCGGTGTGAGCCCCAGGGCCAGACAGTGTTCCGTGCCGCCATCCACGCCCACCAGCAAATCGGTGTCGGCAATCGCCAGGTTCAGGGACTTCGCATCGGGCACCAAGCCGTTGGCGAACAGGATGGCGCGCGGCCCGGATGTACCCGCCGGTGGATCTTGGTTCGGACGTGTTGGCATGCGGCAATGTATCTCCCAAGCGTTCATTCGTGAATGTCAAGTGGCTAACGCAACAGAAGATTCCTCCCCGTCGTCCGTCCCCGTAC
>JAAXGZ010000099.1 GCA_012271135.1 Caldilineales bacterium | reverse complement strand
AGCTTCATCTCGTCGCCCCACACGATGCCCTGACCCGCCTTCAACCCGACCGCCTTCAGGCGTGCGCCGAGCCCCCCTTTTTCCAGGCCGTTTGGGCCCGGGGGTCGGCCTGCGGGTGCCGCGGCCGGGGCACCTTCAGCCGGATCCCCAGCCGCGGCAGCAAGGTGTACATGCTGTCGCGGGTGTAGGCCACCCCGAACCGCTCCTCGATCCAGTCCCGCACCGCCTGCGCCGTCGCAAACACGCCCGTGGCCGCGGCCGCCACCAGCTGCGCCTCCTGGTCCTTCGTCAGGTAGGAGGGCTTGCCCACCCCGCCCCGGCGCCGTCCGCACACCGCGTCCAGGCCCCCTTCCCGGTACCACTTCAGCCACCGCTGGACCGTGCTCCGCTGGACCCCCAGGGCCGCGGCCACGGTCGTGGGCGTCCAGCCGGCCGTCGGCTGGCGCAGCAGCCACAGGGCCTGCAGCCGCGTGCGCACTTCGGCCACGGCTTCGGCCCGGTAGCGTTGATGCAGGGCTTCGACCGTGTCGGCGGCGGCCCAGGGAATGACGGCGGGACGGGCCATGGCGCAGGCTCCGGTGACAGGCATGGGGGCAGGCCAGCCTACCCAAGTATGTCCATTATACTGGATTGGTACAAGCGTCCGGCAACCACCACAGACCATCCGGTCCCGCCGGGTCTTCGGTGTACCCCACATCAGTGGATCCACAACCTGTCCGCTGACGTTTCTTGATGCAGGTCCCCGGTCCTGGAGCATGCCGGAGAGTTCCTATCCGACTGGCAAGCCGTGTTGCACCTGTGCGGACACATGCGTGTCGATGGCGGACAGGAACACCTGGCCAAACTTCCTGGCCTTGACATCACCCACACCATGGACCAATTTGAGTTCTACAGGTGTTCGGGGCCTGCGGACGGCCATGTCTGTCAAAGTCCGGTCGGAGAAGATCATGAAGGCCGGCACATTGTGGGTACGGGCGAGGGTCAGCCGCGTCTCTCTCAAATGCTCAAACAGCTCCCGGTCCTTCCGATCCACCAATGCCTCGTACTTCCCGTCGCTTCCTGGTCCTGGACGACTCCGGCCCGTCACAACCTGCGGGTCAATCCGGAACCTGAAGGTCTCCGCGCCGGACAACAACTGCCGCCCCTTGGACGTTATGGACAGCCCGCCCTTGCCACCAATGTCGGCTGCCAGAAAACCGCCTGCCACCAACTGGCGAACAATGGACCTCCATTCATCCTTGTTGTGTTCGCGGCCCACCCCGAAAGTGGGCAGGGAGTCATGGCCCCATTCCTGGATCCTGGTCGTCGCGTTGCCCAGCAGGACATCAATCAGATAGACCGCCCCAAAACGCTGCCCTGTGCGGTGGGCCGCGGACAGGACTTTTTGTCCCTCGACCAATCCCTCTCGCACTTCGGGCGGGTTCCGGCAGTTGTCACAGTTGCCGCAGGGATCTTCCAGCTGTTCGTCGAAGGCCCCCAGAAGCGCATGCCTTCGGCAACCCACCCCTTCGCAGTAGCCAAGCAGCAGATCCAAGCGCTGATGTTCATGGCGGCGGAATTCGGGGTCGGCATCCGATTCCTCAATAAAACGGCGCCTTTGCATGATGTCGGTCAAGCCATAGAGCATCATGGTATCGGCTGGGAATCCATCCCGTCCCGCCCGTCCAATTTCTTGGTAGTACGCTTCCATGCTGGCAGGCAGGTCGCTGTGAAAGACAAATCGGATGTCCGCCTTGTCGATTCCCATGCCAAAGGCTATTGTCGCAACCATCACCACACCGTTTTGCGACATGAACATCTGCTGGTGCTCAAGGCGCTCGGATGCGTCCAACCCAGCATGGTAGGGCAAGGCAGCAACACCATGGGAACGCAGCAGCGCAGCCGTCTTCTCCGTAGACTTCCGGGACAGGCAGTAGACGATGCCACTCTGTCCTCGACGGGAATTCACAAATTCCAGCAGCGTCCGTTGAAGGTTCCGCCGAGGTTGGACCGCAAGATGAATGTTGGGGCGATCGAAGCCCTGGCTGAACACCCGGCCCGAGCGGTTGAACAGCTTCTCGCAGATATCCCGTCGGGTTGCGCGGTCCGCGGTGGCAGTAAATGCCGCTATCGGAACTTCGGGGAACAGATCGCCCAACTGGGACAGCCCTACGTAATCCGGCCTGAAAGCCGGCCCCCACTTCGAGATGCAGTGTGCCTCGTCCACTGCGATCAGGTTGATGACAAGACGCTGTAGCGATGCGATCATGCGCGGCTGCATCATCCGCTCGGGCGCCAAGTACAGCAGCTTCGCATGTCCAGCGGACACCCGTTGCCATGCAGCCAGATTGTCGGAACGGCTCCGGTTTCCGTTGATGGTCTCCGCGGCTACGCCGGACAGCCTCAGCGCCGCAACCTGATCGTCCATCAGGGCAACCAGCGGCGAAACCACCAAAGTAAGCCCTTCCAGAACGAGCGCGGGCAACTGATAACAGAGAGACTTGCCGGCACCGGTAGGCATTACCCCCAGCACGTGGTTGCGCTGGAGAATGGCCTCAATGATGTCTGTTTGACCCGGACGCAGACTCTGGAAGCCGAAGACCTGTTCCAGGATGGGTTGATAGGTATCCGACAGCATTGAATGCACTTGGTATCGCGTTTTTGAATCCCGAATTCGACCGATAGCCCAAGGTGGGCCTTGGCTCAATCGTCGCTGGCCTGATCTCTAGCTGCACCGCAAACGAACACCGGTCTCAAAGTCGTCCCAAGGTTTGGACCAGTGCAATCTTGTGGTGCCTGGCGGCATCCACCATGGCTGTTGCAGCGCATTGTTGCGCTGGACCCGCGCGTCAACCCCCTACCAATTGGTAAACGAGCCATCAAGGCGCCGTAGCTGAGGCATTTCCCGTTCCTGTGCCGGAGCACTGCGAGCCAGTTCCCGATCGAATTCGATTCCCAGGCCCGAACCCTCCGGCGGCAACAGCGATCCGTCCTTCCATTCGGGTTGACCCCGACAGACGTCGGTCAGGAACGTGCCGGGTTTGGCCGGCTGTTCCTGAACCCCGAAGTTGCTGGTGGCGAGGTTCAGGTGCAGGCAGGCCATCGACGACACCGGGCCGAGTGGGTTGTGCAAAGCCAGTTTGATGTAGTGGGTCTCGCACCAGCCGGCGATCTTGCGCGCCTCGGTCAAACCGCCCACGATACACAGGTCAATCCGCGCGTAGTCGATCCACTCCTCTTCGATCATCTGCCGGAACTCCCACTTGGACGAGAAGTGCTCTCCCGCCGCCAGTGGTACCGACGTGCGGGGCCGGAGAGTCTTGAAGGAATCCTGGTTCTCGGCACGCAACGGATCCTCGACGAAGAACGGATGCAGCGGCTCGAACTCCTTGCACAACCAAAGCGTGTCCGGCAGGTCCAGACGCGTGTGGACATCGAAGCACATTTCGATGTCGTCGCCCACGGCTTCCCTGACCGCTTGGGCCTGGGCAATCGCTGCCAGAACCGACTGCCTGGGTTCCAGGATGTCACCGTCCGAGGGCAGGCCCCACCGGATGAACTTCCAACCCTCTTCCTTGGTCTCCAGGCACGACTCAACCAAGGGTTCAATGTCCATTGAGTGACCGGCATTGTGGGGATAGCAGACCACGCTGTCCCTCACCCGGCCGCCGAACAGGTCGTAGACCGGTACCCCCAGCGCCTTGCCTTTGATGTCCCACAACGCGATGTCAATCGCGGAAATCGCGGCCGACACGATACGCTGTGCGGGAAAGAATCCACCCCGAAACATCAACTGCCACAGGTGCTCCGTCCGCATCGGATCCTGTCCCTTCAGCACCTGGTCGAAGTGCCGAACGGCTCCTTCCACCGCCAGTTCGCGGCTGGTGATGCCGGCCTCGCCAACGCCCGAGATGCCCTCGTCCGTGTCGACCACCACGAATAGGAAGTTTCGGCTACCGTTCCAGACGCGGAACGACTCGATGCCTGTGATCTTCATGCCTGTTCGGTCTCCAATGGGGACTATAGAAGCGCTGACAGGACCTTGATGGTCCCGTCAATAGTTTCCTCAACGTCCGTGTTGCTCATGGTGGGCATCACGTGCAGCTGCACCGCGCGCGACAACAGGTCCGTGCTAGCCGGGCACATGTCCGGTGAATATTCCACTTCCCGCCGAGCCCAGGTCCAGGGACCTCCTGCCTCCGACCACTGCATCTTGTTGAGGACCGAGTACCAGGAGGCGTACACGTGCTGGTCCACACCCTCCGGATCGAACATGCGTCCGGCACTGATGTTCTCGGCGGCGAGAGCCGTTCCCACACGGCCGGCATCCTCCTGTGTGGGCAGGAACATGACCAGGGAAACAGCTGTGTCACCTTCCTCGTCATGGAGACGTCGGAAGCCAACCCCTTTCTCGGCGGCGACCTCACCAATCCCGTTCTTGATGAGCCCCTTGCGTACCCGCATGGCATCCACGATCCGTTTGCGCTTAGCCAACTGCACCCGTCCCGCGGCCGCGATCATTTCGTTCATGCGGAAGTTGAGGCCCCACATCAAACGGCTCTCGGGCACCTCAACGAGGCGCGACGCGAACGGATCGTGGAACATGGTGGCACGCGTGTAGACCTCATCGTCGTCGGTGATCACCATACCGCCCTCGCCGGTTGTGATGATCTTGCTGGCCTGGAGACTGAAGGCACCCACATCGCCAATGCTGCCCAGCGCCTTGCCGCCAAAGGAGCCACCGTTGGCCTGTGCCGTGTCCTCCAACACCAGCAGGCCATGCTCCTTGGCAACCTCCACGATGGCCGTCATGTTGGCGGGAACTCCCCGCATGTGCACCGGCATAATGGCCTTGGTGTACGGGGAAATGTTGGCCCGCACCGCATCAGGGTTCAATGTAAGCGAGTCGTCGACTTCGGTGATGATGGGAACGGCCCCGATGGCCAGGATGGCCGACACGGAGGCAATCCAGCAGAAGGCCGGCACAATCACTTCGTCTCCAGGCCCTACCCCCAACCCCTGCAGCGAACAGAGCAAGGCCGCCGTACCCGATGTAACAGCCAGTGCATGCTTGGTTCCATTGGCCTCCGCCATCTCGAGCTCCAGTTGCCTGGCCGGTGAATCTCCCTCATCACCCATGAAGCGGTACAGGTTGCGACTCCGGATTACCTCAACGACGGCCCTCTCCTCGTCTTCGGTATAGGCCAATAACCCCGGCAACGGAGCCTCTGGAGGTGTAGAGCGGGCCGGAGTGCCTTCGGCGATGGCCAGTGCATCTGTGTTCGTTGTGGTCATGGCGTTCCATCCCATTGGGGTTGACAGTCGGATGCCATTACATTACATCAGGCGCACAAGGAAGAGGCTGATACCGGATTGCCAGTCCGACCGTTCGTCCAAGCAGCCTCGAGAACGGTCCTGATGGTCCGAAACCCTGTCCCGTTCCTTGCGGGCGAAGGCCGGCATGGGATGTGGGAATCGCTGTTTGGGAAGTTGACAGCGATACCCTAATGGTTAGGCGGAACAAAGTTCCACTGCCCCACAACGATCCGGCGCTCCGAAGCGGTGCGCGCGGAAAGGACCGGGATTCGAAACTGGGTTGTGACATGAGAGACCGGGAGACCGAAATGACCGAAGGAAGTGGATGCGGGACTTGCACTCAGTTTGAGGACCAAGACCGGGAGTTGAGTACGCAGAACCGCATACGCTGGAATGCTCTCTCCAAAGCAGGAGTGCTCTATGCCAGGCCGTTCCTAAGCCTGAACCATACAGAGGCACACCGCTTCCTGGACACCGAAGGGCTGATGGATCCTCCAGAAGGGAAACGGGTGCTGGTGTTGGCAGGGGCCGGAGGTCAGCAATCCGCCTGCTTGGCCTTGCTTGGTGCAAAGGTAACCGTATTGGACCTGTCGGATGAGCAGTTGGAACGCGATCGGGAAGCGGCCCGTGCGCTTGGACTCCAACTGGATTTGCACCAGGGCGACATGCGAGATCTATCCAGGTTCGATGAAAATTCTTTCGATATGGTCTATCACCCGCATTCCATCAACTTCGTCCCCGATGTCAATGAGGTGTTTGCAGAAGTGGCGCGGGTGTTGGCATCCGGAGGACAGTACCGCGTGGACTGGCACAACCCGTATACCCAGCTAGTCGATGACGAGAGTTACAGGGTCGGCTTGGGATATGGACTGCTCCATCCCTATCGGGACGGCGAAGTGGACCTGAAAACCGTGTTTGGTTCCGACCAGTGGCCTGTGGAACTGGCGGACGGTTCGATTGTGTCTATGGATCATCCGCGTAGCTGGGTTCATATCTTGGGAACCTTCGTGGGGGGACTGGCCCGCAATGGATTCGTGATTTTGGGCATTGGCGAGGAAACGTCGACCGATGACGAGGCCGAGCCTGGCAGTTGGGAGCATTTCAAGCGGATCACGGTTCCCTACCTGCGGGTATGGACGCGCCTTGTTCCGGAGGCATTTGGTTCTGTGCAGCAATGACCGTTGGTGATCGTATGGCGGTATCCACGGATTCGCGTACCCAGTTATCCCGCGGCGAACAAACGTATGGTCCCTTCTTTGTCATGCCGGATGCGTCGCAAAGCCCGAAAAGGGAGTGCCAAACCGGCTCAAAACTGTCCAAACCATAGGGGGTAGATGCCGTCGCCCAAATCAAACAGATCATTGCTTCCCCACTGGACGGTAACTTGAAACGAGGAGCTTCTGGCGAAAAAGCTTCAGAACCGAACGATTACTCGATTCAAGACGTTGTGGAAGACGGTTGCTTCGTGGAGCAGAGCCGGATACATGACATGCTTGAACGACTCCAGACCAAGAAGAACCTCATACTCCAAGACCCTCCCGGCACTGGGAAAACGTGGTTGGCCAAGAGGTTAGCCTGGTCCTTGGTAGGCCGGAAGGACGAGAAGATAGGTCCGAGCAGTCCAGTTTCATCCGAACCTATCCTACGAAGACTTTGTGCGCGGCTGGAGACCATCATCCGATGGCAGGCTGGATTTAGTGGATAGGCCCTTCTTCGGAATGGTCGAAGCAGCCCACAGGGATCTCGAAAGCGCATACGTGCTCCTGGTCGAAGAGATCAAGCGAGGCAATCCAGCCCAGATCCTGGGTGAAATCCTCACCCTCCTGGAAGTGGACAAGCGAAGTCCGGAACATGCGCTTGAACCGACCTACAGGCGAGAGGAACAGGGCATTCACTTCCACCCAACCTGCATATCGCCGGTACGATGAACATCGCGTACCGTTCTCTGGCCCTCGTGGACTTGGCTCTGAGGCGACGCTTTGCCTTTGTCGACCTGTCGCCCGAAATCGGAGAATGATGGAAGGCGTGGGTCAGGGAACAGTGCGGGTTCGACGACGCCATGCTATCCGACATCCAGGAACGCATGTCGAGACTCCACGAAACCATCGCGGCGGATCTGAAGCTTGGAAGACAGTTTCGGATCGGCCACAGCTACGTTACCCCCTTGCCAGACCAGAAAACCCATCCGAGTGCCTGGTATCGGGATGTCGTGGAGTCGGAGATTGGGCCCCTCCTGGATGCATACTGGTTCGACGATCCGGATAGGGCGGCACAGGGAGAAACAACCTCCTCGAAGGGCTGGAGTTGCTTTGAACCACGCTGGTTGGGGCGGGACGATGGGATACATCGGTCGGATACCGCTCCGCAACATCTGGCTCCTGATGTTCTATGCATCCGATCTGTACAAGCATCTGGGAGACCGAGACGGCGATATTGAAGCGAATCCAGATCCCCTCACCGACCTTGTCGCGGAGATTCTGGCGCATCGTGTTGAACTGCGCCGTCAACTGAGCACGGGTTTTCAACCTCGGGAGGCTGATCTGAAACGGGTCAAGGGTTGCATCAACTTGCTCCGAACCGCCCGACGTCGGTTGCTGGACCAAGGTCTGGTTGCCTGCTGGTTTGACGAACTGCCGCTGGATACTCCGGCAAACCATTTGGTGCTGGCTGCATTGGAAAAGATGGCCAACACCGTCGACAACCGGGATCTTGCCTCGCATTGCGGTTCCCTGGCTCTGCGTTTGCGCCGCGCGGGGGTGTCTGGCAAAACACCCACTCGCCACCAGATCACCTCGATTGCCGCCGGCCTCCTCTTGAGGGATGATGCAGGAGTGATTGCCGCGGCCCGGTTGGCCTTTGACCTGGCATGGCCGACGGAACAGGAAGGCAGAAACTTGCTGCCGATTCCCATCCGGGAAGAACACTGGGCTCGCGGCCTGTTTGAAAGGGCGGTGGCAGGTTTCCACGATGTGGTTGCCAGCCCATCGCGATGGAAGGTGAGGACAGGAAGATGGCTCAGGTGGAATGAACAGGCTCCGTCGGCCGGGATTGAGGCCATCCTGCCGTCCATCAAAACCGACATCTTCCTCGATCACGAGAGTCGTGGTCACAGGATTATGATCGACACCAAGTTCACCGAGATTGTGTCTCGTGGCTGGCACAGGCAGTCCACCCTCAGAAGTCGCTACATCTACCAGATGTACGCTTACCTCCGTTCACAAGAAGGCTGCGGGGATTCATTGGCAGACCGAGCTTCCGGTCTGCTCCTGCATCCATCCGTTGGTACCGACATGGACGAAAGCGCGGGGTTCCAAGGCCACAGAATCAGGTTCGCGACCGTCGATCTCACGGCCGAGGCTACCGACATCCGCCAACGCCTCCTGCAAGTCATTCAAGGGCACTGTTTCAATCTCGTTGA
>JAAXGZ010000060.1 GCA_012271135.1 Caldilineales bacterium | reverse complement strand
CAACCCCTCGATATAATCCCCTTTCTTTTCCATGTCCCCACAAATTCGGATTGCCCGCACAGCCCGGTCCGATGTCCGCATGGTGGCACGGCTGACCCATCCATGACCACCCATGCAGATTAGGGTCGATCTGTCCCTATTCAGGATTCAGGCTTGCCATGTAGTGGTAGCCGCGCCCTCCTGTGCCTTCGTACTGACCAGGTTGCTTGGCTTCGCAGTAACCGCCCAAATGGAGTCCCCCCAAATCCTGGTGCCTGCACGTTGGGAGGTGCTCCAGGCGCAACTGGCGGTACAGCGCGAATTTGGCGGCTTGGCTGTGGACCTGGCCCACCTTGCCGATCTGCTCCGGGAAGGATCCGCCGACTCCGTTCAGGTGATGCTGGCTGCCCAACGACTCCGTGCTCGCTACAAGGAAGGGGAACGGGCCACGGCCGCAGCCCGTTCCGCGCTCATCGGTGCATCTGAAATCGCCGCCAGGGAGGCACAAGGGGCGGCTTCTGCCCAAGAGGTTGCGGCAACTCTCGAACACGCGCGTGTGAAGTTGAGCCATGTCATGGATCCATGAGTTGGCCCACGAAACCACATTTTCCTGCACCGGAGACCCATGTCCGCAGCTCGGTTGAGCATCCTGAGCACGCAGCACTCCTCGCGCGGATTGGTACCTGTGGCTGGTCCGCGCTGGTCTCCTACGGCGCGTCCACGTGGTCCCAGCAGCAGCTTGGAGCCTGTCCTGAGCCGGGCTCTTCCCTAGCGGCCCTCTGCGATCTTGGGCCTCATCGGTTTCAAGCCGCTGCCGGCTGGATCCGCCAGAACTGTCATGGTTCTCCACGTAACGCGGGAAGGACGCAGATGCCTGGTGAAGGCGGGACAGACTCCCGTCCACACCGAATACAAGCGGTTGCGGGACCGCCGGGGTACACGGGCGGAGGAACATCATGGCCAGGTAATTCTGTTCGCGGCCTTGGCCCGACAGTTCGGCTACCGGGCAACAGTAGGGGTCGCGATACCCGGTCAGCGACTGTAGGCCGATGTTCTGTTGACAAGGGACGTCGGCTCCCAAGCTTGGTGTCTGGGGGAATCCGGGTCACATCGGGACTCCCATCCCCTTGAGCGCTGGCACCGGCTGAGTCGGTGCCAGCCGTTCCTGCCAATGATCGCACCTGACCGGACGATGATGAACCAGCTCAGGGAACAGGCACGCCCCCATATCTACAGGGTGTATCTGACAAACTTGGACGATCTAATCCTTAATGCCACCAGCGGCAAACGCCGGATGTGGCTGGCCGATGTGAACCGGTTTCGCGAGGCGGACTGTGGTCGCAGTCGGGTTGTTCCGGGATTGCGGCACAGACTCGCATTCGAGTTCCAGGGCAGCGCTCGAGCCCGCGCAATCATCCGCCGTCAACAACACCATGGTTAATGTGTCGCCGAAGTCTGGTTTGCCCCACCACGGCAGTGGCATTGTGGCCTGAGCTCGAAACCATGGGCATCGGGCCTTGGCGGCATGGCATTTGATCACGGGGCACCTCGTTCCGAATGAGGAGTCTGCTTGCCTATGGCTTGTGGCTTGGTAGGCACAGCCTTTATGGGTTTGTCCTCTGGGCACAGGTGTGTGGAAGTTCGCGGATAGGCGCTCATGCTTGTCATGTAGAGGGGATTGTGCGCACGGGGGCGCAACCAACCCAAACTTGTCGTAAGCCCTGCCTGGCCGCTGTCCTGTTGGGGAACCATCCCTGCCTGCGGCGATCCCGCGTGCATTGAGACCTCCCAGTTGCGGCAGCTGCGCAATAAGCCCGGTGGCCGCAGCAAGCCTGACGCCTGGGTCTACGGCGGAGCGACTCGGTTTGGCTTTATCAGGTCCAAGTCTCTGCAACCAATTCCATGACCTCTGATTCAAAGTCCGCGTTCTTGGTTGTTGTCCTCCCCCACATTCCTTGCCCGAGTGCTGCCATGACCCCGGTACCGTTCTTCCAGGCTTGGGCCAATCCAGAATGTCTACGCACATGGAGGTGCCTGGATAGCAGCTGGATTACGCACACTTCCACGACCCTGCAACCCGCAGATCGTCTTACAGACCTCCGCGTGCATCGGACGGCTGGTGAACTCTTCGCCCTGGGGCCTGAATGTTCCGGGCGGCATTCACCCGATCCATCGCCAGACTGCAGCAGGGAGAGAGGTAGATGTGTTCTGACACCAGCAGACCGGCCGCTTTCCAGGTGGCAACAGCTGTGCCGGAGTGAGAGGGCTTCCCCACAAGCAAGACAGCCACCCGAACGGGTGGCTGTCTTCACACTTTCGTGTCAGGCACCTGGGATGATGGTCCGGGGGCTGACGCGTGTCCGTCCCACCTCAGGCTGCCTTGCGGTTCGGATAAGAGACCGTCCCGCCCGTCTACTTGAGCACCGTGAACTCTGTGACGTAGAGATTTTCCAAGTTGCTGCTGGTGTCCAGATAGTCCGTGATGCTGGTGGTGGTTGCATTCGCTTCGTCAATTGGACGTACCGTGAGCGAGGCTACCGGACTGATGACTTCGCCATCGTCGTTGACGGCCCACGCTTCAAACGTGTAGGTCTCGTCACTGGCGAGCACGTCGATGGGGAAATCCCGGTGCTCGTCCGGAGGCTCGGCGTAGATGTCATTAGCCGCAGAAAGGGCTACAGCCCTGATGACGGACAGGCCTTGGTCATCGGGATCGATCGTCGCCCTAAACGTACTGGTATCAGCGTTATCCTGCATCGCCACCTGAATATCACCGCCGTCGTTGATCCGGACGTTGATGAGCTGGGAGCCGACTATGGCATCTTTAGCGTTTCCGGCCACCAGCTTCTTGTCGCCGTAGGCGGAGGCCACCGTGGCCACGTCGTCGCCCTCGGGCACCACGTCGCCGCCCTCGTCCGTGATGCGCACGATGTAGGCGTCAAAGTCCACATCGTCCCGCGCATCACCGTCCTCGGTGGCCGAGTGTGCCAGGCCGATGCGCAGCCGAGACGTGCTCGGTCTGGTCGTCAGGCCGTCCGCCTTGTAGTTGCCGAAGTTCTCGTTGTAGCCCACGTAGTACAGGGCGCCGCCGTCCAACGCCTCCACCACGGATTCGTCCGCATCAGTGTCGGGGTTGTCCAGCGTCGTCACCTTCATCCAGCTGGTGGCCATGAAGGCCGGCGCGGTCAGGCTCTGGTTGACGCTGGCCTCCAGGATGTCGCTGATCAGGTAGTCGCCGTCCGCCGTATCGACCACGATCGCCAACTGCACCGTCACCTCGGTGCCGGTCGTGACGCCGTCGAAGGTGGCCTTGCTGGTGCCCAGCGACAGGGTCTTGGTGTGAAGCTCGCCGTCGTCCAGGATGGCCACGAGCGACGTGCTGTAGGCGTTGGCGCCCAGCCCCCAGGACGCAGGATCGGTAACCACCCACGAAACGTTGACTTCATCCTCCTCGTCGGAATCGCGCGCCACCGTCAAGTCGGAAATCTGGCCGTCCCGCAAGCGGGTCTTGGTGGGGCAGTCCTTGTAGTCGTCGTCGAACAGGTCGCCAGCCGCAAAGCTGCCGCCGCTGATCACGGCCAGTGCCAGCAGCGCCAGCAAGGCACTCCTGAGCAGGTGCGTTCCTTTGGTCACAGTGCGTCTCCTCGTATCGCTACAGGTCATGCGGATGCGTCTCGGCGCCTCCTCTTAGGGTAATTGTAGCGCATTGGCCCCTCACTGCCAACTGAACCGGCGGGAGGGGAATGGGCAGGCAAAGCCTCGAATCCCTCTTCGCGCTTCCATGCAATCCTACACCAATCAGGCGGCCTGCATCGCCTTCCGGCCTCTTCCGCGTACTCTCGTCCGCCGTTGGTTTGTTCCCCCTCCTCCCCCAAGGATTGGCAGGAAATGCTTCGGCCGCGACCTTTTCTGTAGCCCTGCAGGAACTCGAATTCCCGCGGATACCGACTTGGTGCCCGACCCCGGCATCGTTTTTCGTCAAAGAGCGGTTCCCTGTATCGAACGCGAATCCCCTCCCGCAGACCCGCCCGAACGGCAGCCACAAGACCTCCTAACTCCCGACGACTCCCTTCGCGGCGCCCGCAGAGAACCCGGAAGCGCCCCTCGGGACCCTCCATAAGGGCCTTTTGCAATTTGGTCCCAATTCGGACCGGAAACTACCAAAACCGCGAACTTCCCCGATTTGACGCGGAATTCCACCCGAATCAGCGCGCCGTTATCGCGTTCCGCGCAGGGCAACGCCCAACATCCCCTGGTGTCCACACTCCAACTTGGGGAAGCCGGCAGGGTCAACCGGGCCCTGCATCCTGGGGCCAAAGTCCCCCGCCTGCGTCCCCGCGTCCGGCCGCCCAGGTCGCGTCCGGCACCCGCGCGGCGTTGACAGGGAAATCCAGCCGGCCGTGCCCGGCTCAGGCCCTGCCGTGTTGGAAGCGGCCAACCTCGTCGGACCGGTCGGTGCGGCCTCCGGGCTCCTTGAGCAGCGGCCGGTACACGGCCTTGAACCCGGCGAATTGCCCTGTGTGGCGGGACAGGCAGGGACGGGGTCTGTGCAGAAGGGAGCCACTTTGCCGGGATGACGGTCGACAGGCACAGCCAATCGAGCCCTGTGTCCATGGCTCCAAGCAGGTGAAAACCTGCTGTAGGTTGCCGCGCAAGGAGGACCGGTAGCTCCCGACACCCCGCAGGTACCCGCCGGCGCGATGGGCATGGTCGCCAAGCGATGATTCTGTGCAGGATGGCCGCCGCTTACCGGTTCCTGGGCGGCCGCGGTTCGCGCGGGGGCGGCGTGTGGTCGGATCCTCGATCGTCGTTCTCGTCCGTGCTCTGCAGTAGGGGCCGCCACTCGGTCGGTGTTTCCCGTACCGCCAAGGCGCGATCCATCACATCCGGCGGCGGCCCATGTTCCCGCCAGTGCGCCTCGAGCCGATCCCGGAACCTCGGCAACAGCGTGTCGGGCAGAAGCTTGTGCAGCAAGTCGGCGGCCATGTTCAGCCGTTCCTCCGCCCGGCCCCGTGCCTCGCCCTCCTCCCGACTTGCCGTCCGGGTGTCCTGCAGCTCCCGGACATGCCGGTCCCGCTCAAATTCTGCGTCGGCCGCCTGATCGCGCCAGCGGTCCTGGCCGGCATCCCACCACTGGAAGCGAGGCAGCTTCCTTGCATCCGGCTGCCACAGGCGCATGTGCGTGTCGCACACGGCGCTGAAATAGGCTGCCGCCCTTTCGTCCTGCCGATAGCTGCCGTCCGACTGGAGGCGGAAGAACAGCAGTTCCGCCGGCGCATCGGGGGCGGGATCGCCGCCGGGATCGCAGGTCAGGTACTCGGCAATGCCCAGGTCGGCATACAGGTGCATCTTCCCCCGTGAGTCTTTGGCGCGCGTGGTGGGAGACAGGATCTCAACCACCAGTTCGGGAATGGGGTGGCCCTGGTCGAGCCGCATTGTGCGCCCCGCCTTGGTCCGTTCCACGCCTTCCGGCAGTTGCGTGCCCGCGGCAGCACTACCAGGTCCGGCTCCACCTGCGAGACCGGAAGCCCCTTCTCCGTGCTCAGGCCGGCGCGGGCCCCGAAGGCCGGAGCAAAGTGGACTTCCGGCTCATGCTCCACGCGGTTGCCCAGCACGTCCCTGAACACATGGAACATGGCCAGAAGGATGTGCAGATGTCTGTGGTGCTGGGGAGTCGCAAAACCGTCCTGGTCCAGAATCCAATGGCTTATGTCCACACTCAGGTGCGGATCGGTAGTGCCATCATCCTCGTATTCGTGAGCTTCGTCGTAGGTGTACGCGGGATCAAAGTAGGGCAATTGTGCAAGCTCTTCACGCCAGGCCTCGGGATGGGCCAGCCGCCAGGCAATCCGCTTTTCCTAGGCCGCGCGCGCCGTGACCGCATCGGTGGTGCCGCGCCGCGGTGCCACGCGCCAGTCCCAGGGTGGATAGACGGTGGGTGGCAATGCCTGCGCGCGCCCGTCGGTCGCCCGGGTTCGCTCTTGAATGCCCACTCTGCCCATTTATGTCTCCCACGTTGTTCGGAGCCCGATTCTATAGTCTGCTCCGCCACCTAATTCCCGGCTTGTCCCCGGCTGGCAGAAACCGCGGTCGTTGGCCGCGCCGGGGTTTGCCGGACGACATTGGCAAAGTGGCGGCGGACATGCGGAAACTGAACAGCCACGGCCCGCGGACGGCACCGGCCGGGCACATGATCCGAGGCCCGACCGGCATGGTTGTAGCCTTGTTGTTGATTCCCCTTGGCTGGACTTTGTACAAAGCGTCCCGTCCGTCCAGGCGGGTGGCAGGCCTTGGACGTGGGTATCACACCGGAATTCCGGCTGCGATCATGTTCAGGAGCTGCGGCAGAAGAAATTCCAGAGGCGTTCCGGGGACAGCGGCGGCGGTTTGGTCATGTCGGGGGGCGGCAAGGGCCGCGCAAAAGGGGGCCGCCAGTCCAGAGGGTAGCCCGCACGAGGGCCAGAGCGTCCGTGAAGATGGGTGCGGTCTTGGGGTACCAGGGCGGCCCGGCGGGTGCCGGCCTCGCAACAAGGCGTGCACGGTCACGGTGACCCAACTGAAGAGTCCCGGCAGGGCAGGCGTAGTGCGGGCGATGGCCGGCGCCGACCACTGGCACTGCGTCTCTGTTCCTCAAACCTTGTGGGTTCCTGGTACTTCGCTCTCGGTTGATGGGGACGGCGTTGCAAGCCCCCGCAACTCGAGTCCGGGTGGAGCAGTCCCCACCGCGGTCCCGGTTCGTTCCGCGAGCAGGGCGCGCACGTCCCTGTAGGGCTATGTACAACGTAATCCCGTCGTCGCACAGCCTCGCCGGAATGTTACAGGCGTCATTGGCGTCCGCGTCCGGCACAACCCCGTCGAGACAGTCAAACCGATCCCCGCGACATCGGCCCTGCAATAGGCCCGTCCGGGAGTCGATTTGCGATGTGCAGGCCGGATTGACCAAGGCCAACGCAGAACCTCTGCGCCGGGATATCGAAGTGAGGGTATCCGCCATGACACCCCGCCAGTTCCCGACGGGCGTCCCGGACCATCCGCGAGCCCTGCAGGCGGCGCAACGAGGTGGAACGGCTATTCCGGTGGAAAGGGTTTCGCCGCGTCCACACCCGCTACGACAAGCTCGACCACATGTACTGGGGTTTCGTCCTGTTCGCCCTCGTCGTGGAAACCCCGCAAGTAGTGTAAACAGGCTCTGGGAACAGGTTGGCAGTCGTTCATCCCTGCTGGATCTGGTCTCGGACTTTCCAGTGAAGATCATCGGCTTTGAGGCGCCCTTCCTTCACCGCCAAAACGAGTAGCTCCCTTACGCGTGCTCTCGTCATCCGACAATAACGTCCTTCGTCGAACGCTGTAACAACTCGACTCGCCACTTGACCAAGACGTACGTAGTTGAGGTGGTATACATCGACGTGCAGACCCACCAGATCTGTAACGGGGGTTCGGCCATCGGTGTGTACCATCGCTTGGGCATCAGCCCGCAATTCTTGGTCATCAACCCACACGATCTCCACCTTGTCAACCCTTTCACGACCAGCAGCAACAGCCAATACTGCGTTCTCCAAATCCCTCGTCGTTCCAGTACCGCACTGCCAAAATGACAAAGCATTGTCTCGCGTCCGAAGGTCGCCGGTAACCGCATCAGCCGGAATCTCTCCGGTTGCTTCTTCAGACTTGGGTATCCACTTGGCGCGGGTAACCGTTCGGGCCAGAAACATCCCTACTTCTCCAAATCCTCGACGACATCCCGAATGTAGTCCCGAAGCCATGGTAGCTGCTCATCGTGTGCCGCCAGCACGCGGCGAACAGCTTCACCACCCCAGCTTTCTGCTGTCTGCACCGCGGCATCTCGAATTTCCACATCGCCCTTTCCCAACGCGCTTCGTATCAGACCTATCCGCCATGACTTCGTGCCAGGACGCACTAGGCGACCGAGGCAACGAAGAACCGATGCTGACAAATTCGGCTGTGCCGTGTCCAGGGCAATCTCCTGCAGCCACTTGAGGACACGGGAATCCACGCTGTCGAGCAATGCCTGTCGGATGATCTCCTCCGCGGGATGTTCTATACCGTCCTCGAGCGGTTCGACCTCAAAGACATCGCGCAAGTGACTGAGAACTTGTGCCTGTCCGTTGACAGTAGACAAACTGACTTGAGTATCCCGATGTCCGAAACCTGACACGTAAAAAGAAGATGGAATGGCAACATCCAACGTATCCGACCAACTTGTTGCAGTCGGACCGAGGTGTAGATCGCGCCAAAGATTAACTAATCTTCCTTGCAGCGATGCAGCTTCTGAGGATGCTGAAAGTGAACCCATCCAGCTTATCGACACAAATTCTACGCCCTTGGATTCGTTGGACCGGGCAATCGGGACAAAGTTGGCCGGAATGAGATCATGAGCTGATTGAATGATGTTTTCGGCAGATTCAACATTCATCAAAGAGCTCCCGTGATGAGTCTGTAATTGCAGCTTCAAAAGCCGCCTGTTCACGCATCCGGAGCATTTCTGCTTTTTCTAATGCGCTTTGAAGTGTAACTATGTCTGAAGATTGCCATATGACGTCGAGATCCAGCAGTAACCTCATCGGGTCTTGAGGATCCCTTGTTGTCCCCTGTGACAGCACAAGCCGCACTTCATCATCATAGACATATTCGACGCGACTCATATAATTGCTTAGGCGACTTGGAAATCCAGCAACGACTGGAAGGGCGCAGTTAAGATAGCTTTCCACCTTTGCAGCACTCTGGGGTAAAACAATTTTATTTATATATCTAACACCGACCCGGATCACACCCTCAGGCCGTACTACATTCCAATATGCCCCCAAAGCCTCGTTGATTCGAGCCTTGAACTCCTGCCAACCGCCTCCGTCTTCTCGGTTGGGATCGTGGTAAGGACGCAGCATATGGACACTTAGGACATTCTGGCCAATGGCAACCATCCTGTTGCCATCTTCGTTGAGGAGCTGGACCCTTGCCAGTCCCTCGTTGAGGTTAAGGTTGGCAGGTTGTTCGCCTTGCTGATTTAATGCAATGCCGACAACCCTCTGTTCCTGAGGCTTGCCGCCATACCCGTCACCAAGTTCTACGTGGAACTTACCTGGAATTGTGAGATCCCAGTCCTGTCGAGGTTTGAAGTGGAACTCACAGAGTGCCTCTTCAATGGGCGGATTCCTATACACCCGGTGCTCACTCATGATCTGGTCCTCCGAACTGCATGCGTCACTGACACCGCGCTGAAGATACCGTGCTGTGTCAGATTGGAGGTGAGGATTGTCTTGGCGACACAGTCTGCGAAGATGCTGTCGCGGCAGACTACGGCTTCTGCCGATTCCTGCGGTATGTCGGTGCCAACGTTGGCTTGTCAGCAGCTACTGTCCCCATGTAGCCTCTGTACTGCGATATCTGTCCTCGCCTCGACCGATTGACTTTGAAAGAAAACATGGGTAGGGCCTCAACCTCCAGTATCTTCGGTTCGAGACTTTCCAAGGCTTGGTCAGCGGTACCGACAAACCCTCCGTAGTGGCCGAGATTGACATTGAATCCGTCAGAGCTCTCGTTGACCTCCGGTCTAGGTACGCTTGGCCGGATTGATGTAACAAACCTTTTCGTCTCACCTTCTCCCTGAAGAAGCGGATTGTTGCCATGGATGCAGGAATTTCTCACTCCTTCAGTTCCCAGCCGGTGCAGACCGGAGCTAGGGTAGGGCACGCGCGTCCGAGATAGGGCCAACCAGTGATGGATTATAACCGGCAAGTTCAGTAGCTAGTGCACCATTTCGCAAGTGCTGCGGATTTGAGCGAGCCGGGCCAGGATGCTGTACAAGGCAAAGCGGCGCGGTGTCAAGGTGGTGCGAGCGGATCGCTTCCATCCGTCCACCAGGACCTGCAGCAGCTGCGGCCACCGCAAGGCGCACGTGGATCTGTCCCTGCGCCGGTACGCGTGCCATGCCTGCGGCATGGTCATGGACCGCGACGTGAACGCCGCGGTCAACCTGAAGCATCGGGCGGAGAGGTCACCCGCCGGCAAGGCGCAGAGACCCTGTAAGCCCGGCAGCGTGAAACCTGCCGGCACGGGCGACGAAGCGCTGGACTGCCCTGCACCCAACCGGCACCGGCGTTCTGGATGAACGCCCCCTTGTGCCATGTTGGGGCAGACAAGTATAGGTTCCAGAGACCGGAACGAAGCCTGTGGCTCCATGGACCGCGTTGACCATGGGTGCGGAACGATGCACCGCCTCTACGGACATGGACGCTTGGCCTCCGCGGCAGACAACGTCATGAGGAAAACGGCCGCCAACGCGCAACTCCGTCTCTTCAGGCAGGATGTGTCCACCTGCACCGGAGTGGGGCGTCGGCCGTAACCTCAATCTCTCCCGCCAACCGGATCTCCCCGGTTGCATTCGATTGCCGGGCAACCAACTCGTCGCCCAGCCGTACTTCCTGCACCACCGCATTCGAAAATTCCGGCAGTCTCACAATCCGCACGGGCAGCGCCCCCTGCGCGACCTCGAGGCGGAATTTGCCCGGCTCCATGACAACCTGTCCCCAAGCCGGATCCAGCGCCCAAAGACAACGGAAACCGGAGTGAAACCCTTGCACGGGGTTGAAGCCGACCATGCCAATGCGCATGTCGAACTCGAATCCGGCGAACGTGTTCAGCAAGGCAAAGGCCGCCATCGAACGCGCGTAGTTGCTGCCGCATTCGATCTCGTTCCACGGGTTGCGCTTGGCCCCATCATAGCGATCCCTGATCGCGGCTACGACTTCAACCCCTTCAGCCACCAGACCGGTGCCAATCATGTGCAGGGCAGCCGCATATTCGTAGCCGTTCTGAGTCTCCTGGGAATAGGGCAGCGGAATCACCGGCTGGCGACGCCCTTCGGGCCAGGTCGCGATCTGCAGGCCGGCTTCGTCGTTGAGCGTGTAGACACGACAGGGGTTGTAGTCCTTGCGACTGTTCCGCTTGAAGTTGTATGCGAACAGGTGGGCCAGGGCCGACTGAACCTTCTCCGGATCCAGCAAATCCCCCAAACCGTACAGGTTTGCATGCCACTGGGCCAGTACCTGATCGATTTCACACCCTTCGCCGATCTGGTACTTGATCTCCCCGTACTCCTCCGTCCAGTAGGACTCGAGCACGGAGACGCTGTCGGATGCATGCACGGATTCGACGAACGGCTCCAAAACCGACCGGTCCGTCAGGTCGATGCGCTGGTGGTAGTACTCGCCGTCAAACAGGTTCCCGTCGACCCAGGCCTGACCCCGCTCGAAGATCGTCCGGAACTCCCGGGCGCACTGCTGTTCGCCGAGGGCCTCCGCCATTTCGGCCCCCGCCTTCAAGGCCCCCAGGTAGAAACCGGTCAGCCAGGCGTTGGGGCCGAACAACTCCACATCCAGGGTGTGGTGCTGGCGGCCCTGCAGCACACCGGTCTTGCCCGGATCCCAGCGATCGGGATTCTCCGGATGCCAGGCGTACTCGATGGACCGACGCACGCCTGGCCACAGCCCGCGCAACCATTCCGTGTCCCCGCAGATCTTCCAGTCCCGGTAGATCTTCATCACGCCGCCGAACTGACCGTCGCAGCAGGGCCGCTGCATGCCCGTCAAGTGCCGGGGGGTCCCCAGCGGCAGTTGCAGGCGGAACGGCATGGCGCCGTTCGGCAGCAGGTTGTACTTGTAGTCGGCCGCGCGCATCGAACGCTCCAGCCTCGGAAACAGGAACGGCACGGTCTGCTGGTAGTTCCAGACGTGCGTGCAGCTGCCTTCACAGCACCCGGCATCGACATGTGCCCCTTCCCAGCCATACAGGGTCCCGTCCTCCAACCGCTTCACGACCGGCGTCTTCAAGGTGGACAGATTGGCCGACACGGCCTCCAGGGCAACCGGTGGCAGGTCGGATGCAAACAGGATGTCGTGGAACAGAGCCGTACCGTCATGCAACCGGTCCCACTCCCGCAACGCAAACGACGCACTGTCGCGTGAATCGGCCCAACGGGTGGCGTACCAGTTCCGCCATTGGTTGGGCGTCCCCGCCGCCGCGGCCTCGCGCATGGCATCCTCGCTCCAGTCGTTCACGCAGTTGGGAAAGTTCCAGGCGATCACAAACCGCACCCGGTGCGTTTCGCCGGGATTGACGGGAATATGGACAGCCAGCAATGCTTCGTTGCCGGCACCGGCCGCCTCCCCTTCATAGCGGCGGTTCGTGAATGGTCCCGGCCGGGTCAAGTCCTGCCAATACACTTCCAGGTTGTCGAACCACGCCCCGCGAAACCAGTATTCCTGCCAGCTGACCGTCTGGGCGGGATCGTGCCCGGTGTCGGCACCCAGGGTCAGGTCGCCGTGCGCAGGGGAGTCCGGACCGGGTTCGGTACTGGAGAGATGCATCAGGTGCAAGCCCGTTGCAGCCATCGATTCGTCCATCCGGTTCAGGTTCACGGCCGGTTGCGGGTTGGCCAGAACTCCAACCAGCGTGTAGGTCAATCGACGGTCGCCCGGAGAACCGATCTCGAACTCGAGGAAGGCTGCCGGCAGGCTGCAATCGTCTTCTTCCAGGGGTATCAAGGGCGAAAAGGCACGCAAACAGACTTCGCCGGGGAAGGTCTCGTCGACGAACCGCAGTGTGGCCAAGGGAAACTCGCCCCTGAATTCCACATCGCGGAAGTGCGGCAGGCCGCTCATGTATTCCCGTCGCGGCCCGAACCCAAACCCCTGAAACATGCCTTGGCTTATGTCACCCATGAAGGGCGGGGTCAAGTCGCCTTGCAATATGCGGGCATCCACAACGGTACTGGCTTCTTCCGCCCTGATCGCGAAGTGGGAAAAGCCGTTGACGCTGCCCTTGTTGGGCTTGTTGAATATCTCCCAGTCGATGAGATGGCCGTTTCCGGCCAGCGCGATCCCGCCGGCCCCAATCCCTCCCAGGGGAAAGCTAATGTGGCGCGTGCGTTCACCGGCGTAGAGGAAACGATCCATGGCTGTCTCTCTGGAACGGAAAATCCGGACCCCTTGCAACGGGTGGGATGGTGGCAAACACCGAAGGGAGATCGCAACAACATCTGTTCTTCCGGACTTGCGCAATCCTGCACATCCGCCGTAGCCGGGCATGGCAATGGCGGGCTGGCAGGGACTCGGCGTCCTTTGGGAACCGACGGGCGAACTCTCTACCAAACGCTTCAGGCTGACGGTGGTGTTGGAGACCGTCCCGCGGACATGACGGGCCGATCCGGCCCGGATCCCCCGTCAAGGGGAAGGGCAAGGCACTATTTTCAATCTTGTTGATACAACTCCGGATGGCAACGGCAGCCGCGGGTCCCAATAGGGCAGGCCCGCCCCTTGTGCGGCGGGTCTGCGGTGGGTGTGGCAGTCCGAGGGCGGCGCCCGACTGGCTACTCCGGCGCCGCGTCCTCTTCCGGGATGTGCGGCAGCAGGGCCCAAATCCGCTCGGCGGATACCCGTGTCGGGCCGCCGCCGTCCCGGATCGCGGCGATCAGCCGGGCGGCATCCGGGATGTCTTCCAGGTCGAAACGGACACCGCGCCGGGCCGCCTCGACGATCCGGTCGGCGTGGGCCTCCACCTCCGCCGCGAGCCGATGGTCCAGGCCGCTGTCGGCCAAGGTGCGCCGGAAGCTGACCAGCACCCCCTCGATCTGCCCCTCGGCCCGTCCCGCGGCCCGCCCCTCGATCTGCCCCTCGGTCAGGCCCTCGGCGTGCCTTTTGTCCATCAGGCGATTGAAGCGTTCCTGAATGGTTTCCATCTCCCTTTCCACCTCCTTGAGCGGACGGCGGTCGTCCAGGCGGACGACGTCCACCAGGCGCCGGCCCTGTGCATCCCTGAGATTGTCCCACTGCCCCATCTTGTCGGACAGGAACCGCGTCATGATCGCATAGG
>JAAXGZ010000147.1 GCA_012271135.1 Caldilineales bacterium | reverse complement strand
TGGACCGCGTTCCACCTCCAGCCCCATCGGCAGAAGCACTTCCCGCTCTCCACCGATCCCTTCTTCGTTGAGAAGGTCCGCGACCTCGTCGGCCTCTACCTCCATCCGCCCGACCATGCCCTGGTCCTGTGCGTCGACGAGAAGAGCCAGATCCAGGCCCTGGAGCGCACCCAGCCCCTTCTGTCCCTCGGGCTGGGCTACGTCGAGGGCGTCACGCACGGCTACATTCGCCATGGCACCACCACCCTCTTCGCCGCCCTGGACGTCGTCACCGGCCGGGTCCTGGCCCCGTGCCGGCCGCGCCCTCGCCACCAGGAGTTCCTGGGCTTCCTGAAACACATCGATGCCAACGTGCCCCCGGATCTCGACATCCACCTCGTCGTCGACAACTACGCCACCCACAAGCACGCCCGCGTCCAACGCTGGCTGGCCGACCGGCCCCGCTACCATCTCCACTGCACCCCCACCTATGCCTCCTGGCTCAACCAGGTCGAGATCTGGTTCCATCTCATCACGCAGAAGGCCATTCGCCGCGGCTCCTTCTCTTCCGTCACCCAGCTCAAGGCGAAGATCCTGCGCTTCACCGACCACTACAACCCCGGCGCCCGGCCCTTTGTGTGGACCGCCACCGCCGACTCCATCCTCCACAAGATCCAGAGATTATGCCTGGCTATTTCCGGGACGGAACATTAGGATCTGGCAAACCGAAAGAAGGCTTGCAACGTTTTTGTTGGCCCTGCCATACTCAGCAAAGTAAGGCGATATTGCTTTGCAACTGTAGTACTAAGGCTCCCAACGCCACCAGGGTGGTGTTCATAATGGCAGTGGATGAGATCATGACATTCGACGAGTATTGGCGCGATCCCGACTTCGAATGCAAAAAGCCCCGTTTTGACGGCGCCCCGACATACGCTTGTGGCGACAACATTCACCATCAAGCTCCCGGTGGAAGTTGGGTCCAAGCCTGCTCCTACCACAATGGCGATCACATTGAACACGACACTGAACGGACGGACCGCGTCTTGCTGTCGCGCAACTTCGCCTACTTTGGGGCGGAGGGACCGAACCTCCCGGAACTTCACGACACAACCCCGAACAAGCCCATCAGGCAATATGCAGTACTGCTTCACGGACCGGGACCGTCGGGAACTTGAGGCATGGCTCGGTTCACTGAAGGGACAAGGGCTCATGAGCATGCCGTCTGACTGGAGGAAGCAGGGAACCCACAACGGCTATGGTCCTGTTGGACCTGCGTGCGCGCGCTCGAAATGCTGAAGTTCAAAGGACACACAACGACGACACTCGTGTGGACTGGCCTGGCACTGTGAGATGTGCCCGTAGCCGAGAACACCTCCAAAATGCGATCAAGTGGGCTGCACCACGTGTTGATTCGCAGGCGGTGCAACTCTCATGACAAACCCTGTCGCATCGGCAACCTTCGCCTGTGTCCCCACCTTCATCGTCTCCAAGTGTGACGAAAGTCCCGCGTAACTTGCCCGGTACTGGAGCAGGGAAGTGGCAGCACATCCCCAGCCGTTTCTCCGACCCATCGGAATCAGCTGTTCAGCCAGCTACCTAAACTGAGCGTGGAACCGAACCCTCGCCTACACTTTCGGACACCGCCCGGCTCAAACGATACACTCTCTTCTGTCAACCGCACCTGCAAACCCCGAGTATTTCCAACTTGGGATGATTGCCTGTCAAAACCCCCCGCATTCGGCAATTCGGTAGTTTCCCAACGCGTGCTTGTCCATGAACGGGTTCAGACAGGATAGTTCCCAGTACCGGCGCGTGGTTGTCAAGATCGGCACCTCGAACCTCACTCGGGGCTCCGCCGCCATCAACCGGGATCAGATCGGCCGCTACGCGGACCAGATCGCCGCTCTTCTGCATGCCGACATCCAAGCCATGGTGGTCACGTCTGGAGCCAGGGCCGCCGGCCTCGAAAGGCTGAGCGCGGGACCGGATACCGCGGCCACCCACACCAAACAGGTTCTGACTTCCATCGGCCAGGCCCGACTGGCCGGCTATTGGGACCAGGCGTTTGCCGAACACGGGGTGCTTGTCGGCCAAATTCTCCTTACCCGGCACGAAATTGAGGATTCCGTCAGTTACCTCAACATCCAGGACACCCTCGGTGCACTCCTCGAAGGGCGCATCGTTCCGATCATCAATGAGAACGACGTCGTGGCCACCAGTCGTCTCAAGGTTGGGGACAACGACAGCATCGCGGCCATGGTCGCGGTCATGATGCAGGCGGATCTGCTCCTCATCCTTACCGAAACCGACGGTTTGTATTCCAAGGACCCCAGCAGGCATCCGGATGCGGAGCACCTGAAGACGGTTCCCGTGGTGGACGGGCGCATCCGGGCCATGGCCGGGGACACCTCCACCGACCAGGGTACGGGCGGCATGACCACCAAGCTGGAGGCGGCCCAGCGCGCCCAACGTGCCGGCGTGGACACAATCATCGCGGACGGAGCCCGGGACCGGATCGTTCCCCGAATCGTCCTTGACCGCGCAGGACTGGGCACGCTCATACCCGGCCTTGGCAATCTGCTGCAGAACCGGCAGCGCCGCATCCTGACCGCGGTGCCGGCCGGCACCATTCAGGTTGACATGGGAGCCCGCAACGCCCTGGTCAACAGGGGGACCAGTCTTCTCCCCGCCGGCATCAAGGGCGTGGAAGGCTTGTTCCGGCGCGGCGAGACCGTTCGGTTAAGCCTCCTGGACGGACAGGAATTTGCCCGCGGCATCTCCCGCTACGCCAGTGGGGAACTCGAGGTCATCAAGGGCGTCCAGTCGTCTCAGATTGCCTCCCTGCTCGGCTATGATTACGGTGCGGAAGCCATTCACCGCAACGACCTCATATTGATCTGACACCTGCGGCCGCCAGTCGCTGAACAACACCTCCACCGGATTATGGATACACCCTCGGACTACATCCTTCAACTGGGACGCAACGCCAAGGCCGCGAGCTACAACCTGGCAACCGCCGGCACCATGGCAAAGAACGACGCGCTGCTGGCAATCGCCGATGAACTGGCTGCCGGCCACGAGTTGGTCCTGGCCGGCAATGCCTTGGACATGGAGACCGGACGCGCCGCGGGCAAAAGCGACAGTCTCCTGGACCGCATGCTCCTGGACCCGGACCGTCTCAAGGCCCTGGAATCGGACCTGCGCTCCGTGGTTCGCCTGCCGGATCCGGTGGGCGAGGACGTGCAGGGGAAGCTTCTGGAGAACGGCCTGCGCCTAACCTACCGACGCATCCCCATTGGCGTGATCGGCGTCATCTACGAAGCCCGGCCCAATGTAACCCTGGACATTGCCTCCTTGTGCCTGAAGACCGGCAACGCGGTTATCCTGCGCGGCGGCAGCGACATCCGGCACAGCAACAAGGCCTTGATGCAGGTCATTCACGCCGGCCTTGAAAAGGCGGGCCTGGACATCCGCGCGATTCAGAGCATTGAGGATACGGACCGTGCCCACGTCACAAGCCTGCTGCGCATGGACGAGTATGTGGACATGATTATTCCGAGAGGCGGTGGATCCCTGCATGCGTTGTGCCGGGATCAGGCTTCGATGCCGGTCATCACCGGCGGGGTCGGCATCTGTCACTACTTTGTCGACGAGACTGCGGACCAGGAAGGCTCCCTGACGGTCATCGAGAATGCCAAGACGAGCCGGCCAAGCGTTTGCAACTCCCTGGACACGCTGCTGGTGCACCGCAGCATTGCCTCCGAGTTCATTCCCAAGGTTGTGGACCACATGGCGGCCTGCAACGTGGACATGAAACTTACCGAGGACGCAATGGCAACCCTGAATGGGCACGGTGCCAACGGCCGCGTGGCCGCGGCCGGTCCCGAGGACTTCGGCACCGAGTGGATGGACCTCATCCTGGGGATCAGGGTGGTGGACTCCATGGAGGAGGCCATCGATCACATTCGTGATCACAGCCTGGACCACTCCGACGGCATCCTCACGAACGACATGATGAACGCGAGGCGATTCGTGGCAGCCGTGAATTCCTCGGCCGTGTTCGTCAACGCCAGCACCCGCTTCAACGACGGTGGTCAGTTCGGCATGGGGTCCGAGGTGGCTGTCAGCACACAGAAGCTGCATGCCCGCGGTCCCCTGGGCCTGGAAGCCCTCACCTCCTTCAAATGGATCGTTGAAGGCGACATGCACATCCGCGTGTAGCCGCGGGCAACCCTGTCCCACAGGTAGGGATAGCGAACATGGGCCGGAAAGCGGTTATCGGCATTTTGGGGGGCATGGGACCGGCGGCGACCGTGGATCTCTTCGACCGCATCGTGCGCGCGACGCCGGCCGAGACGGATCAGGATCACCTGCGGATCCTCATCGACAACAACCCGGCCGTGCCGGATCGCACTGCTGCGATCCTGGAAGGGGGATCGGATCCCCTGCCTCTGTTGCAGGCAGGCGTGCAGGAACTGGCGCGCCGCGGAGCCGAACTGCTCGCGATTCCCTGCAACACTGCCCATTACTACCTGCCGGAGGTGCAGGCGGTCTGCCCTGTTCCTATTCTCGACATGATCGTCGAGACTGCGAAATACATTTGCACAACCCATGGTGACGGGTGCACCGTCGGTATCCTGGCTACAACCGGTACCGTTGGCACTGGCCTCTATCAACGCGCCCTGGAAGCAGAAAACCTTGCCTGGATGCTGCCGTCGGACGCGGAGCAGGAAGCACTGATGGATGCCATCTACGGCCCACAGGGCATCAAGGCGGGAGCGGCCGCGGACGGCCCCCGCGCGGCGATCCAAGAGATTGGCCGGCAGATGGCTGCCAGGGGAGCCGAAGCCTTTGTGCTCGGTTGCACGGAGATCCCCCTGGTAATCGGACCGGGTGATCTGGTCAAGCCGTCTGTTGCGTCCAATCAGGTGCTGGCCGACGTGACGGTCCGGTGTGCACTTGCGCCCGGTAAGTCGGCAACTCATTCAGCCTCTGCATGAGGCGGTGCGGGGTTTGTGCTGGTCATGAACCAGTGCGATGGCTGTTGATGAACGACCTGTGACAGCCAGTCCACAGTGGTTGCCAGGGGGCGACGAGGTACCCCGGCCTGTATTCGTCTAACTGCCCTCCTGATGAGTCGCAAACCCGGATGTCAGCCGAGTTTCCGGATGGTGGAGATTGGACCTTGGACATGTGCCTTCTCGGACATCGTTTCCCAGATCCCCGACAACCTGTTGTCTTGCCATCCTGGACAGGTGCAAGGACCAGGAATGCGCTTTGGTCAGGCAACCCCAGCTTGCCCTTCCCTTCACGAGGGCGATGGAGGCTGTCGTCTCATCTGTTGTGGACAGATTCTCATATGGGCCGTGCCTGACTGGACAGCCGGCCTCTCGTGTTCACGGGTCCCTGGGTCTCCCATGAGAACGCCTCTCGCCGTGCAGCAGCCCCTGCCCTGCGGGCCGGGGAACGGTACTCAATGTCCCCAATGATCACAGGATTAACCCATGTCTAGCCAAGTACACAATTTCCATCCATATCAACGAGAATGAAACAGTGCCGTCAGCTGGTCAAGACCATGGGTACCTGAATAGCACTACAACGAGAAGTCGAGTGATAGGCTGCGGGGCCTGATTCAGTTCCCGGAGTACCGCCCGGGCGGCCGTTCCGTCCCCGGCCCCGCCGTGGACCTGCGACGACCTGCGGCAGCTCCAGCCCTAGTATGTTAGCCACATTC
>JAAXGZ010000034.1 GCA_012271135.1 Caldilineales bacterium | reverse complement strand
CCGGGCTCGACTGAAGCCTTGAGCAGGTCGAGGGTCTTGCCGACGATCTCCCCCGCCTTCCGCATGGAGTCCAGTTCCCGGGGCGACTTAATGGTAATGCCGCCTGAATAGGTGGACGGGGAGGTAGAGGCAGTTTCTCTTTTGCGGTTTAGATTCACCTTACTATTGTACTCTCGATAGTGTCCGTTGGAAAGTAGCCAGTTTTGACATAATCTTAAAGGGTCTCAACTATGCGTTTGAAAACCTTGTCGACCGAGTCCTTGCCCGGGATGTCTGCCAGAAGGCCCCGGTCCCGGTAGAAGGCAAGGACCGGCATCGTTTCGTCTCGGTAGACGCCGATCCTGCGCTGCACCGCCTCGGGGCGATCGTCATCGCGTTGGTAGAGGTCGCCTTGGCAGCGCTGGCAGGCTGGTGGCGGACCGTCTCCCTGGTGCGTGAAGGGGGCCTGGCAATCACGGCAGACAAAGCGCCCTCCGAGTCTTCTCGCCAGTTCCTCTTCGCAAACATCGATATGCAGCACCTTGTCGATGTTCCTGGCCCGGGCGGTGAGCGCCGCCTCCAGTTCCTCGGCTTGGCGGGTATTGCGGGGAAATCCGTCCAGGATGAAGCCGTCATCGGCATGAATGGACATGACCTTGGACAGCATGATGTCGATGACCACCTCGTCGGGCACCAGTTCTCCCCGGTCCATGTATTTTTTCGCGCGCAGTCCCAGGGGCGTGCCCTGGCGCAGGTTGTGCCGGAAGATGTCGCCTGAACTGACGTGGGCCAGGTCGTAGCGGTCCGTCAGCAACTGCGCCTGGGTGCCCTTACCCGCGCCCGGTGGCCCGAACAGAGCCAGTCTCAAACGTCCAGGCACGTTATCTCAGGAACCCTTCGTAGTTTCTCATTGTGAGCTGCGCCTCGAGCTGGCGCAGAGTATCCAGTCCGACACCGACCATGATCAGCAAGCTGGTGCTGCTCAGCGATATGGCCTGCACTCCGGTGACCAGTGAAGCCAGGTAGGGCACAATGGCCACGAAGCCCAGGAACAATGCGCCGCCCATGGTTATGCGTACGATCACACGGTTCAGGTAGTCCTGCGTCGGTTTGCCCGGTCTTATGCCCAGGACGAAACCACCGTTTCTTTGCAGGTTTTCCGCCAGGTTCTGCTGATTGAATATCACCAGCGTGTAGAAGAAAGTGAACATCACGACCAGCACGAACGCCATCGCCCAGTAGAGCGGCGATGTGGGAATCAGGAGCACCGCAAAGAAATTGGCGACATCCCCAACCCAGGTCGAGTTGGTCGACAGGTAGGTGGCGATGGTTCCGGGCAAGATTACGATCGAGAAGGCGAAGATAAGCGGTATCATGCCTGCCGAGTTGATGCGCAATGGCAGGTAGGTCGCTCCGCTTTGCCGGTACATTCGTCCGCCCCGGAATATGCTTCGACCGTACTGCACCGGGATCCTGCGATGCGCCTCGTTGAACATCACGATGAGGGCGATGATCAGCACGCCGATGATAGCGAAGAAACCCACGCCCAGCACGTTGTCGCGGTCCAGGAATCCCTGGGTCATCAGCGCGGGGAATCCGGCCACGATCCCGGCGAAGATGATCAAGGAAATTCCATTGCCGATGCCCCGCTCCGTGATCAGCTCGCCCAGCCAGACCAGGAACATGGTGCCCGCCGTGATGGAGAGCAGCGCGGCCACGGTGGGCAGCATGGCGGCCCCGGTGAACCCCACGTTGTCCAGCACGTTGCTCTGCTGCAACAGCACCAACTGTCCGTAACCCTGGGCCAGGGCAATGGGCACCGTCAGCCAGTGGATGATACGGTTCATCTTTGCCCGGCCGGATTCTCCCTCGCGGGAGATCTCCTGCAACTGGGGGAACACCGGCGTGAGCAACTGGATGACGATGGAGGCGGTTATATATGGAAACACCCCCAGCGCCACGATGCTCATCCGGCTCAGGGCGCCGCCGCTGAAGAGGTCCAGGAAGCCCAGGAGCTCGTTGTTGCTGAACAGGTTGTCGAGCTGGACCTGGTCTATGCCGGGCAGGGGTATGTGGGCGATGAAACGATACAGCGCCAGGATGGCGAGGGTAAAGAGAATCTTGGCTCTCAAGTCCGGCAGGCTGAAAGCATCTATGGCCGCCTGTAGCAGCCTGGGGAAACGCCCCCCCTGCGACTCGGCGGCCATCATCGGGCGGTGATTTCCTCCACCGTGCCATTGGCGGCCTCGATGGCCGCTCGTGCCGAACGGGTGAACTTGTTGGCCGACACCCGCAGCGACTTGGTAAGCTCGCCGCCCCCCACAACCTTGACCGGTCGATTCAGGTTGCGGATGTATCCGCGCTGGGCCAGGATGGCCGGCGTGACCTCATCTCCCGCGTCGAACCGTTCCAGGGTGTCGAGATTCACCAGCGTGTAGTAGGTCTTGAAAATGTTGGTGAACCCGCGCCTCATGGGCAGGCCCTTGATGACCGGCAGCTGTCCGCCCTCGAAGCCGACACGAGGGCCGCGGCCCGACCGGGACTTCTGGCCCTTCATGCCGCGTCCTGCGGTGCTGCCCTGCCCGGCGGCATCGCCGCGGCCGACGCGTTTTCGATTACGGCGCGCTCCCTTGGGCGGCGCCACTTCATGCTGCATCATGCCGCGTCTCCAACCTCCTCGACTCGCAACAGGTGCTCCACTTTCTTGACCATTCCCCGGATGGTCGGGGAGTCGTGATGTACCACGGAGTCCTGCAGATGATGGAGACCCAGGGAACGGATAATCTCCCGCTGGTTCCTGGGTCGCCCGATGCAGCTTCTGGTCCAGGTAATTTTCAATTCCGCCATTGATCGTTCCCGCAAACCGGCCGACATAACCCAACGTCGGCCGTCAACTAACTTTCGTCCGGTGTCCCCGTTGCTGCCACTGCCACTGCCTCAGGCTCGGCCGGAGCCGGAGCCGGAGCTGGAGCAGGGCGTATGCCGCGCTTGGCCAGTTCCGTTGCCGGGTCTTTCAGCTGCCGGAGGGCTTCGATGGTGGCGTAGACGATGTTGATCGGGTTTCGTGACCCCAGGGATTTTCCGACAACGTCCTTCACGCCGCCCAGCTCCAGGATGGCTCGCATCGCCCCCGCGGCAATGACGCCGGTACCCTCGCGGGCCGGCTTGATGAGCACGATGGTTGCCCCTTTCTTGACCGTGATCTGTTGCGGTATGGTGCCGCCCCTCAAGGGGATGGTCACCATTTCGCGACGGGCAACGGCGTTCCCCTTGCGAACGGCGTCCGGGATAACCAAGGCCTTGCCGAGTCCGGCTCCCACGTTTCCCTGGCCGTCGCCTACTACCACAAGGGCATTGAAGCGCAGCCGCCGGCCTCCCTTCACCACCTTGGCAATGCGGCGAGTGTAGACGACCCGTTCCTGGAACCCTCCGGAGTCCTCTTCCCTGGGGCCCCTGTCGCGGGGAGGCCGCCCTTCACGGGGAGCCCTTGGGCCGCCACCGTCCCGGGATTGCCTGTTCTGTCCCGGCGGGCCGCCCCGGCCCGGGCCACCGCCCCGGCCTTGTCCGCCGCGTCTTCCTGGAGGAGCTTGTACCATGTGAGGTTGGGACCTCCCTATTTCGTGCCTGGTTTCATGCCTGGTTTCGTGCCTGGTTTCGAAAGTGGCGCCCTAGAACTGCAGGCCGCCCTCTCTGGATCCGTCTGCCAGGGCCTTTACCCGGCCGTGATATTTGCATCCGCCGCGGTCGAACACGACCAGGGTAACGCCCGCGGCCAGCGCCCGCTCGGCCAGGACTTTACCGACGACCGCCGACACCTCGCTCTTGTCGCCGGTGGCGCCGCCCAAAGCCTCCTGGCTGGAGGCGGACACGATCGTGTGCCCCGTGGAATCGTCTATCACCTGGGCATAGATGTGCTTCAGGCTGCGATGGACCGACAGCCTGGGCCGCTCCGCGGTCCCGGAGATCTTCTT
>JAAXGZ010000031.1 GCA_012271135.1 Caldilineales bacterium | reverse complement strand
CCGTGCCAGTCATACCCCTCGGCCATCCAGGCATCGCGGATCTCGTAGGGGGATTGAGCGGCTGTGGACACTCCGCTGCATCTTTGCCACGCATCCGACCGCACCTTGCCGCACAGGACGGCGATCCGGGACAGACGATCGTACTTGGCCGCGTTCAGCCCCCGGCTGTGCAGAATGCGCGTGACCTTCTCAGCCATCGACGGCGGCTTCCCGGATCTGCTTCCGGTACCGGTGCAATCCAGGCAGGCGGCCAGAGAAGCTGTCGACCACGGCCATCAGGTCCTCGACCCACTCCGCCTGCAGGGACAGACTGGGTTGGTTGACCACCCGGATCTCGCAGCCGTGGCTCTCGGCGAAGTACGCAAACCAGTCAAACCCGAACCGGCAGAGACGGTCCTCGTGGGCCAGCAGCAGGAGGCCCAGTTCGTGCTTCCCGATCCGTTCCATCAACGCACGGAACACGGGCCGCTGGAAGTCCAGGCCGCTGCCGATTTCGATCAGCCACTCGTCCACCGCCAGGCCCGCCCCCAGGCAGAACGTCTCCATCGCCTGCTGTTGCGACCGCAGATCGTCCCCTTGCGCCCGGTTGGACACGCGGCAGTAGACCACGGTGCGTCCGGTCTCGGAGGCACGCTCCACGCCGAAGTACCGATCCACGTCCGCCTCCGTGTAGTAGCGGTGGCCGGCGGGGGTGCGGCGGTCCGGCAGCTTGCCCTTCAGGCTCCAGGCCTTGACCGTGTTCTTGTGCACCCCAATCTTGGCCGCGAACGCGGCGGCCCGGTAGATCTTCATGTCCACAGAATACCACAAAATGTCCTTCAGTGTCGATATATCGTGCTAGTAAGATGCTCCGACATCGCGATTCATGACACTCCGCGGTTGACTTGTCGACGGTGCCCCATTCATCATCAACACGGTTGCCGACAATAGCCATGCGGCCGACGCGGTAGGTGTCACCAGGGATTGGTCACAGGTGCCCTAACGCTTCACATGACGACAAAGAACAGCCAGCCCCCGGTACCGGTGGGACATACCGGCTCCGGGAGGGACGACGCAGTCAACAGCCCTGCCCAGTACGGGACACCCCGCCCACCGATCGGCCATAGATGCCGCGGCTGAATGCACATCAACAGGAAGGATGCGGATCAAATGTAAGATTCACGAGTCTCCGGCCGGATACACCCACCTCAATCCGGATTCCCAGCACGATTCGCCCGGGCCCCTCCGGCAACACCGCCCAGCATGCCGTGTGTGCCCGGCCTCCACACCAAACGTGTCAACCCAGTGCCTTGCACGTCAGCACACAAGGAGCCTTGTCCCGCATGTACAGTCGCATCACCCGCAGCGGTCTTCGCATCGACGAACGGCTGTTTCACTTAGTCCAGGACGAGATTGCACCCGGAACCGGCATCGACCCGGAAGCGTTCTGGGCTTCCCTGGCTGCCATCGTTCGGGATCTGGCTCCCCTGAATCGAACACTCCTCGAACAGAGGAACGATCTTCAACAGCGAATCGATCAATGGTGCAGCAAGGGCTTCCAGGCCGATGAACAGAGGGAGTTCCTGGAGGAAATCGGCTATTTGGAGCCGGAAACCGACGACTATGCGGTCGCCACTGCCGACGTGGATCCGGAAATCGCAAGCATGCCGGGCCCGCAGCTGGTGGTGCCGATAGACAACGCCCGCTATGCCCTGAACGCGGCCAACGCACGCTGGGGCAGCCTGTACGACGCCCTGTACGGCACCAACGTCATACCGGAGGCAGAAGGACTGGAGAAGGGCGCCGAATACAACCCGGCCCGGGGCGAGGCGGTGGTGGCCTGGGCGGAGCAGTTCCTGGACAAGGCCTTCCCCTTGAAGAAGGGTTCCCACAGGGATGTCCACAACTACCGGCTCGGTTCGGCTGGCGATACCGTGGCGTTGGAAGCCGTCCTGGAGAATGGAGAACACACATCGCTGGCGGATCCAACCCAGTTCAAGGGGTTCGTATCCGACGGCGAAGCGTTGCGCACCGTGCTCCTGGCCCACAACAGCCTGCATGTGGAGCTGCAGATTGATCCGGCACATCCGGTCGGCAAGCTGCACCGGGCCGGTGTGAAGGACGTAGTGCTGGAATCAGCGGTCACCACCATCCAGGACATGGAGGATTCGGTGGCCGCCGTGGACTGCGAGGACAAGGTCAAGGTTTACCGCAACTGGACCGGCATCATGAAGGGGGACCTGGAGGCAACCTTCGAGAAGGACGGAAACACCATGACGCGCCGCCTCAAGCCGGACCGCCACTACACGGCACCCGACGGCTCTGCCCTGACGCTGCCCGGACGCAGCCTGCTGCTGGTCCGGAACGTGGGGCTCCACATGTACACGGACTGCGTGACCACCGATTCCGGCAGTGCCATTCCGGAAGGCTTCCTGGACCTGATGATCAGCGGTCTGGCGGCCCTGCACGACCTGAAGGGTTCCGGTGCCTTCCAGAACTCCCGCGCGGGCAGCATCTACATGGTCAAGCCCAAGCTGCACGGCACCGCGGAAGTGGCCGCAACCATCACATTGTGCGGCCGGGTTGAGGAAGCCCTGATCCTCCCGGCCAACACCATCAAGCTGGGGATCATGGACGAGGAGAGGCGCACGACTGTCAACCTCCTCAATGCGGTCGCCGAGGCGCGGGAGCGACTGGTTTTCATCAACACCGGTTTCCTGGATCGGACCGGAGACGAAATCCACACCTCGATGCATGCCGGGCCCATGTTGCCGAAGACACGGATCCGGGAACAGTCCTGGCTGTCCGCCTACGAGGACTGGAACGTGGATGCGGGGTTGATGGCAGGACTGCGAGGCCGGGCCCAGATCGGCAAGGGCATGTGGACCATGCCCGACGAAATGGCCGACATGCTCGAGCAAAAGCGCGGCCACCCGGAAGCCGGCGCCACGACCGCCTGGGTTCCGTCACCGACAGCCGCCACGCTGCACGCCCTGCACTACCACGTCGTGGATGTCGCCGGAAAGCAGGAGGAGTTGGCGAACCGCCCCCGGGCCTCGCTCAATCACATCCTGACGCCACCCTTGATGTCGGACATGCCCGACAAAGAGGCAATTCAGCAGGAGTTGGACAACAACATCCAAGGCATCCTCGGTTATGTTGTCCATTGGATTGACCAAGGGGTCGGCTGCTCCAAGGTACCGGACATCAACGGCATTGGCCTAATGGAGGATCGGGCCACGCTTCGCATCACCAGCCAGCACATCGCGAACTGGTTGCGACACGGCATCACCGATCCCGAACAGGTACGCGAAACGTTCCTGCGGATGGCGGCGGTGGTGGACGGCCAGAACGAGAACAAGCCGGGCTACACGCCCATGTCCACCGATCCGGAAGGCAGCCAGGCCTTCCAGGCGGCTCTGGAGCTGGTCTTTCAGGGAACGTCCCTGCCCAACGGCTACACGGAACCGATCCTGCACGCGCGCCGGCGGGCCCGAAAGAACCAGCTTGCCATGGGCATGAACTGAAGCAAGCCTTCCCGCCGGAAGGATTAAGCCCGCGGGCAGCGAGGCCGCGCCCCCGAACTTGATCGGCGGTGCGGCCGGCAAATAACCCGTACCCGACCGGCCGCAGGCCTGGTTCCAAGCTCGACAGCCTGTGCGCGTACAGGCTGTGCCGGCGGGTTACATGGTGCGAGTCACGTCCTCGGCCGATTCCACCACCATGGCAATGGTGTGGTCGATGTCTTCCCGGCTGTGGGCCAGGGAGAAGAACAGCGGATGGCTGGGCGGCAGGTAGATGCCCCGAGCCAAGCAACCGCGGAGCATGGCCGCAACCCTGTCCCCGTCCTCGGGATCCGACACGGGCGACGGCATGGGGCCGGGTCCCTCCAGCCGGTATCCGATTTCATGTTCGCGGGTTACCGCATTCAGGCCGTCAATCAGACGCTGTCCGATCTCCCACTGGTAGGCAATGCCGTCCCGCTTCTCCATCTCGTCCAGGACCGTGGCCATCGCGGTCAGGCTCAGGGTGTCGCAGTGGAAGGTGGCCGCCAGCCACGCCTCCTGGGCATTGGGGTGTCCCAGAACCTCCTTGCGGCCCGCAATAAAGCTGCCGGGATATCCGTTGCAGCAGGCCTTGCCAAACGTGGACATGTCCGGTGTCGCACCCCAACGGTGGCCAGCACCTCCGTAGGCAACTCGGAACCCAACCTTGATCTCATCAAAGATGCACAGTGCATCGTGGCTGTGTGCAATTTCCACACAGCCTTGCAGGAAGCCTTCCGGCGGACCTTCTCCGCGCACCGTTTCCATAATGACGCAGGCGTATTCGCCGGGATGCTGCCGAAACGCATCGTCCAAGGCGTTCAGATCGGCATACGGAACTTCCGTGGTCAGCTCACCAACCTGTTCCGGCACACCCACGCTACCCGGACGGGCCCAGTCGTGCCAACCGTGGTAGCCGCTGCGAATCACCCGATCCTTGCCCGTATAGGACCGGGCAATCAGGACCGCGCCCGCGGTGGCGGCACTGCCGCCAATCACGAAACCCAGCATCTCCGCGAACGGAATCGCCTCGATCAGCTTCTCCGCGACTTCCACCTCCCGTTCCCAGGCGGTGGTGTAAATCGTGCCCTGCGCCATCTGGGCCGAGATCGCCTCCTGCACGGCCGGATCGTTGTGCCCCAACAGAATCGGGCCGTAGGCCAGCAGGTAGTCGATGTACTCGTTGCCGTCCGCATCCGTGAACCGGGCGCCTTGGGCCTCGCGGGTAAAGACCGGGTAGCCGCGGGCAATCATGTCGTGGCTGCGCTTGTGGCCCTGGCACCCGCGCACCAGGAGTTCGTCCGAACGCGCGAGCAGGGACTTGGATCGCGAAACATCGGGTGACAGCAAACCGCTCATCTCGACCTCCTGGCCGGTACTGGATTCATTGATTCGTCCCGCCGGGCGGGATCAAGGAAACAGGACTTCATCGATCTCGGCCTGATAGCCGTTGACGGAACCGACCAGGACTTCATCCATCGTCACCGCGCGGTTGAGCAGGCTGGACTCCATCAGGGCATAGACCAGGGCCACCGAACGCATGCCCTGTTCAATGTCCACTTCCACGGCGGGCTTGCGGCCGGTCAGGACCTGGCCCAGCTCCGCGTATTCGATGGCGATGATCCTGGGATCGATCTCGGTGAAGGGCAGATCATAGCCACCCAGGCGCTCCCCACCGAAGAGGGTGGCAGTCGCTTCCTCAAGCCTGAATTCCGGCACCAAGTCCAATACCTGGTGGCCGGTCAGGGACTTGCCGTCGGCAAGATGCACGGTGACCGGTTGGCCGCTCCGATCGTTGGGCAGGTCCATGGAGCCCCGCGACCCGAACAACAGCCGCTGGAACATGCCCCGACCATGGCCGGCATGGTCCTCGACAAACTGGGTTACGGCTCCGTTGGCGTGCGTGATGGTGCCGTAGGCGGCGTCCTCGGCCGTGGGTTCGAAGGTAGCCGGCATCACCTTTTGCCACCTGCCGTAGATGCCCGCCGGATTGGAACTCATGTCGTTGTCCTTGCCCGCGGCGGGGTTGCGCCGCACCGGCTCGTGCAACCGAACCTGGCCGTAGGCGGTGACCGCGGGTCCGAGGTAGTACTCGAGGATGTCGGTGAAGTGAACCCCGACATCCAGTAGCACCCCGCTTTGGTCCTTCATATGGCGCCAGACGGAGATCGTCATCCGGTCCGCACCGCCCAGCATGTTGTGGAGCATGAGACGCGGCTCCCCAATGGCACCGGACTCCAGCACCGCCTTGGCCAGCCGGTTCATGGGATCGCGGCGGTAGTTCTCGGCCACGGACAGGACCTGGCCGGTTCGGTGCCGGGCATCCTTGATTCGCCGACAGCACTCGACCGTCAGGCCCACGGGCTTCTCGCACATGACGTGCCAACCCAGTTCCAGGGCCTCGACCGCCAGTGTGTGGTGGTACCGGGGGGTGGTTGTGATGTCCACGACCTGCACGCCGTGGGCTTCCAGTTCCGCCAAGGCAGGCACCACGGCCGGCCGTACTCCGAACCGATCCACCGCCTCGTCCGCCAGCAGGTTGGCGTTGTCCAGCACCGGATCGCACAGTGCAACCAGGTTGAACTCCGACAGGCCGTGCTTCTGCAACTCCGCCAAGCCCCGCAGATGGCGTGTGCCCATCCCGCCGCAGCCGACGATTGCAAGATTGATGTTCGCCATGGAAAGTGGAAGTCCCGGTGCCAGTGCTCGAAGAGATGTTGACCGGCAGGGCCGCGTCGGGGTGCCGGGTCGACCCCGTAAATCTAACAGCCCGGCCGGATCGCTCCAACCGGGAGGGCATGCGGAGGGGCGAGGTGATTCGCGTGGACCGGCAGACAGGGGCCAACGAGCCATGCAACATATATAATCCGGCCGATCGACCCACAATCGATTCTCAACCTGTTTCCCGCACTCCCAAGGAGACAACATGACCGACCCCCGTACTTTGTCGCGACGAATCTTCCTGAGTTTGACCGGTGTGGCCGCAGCCGGCGCGCTGGCCGCCTGCGTACTGCCGGAAACCGCGGACAGCGGCGACATGGGTGCCATGGCGGAACCTGTAACGCTTCGCTACGGCCGCCACGACCCGGCCTCCGGCGTGACCACCACCCTGGACGCCTTCCACGAAGAGCATCCCATGATTACGGTCGAGGTCGAGCAGATCGGCGAGTTCCACGCCAAGATTCCCGCCCTGGCCGCCGCCGGCAACCTACCCGACGTGGTGCGCAGCTGGGAAGCCATGGCGCTGGATCTGGGCCGCAACAACCAGTTCATCGACCTGCAGGCCCATGTCGATGCCCAGACCGATTTCGACCCGGACGACTTCTACCCCAACTGGTGGAACTACCCGGTGGTCGACGGCAAGCGGTACGGCATCTCCGATGCGGCCGCCACGCACATGACCTTCTACAACCGGGACCTGTTCGACGAGAACGGCGTGGACTACCCGGACCCGGCCAACTTCACCTGGGCCGACTACGAGTCGATGGCCCGGGCCATCTCCGATCCGGACAACCGCATCTGGGGCTCCGAGACCATTCCGGTCGGCTGGCACATGTGGAGCGTGAAGCTCACCTGGCAGCACGGCGGCTCCTACTACAGCGACGACTACCTGTCCTGCACCATCGGCGACGCCCCCGCCGTCGAGGCGCTGCAGTACTGGGCCGACCTCCTGCTGGACGGCAACGTCATGCCGTCCCCGTCCCAGATCATCGGCATTGGCGGCTCCGGCGCCGCGGCCGAACTGCTGGGCGCCGGCAAGATCGGCATGCAGCGCATGGGCACCTGGATCACGGGCGGCCTGGTGGCGGCCCCGTTCAAGTTCAACATCGCGCCCGAACCGATGTCGACCCAGCAGTCCACCATCTCCCACGGCGCCTTCAACGCCATTGCCAGCACGTCCGAGCACAAGGACGCCGCCTGGACCTGGATCAACGCCAACTGCAGCACGCAGGGCATCTACAACTACTGCTCGGAGGCCAACTTCCCCGGCACGCGCCGCTCCACCAACGAGATCGATCCCAAGCCCTGGGTCGCTCCCGAAGTGGAATACGAGGTGGACTGGCACACCATTCCGGAGTCGCTGGAATACGCCCGCATCCTGCCCGGACCGGCCAATGAAGGCGAGTCGCTCAAGCTCATCGGCGATGCCCTCGACCTGATTTACAAGGGCGATGCCCAGGCCGCGGACATCCTGCCCGAAGTGGCCGACAAGGTCACCAAGGTCATTTCCGATATCTAACGTATCGAACCACAACTTGCCGGGCGATCCGCTGCCGGACAGCGGATCGCCCTTTTTGTTGCCGCACCGCCACCCGGGGTTTCGACCATGGCCGTTGCCGCTTCCGGCCGCACCATGCGCAAGGCCAAAATCCAGGAAACGATCACGGCCTACCTGTTCGTGGCGCCGTGGATCATCGGCTTCCTGGTGTTCACCGGCGGTCCAATCATCTTCTCCTTCGTCCTCAGCTTCTTTCGCTGGAAGGTCATCAACACGCCGCGGTTCATCGGGTTCGACCACTTTGTGGCCATGTTCACAACGGACGAACTGTTCCTGCACTCCGTCGGCGTGACCTTCAAGTTCGTCCTCTACTCCGTCGTTTTGGGCAACCTCATCTCCCTGTCCCTGGCACTGCTTCTGAACCAGCGCATCCGGGGCATCGGGATTTGGCGCACGATCTTCTACCTGCCGGCCGTCGTCAGCGGCGTGGCCGGCTCCGTGTTGTGGGCCTGGATGTACAGCGGCGAACTGGGCATCTTCAACAACCTGCTGCTGGCGGCAGGCCTGGAACCCCAAGCTTGGCTCTGGGACGAGCAGCTGGTTCTCGGTTCCCTTGTGGCCAAGAGCCTGTGGAACGTAGGTGTGCCCATGGTCATCTATATGGCGGCTCTGCAGGGATTGCCCCAGGACTTGTACGAGGCGGCGGACCTGGACAACGCCGGCGAGTGGACCAAGTTCCTGAGCGTGACCCTGCCATTGATTTCGCCGGTCATCTTCTTCAACGTGGTAATGGGAATCATCTCCCAGATCCAGACCTTTGCCGAGCCCTACGTCATGACCAAGGGCGGTCCCGCCAATGCCACCCTGTTCCTTGGCCTGCACCTGTACGAGAATGCATTCCACTTCCTCAAGATGGGATACGCCTCGGCCATGGCCTGGATCATGTTCCTCCTCATCTTCCTGCTCACGGTAATCCAGTTTGGCCTGGCCAGACGCTGGGTCTACTACGAAGGCCAGTCCTCCTGACCGGTCCGCTGTCATGACGGCATCGTCCACCTCCCTGCGCAATGTCCTCCTGGGCAACCGCTTCCGCCGCGGGCTGCTCAAGACCCTCTACATCTACGGTGCCCTGTTCGTGTACGCGGTGCTGTTCCTGCTGCCGTTCTACTGGATGTTGAACACCTCGCTTAAGGAACCGCTGCGGGTGTTCCAAATCCCGCCCGACTGGTACCCGAACCCGGTCGTGTTCCGCAACTACCTGGACGCCTGGATCAACGAACGGACCGACATCGCGGCCGAGATTCCGGTCTACAACTACGCCAAGAACACGGTCATCATCACGGTCAACGGCGTCATTGCCACGACCTTCTCGAGCGCCTTGATCGCCTATGCCTTCGCCCGCATGGACTTCCCGGGCAAGCAGGCCATGTTCCTGGGCGTCATCTCCACCCTGATGATTCCGTTCACGGTTCTGATGGTGCCCCAGTTCATCCTGTGGAAGAACCTGAACTGGCTCGACACCTTCCTGCCGCTCATGGTGCCGTATTGGTTTGGTTCGGCCTGGAACGTCTTCCTGCTGCGCCAGTTTTTCATGACCATTCCGCTGGAATACGACGAATCGGCGCGCATCGACGGCGCCACTCACTGGACCATCTTCTCGCGTCTGATTGTGCCCCTGTCCAAACCCGCGCTGGGGGCCATCGGTGTCCTGGCCTTCGTCTACTTCTGGAACGATTTCCTGGGACCATTGATCATTCTGTCCAAGCCCCAGAACTTCACGCTGACCATGTACCTGGCGAACTTCTCGGTCGCCTTTGTCAGGACCACCCCCTGGCACCTGTACATGGCAGCATCACTCACGATTATTTCGCCGTGCCTGATTCTGTTCTTCTTCTCGCAACGGGCCTTCATCCAGGGCATCACCATCACGGACTTCAAGCGCTGACCGGATTGGCGGACGCGGTAGCGTCCGGAACCGGCCTGACCGTGTGCGGTTCCCGGAAACCGTTTCACTGGGACGGCCACTGCGCGACTGCGGGTTTCGATGTGAACCTGTCGGCAGATTCAAACCGCACGGCGGCACCGTCCCATGCCATTCCGGCCTTGTTGTGGCTCGGGAACGAACCTTGCCCGTTGGATGTGTGCGGCCTTCAGTTCGCAGCGCGGGACGCCGCGTGAACGGGTCATGCGAACTCCAGGTCAAGTCTGGGACAGCCACACTGTGGTCCATCGCCGCTGGCCAAGGACCAACGGTGCTCATGTTCAACGGAGGTCCCGGCTGTGACGACTATCTGGGGACAGTCTCCGCGTTGGTCGAAGACAAGGCCAGGCTCATCCGGTTTGAGCCACGGGGATGCGGCCGATCCGACTGGGACGGAAACTACTCCCTGGATGTTCTGCTTGACGACGCGGATGCCGTGCGCCAGGCCCATGGCGCACAAACTTGCCTCGTGGCCGGCCATAGCTTCGGTGTCAACGCGGCATTGGCCTACGCACTTCGATTCCCTTCCGCCACCTGCGGGCTCATCGGCATTGCCGGTAGCAACCTAGTCAACGACCGCAGTTGGAGCGAGACCTACCACCGCGGCTTGCAGGAGATTGGCGAAGACACGGGCGGAGCCGTCTTCCATGCCGACCCGCACGTGAACCGCGACGGCAATCAAAGCTGGCGCGAGTTCATTCGAACGCCCAACCTGTTCCGGACCGTGGCCGACCTTGACCTGCCGGCCACCTTCATCAACGGCTCCGCCGACATCCGGCCAAACTGGCCCACCAGGCAATTGGCCACCCTGCTGCCGCAGGGCCGTTACTTCGAAATTGAAGGGGCGGCCCACTACATCTGGCTGACACACCCCGGGGAGCTGGACCGCCGGTTGCGGCAAGCCATTGACCGGATGTCACCCAACCAACCAACAATCGGATACCCATCCACCAGGTAGACTGGGACTTTTCCGTATCCTTGCCTTCCACAGCATGGACATGTCCATGTCCGATCCCGGATTACGTCATCCACCATGCGGCACAATCCACTCGGCAGCTTGTCCGTGCTTGTTGAGCTGTGAACCATGGCGCGGCCTGGACTGTGGACAGGTTGTTCCCCGACACTCCCAAATGCTGCCGATGACCAAGGCTTCCCTTCCATTCGATGCTCGGCAGGACCCGACATGCGAACCCCATCCAAGGCACCAACGGTATCGACGACTTGACCTGGAATTCAAGGACTGCCAGTCCATCCTGACCAAGGCCACCGGTTTCATCGGCGGTTTCGACTACACCCTGAATCCATTCAGTGGCTGTGCATACGGATGCAGCTACTGCTATGCGGCCTTCTTCCCGCGCGATCCCGAACTGCGTGCCAGATGGGGCGATTGGGTTTGGGTCAAGCAAAACCCCGTGAGCAAACTGCAGCGTATGCGCACCCCACTGACCGGGAAACGGGTTTACATGAGCAGCGTGACAGACCCGTACCAGCCCTTGGAACGCGAGGTACAACTGGTGCGCTCCCTTCTGCCGGTCATGGCCGACCGCGGATTGGAGCCGGTGGTTCAGACGCGCGGGTCACTGGTGGTGCGCGACCTGGACCTGCTGGCACGGTTTCGGCGCGTATGCGTGAACATGACCGTCTCGACCGATTGTGAGGATGTCCGAAGGGCTTTTGAACCGCGTTGTGAGCCCATTGCGGCAAGGCTGGAGGCGGTTGCAAAGGTGGTTGAGGCCGGAATCCCGGCTGTCGTGACGTTGACACCCCTGTTACCGGTGCGTTCGCCGCGGAATCTCGTAGCTACTCTTCGTGCCACCGGTGTTCGACGCTTTGTAGTTCAGTCTTTCCACCCTACCAAGGGCAACTTCGTGGCCGGAACCGGCCAGGCGGCACTGGACATGACCAAGGTCCTGGGATGGTCGGAAGCACGGTACCGGGAGGTTCGATCCTTCCTTGGGACGAGCCTCCCGGAAGTGCGGGAGGGGCAGGCCGGTTTCGATCCGGACTGGCTGCTGACTGCCTGAATAGCTGTCGACCAGATTGGGCAAAGCCTCGAAAATCGCAACGGCGATGCAGTGCAGGGAAGCACAATTCCCTTTCAGTGCCTTGGCAACCTCTTGCTTGCATACATTGCCAATGTGGAAGCCGACTACACAGTAATCAGGGCTTGGTCCCGGTGGTACACCACCGGGTTCTGGTGGTCGTCGTTCAATTCGTCCCCGATCACATAGGAGGCGAACAGTTTGTCCGGCAAGACATTCTGAATCCCGTTGAAGGTGCTGCCGTAGGGCATGAAGGCACAGGTCATGGCCCGGCGCCAGCCGGAGGTCATGTTGGCGCCGGCCCCATGGGCCAGCAAGCCATTGTGGAAGGAACAGGAGCCCGCCTTCATGGGCGCAGCAACCGATTCCATGTCCACAAAGTCGGGATACTCCCGAAAGAGGTCCGACATGTTCTCGGCGATCCGCACGTTGACGTAGGTGGTCTGCTTGTGGGAACCCGCCAGAAAATAGAGACACCCATTGTGGGAGGTGGCGTCGTCCAGCGCGATCCAGATGCTGATCGCATCCGGGGAATAGAAGGACCACTTGGGGTTGTCGTGATGCCAGGCCGTGGCATTGGCCCAGGGCTGCTTGATCAGGGCCTGATCGTGCCACACGCGCATGCCGTCCGTCCGGGCCAGTTCGGTGGCCATCCGGCCAATCCGGGGATCCAGGATGAGCTCCTTGACCGCCGGATTGTCCTTCCACAAATTGAGGCGCTGCACAAAGATGTAGTCGTAGAAGGAGCCGTCATCCTTCCAGCGCTCGTCGTCCACACTGCCTTCGACGACCAGCTTCCGGTCCTTGCGTGCGCGTACGGCCTGGTCCACGGCGTCGCGCCAGGTCTCCAGTTCCTCGGGGGTGAGGAATTCATCCATCACCACGAAACCGTGGGTTTGATAGGCGTCTATCTGAGCCTGGGTGATTTCCGTGTTCATGGCATCTCCTTGTCCCACAGGGGCATCCTGCTCCTTCAGCAACGGCCAAACGTGGAAGGGAGCTGTTCCTGTCGCGGAACAGCTCCCTTCCTGCCAAAACCTCTGGTCCGCAAGTTTACTCGCTGGCGTAGAACATCTGCTCGCCGCTGTTGTTGCCGGCAATGGCCTGGCCTGCGATCGGCACATTGCGCATCGCCGCATCCGTCACCAGCACGTAACCCACCTTTTCAGCCAGGTTGAAAATCCATACATTGTCGTGACGGAGTTGATACTGCTCCTCAGTCAAGGCCAAGTCTTCCTCCGAAGCGGGTACGGCCGCTACTCTTCCTAGATGTACCTCAATGAGGCGTTGGACGGCTGCCGGCGGTTCTTCGCCAAGCTCCCCATTCGAATCCATCCATTTCTTCCATTCAGGGGCCCAATAGTTCTGGGGCAGGTAATCTGTCCAAGTGCCGTTCCGCCACATGGGTTGGACCGACCAGATCAGGGTAGCCTGCATTTCGCCTGCATTCACACGTTGGCCCCATAGCGCTGGTTCGATCTTCTTCAAGGTGGTCTTGATTCCTGCTGCCCGGAAGTATTCTGCCAATAGCTCCGCGACCGGCGCAAAGTCCGGTGCGTGGTCAGCATGCTCAATGGGAATGACAAAGGTGTTGCCATCGGGGCCCAGCCGCCAACCGTCGCTGTCCCGCTGATCCATACCGATCGAATCCAAAATTTCTTGGGCCTGGGCCAGGTCATATTCGCCGGGCACCAGTTCAGGCAGAGACCCAAATCCATAATAGATGACTTCAATGATCTCTGCCCGATTGATGGACATGTTGAGCGCGCGGCGGAACTCTACGTTGTTGACCACCTCACGCCATACCGGATCATCGTAGTTATAGTTCAGCCAAAAGGCTGTGGGGTCGACGTGATTGTCCAATATAACAAAATTGATGTACCCCTTTTCCTTTGCTTCCTGATACAGGGGCAGCTTCAACAACGCCGTGTCTTCGCGCAACATGTCCACTTCATCGGCAAACACCTTAATATTTACCGCATCGGTATCTGCCACTGTTACATTGACTACCTCATCGATGTATGGCAACTGATTGCCGGCCGCGTCAACCTTGAAGTAATACGGGTTGCGGACATACTTCATGAAACCCTTTTCTTCGGTTACATTTATCCAGGAATACAACCCCAGAAATTCCGCGCAGCGCTGTTGGACCTGGACCCTCCTCCCGCAGTCGACAGCTGCAAACAGCGCTAGCGGGGAGTCCAGACCTTTTTCATCCACCATGGCCTGGATGTCATCCGCCTCAGCATAATCCACATGTACGGACTTGAGATGATGAGCCGGCTTGAACAAGTCCGCATAGGTCTGCCAGCCCTTGATGCTTAACTCCCGCAGGAAACCGCCATACTGCTCGGCGAAAGTAATCCGAAACGTATAGTCATCCAGAATTTCCAAGATCATCGGATCGCCATCAGGATTACCTGCTGAGCGGAACTTACTGGGTAAGCCTGTCGAATAGGTTTCATGCAGAAGTACATCCTCATGGGCAAATCGGACATCGGCGGTGGTTACCGGTTCCCCGTCTGACCACTTCAGACCTTCCCGCAAGTTAAAGCTGAAGACCGTATTGTCGTCATTGACCTCATAACTTTCGACAACGTTGCCGTAAATCCCTGTGATGCCAATTCCGGGAGCCGCCAGCACATTCTCATTTATCATGATGAAGATATCTGGGTTATCGTCCGGACGAGAACTGGCAAAACGCATCACGCCCCCATACTCCCCGATCTCCAGGTCGGGCAGATCGCTGACCTCCGAAATCACACCTGCCGTAACCACCAAGGGGTTGGTGGGCAGGCGTTCATCCACCGGCGGCAGTGCACCGGAAGCTACCTGCTCATCCAGGTAGGGCGACTGGGAATACTTACTCTCCGGGGCCGCCACTTCCGCAGCCGGTTCCTCGGCCTCTTCCGGTGGCGCTGCGGCTTCCGGCGCCGCACAGGCGGCCAACAGAACCACGCTGAGGGTCACACAGTTACAAGCAAATGGAACAACTTCATCAGATTCCTCCCTACTGGTAAAGAAACAGTCGATACCTCACCACCAAACCTGAGTGCTGTCGCCGGCGCGCGAGGCCCAGGGCCTCGCGGGACCAAGGACTTAGCGCGGCGGACTCCGCCAGCCGTGCCGGCGGAGTCCCAATCCGATTCTTCAGCAACCTGTTGGGGTCGATGATGGGACCACACGACTCTGGTCACTCGGAAACATCGCATCCAAAGTTGCCTGTCGGCGTGATTTGTGGTAGGGCGACCACAGGGTAGCACCTCCCAGGGCAAACGTAAAGTCGGTTTCAGAGGGTGTTTAAGAAATACCAAAGTACGGAGTTAGGCGGAGCCAAGGCGGTGCCGCATGCGGTCGATCATGGCGATCCGGATCCAGGTTTCGGAGGTTTCCGGCAGACCTTCGTAGTCCTTGCTCAGGTACCGCGCCTGAAAGGCCACCGGTCCCCGCCCGGCGAAGGTGCGCGCCACCACCCAGCGCCGGGGCTGGACCTGGAAGCCCGGTACCTGGGGCAGCCGGGGCACGATGTCCAGGACCCCGTCGGTGGCCTGTCGGGCCAGCCAAGTGCCCAGCTGGGAGCCCTGGCAGCCACCATCGGCCCCGATGACCTGCAGGCGCGGGAACCGGTCCCCCGCCGGGCCCGCACCCGCCGCGCCCCGTCCCGGTCCTGGAGGTCGGCGGTGGGCACGACCACGGCCAGGAGCAGCCCCAAGGTGTCGACCACGATGGGGCACCTGCGCCCCTTGACCTGCTGGCCGGCATCGTCGCCCCGGAGCCCCGCCACCTCCGTGGTCTGGACCGACGGGCGGTCGAGGATGGCGGCGCTAGGGGTGGCCTCCCTCCCGGCACGCGGCCGCACCCGGGGCCGCAGAGCCTCGTGGATGCCTTCCCAGAGCCCCTCCCGCCGCCACCGGCGGAAGTCGCCGTAGACCGTCGGCCAACAGGGACAGTCGTGGGGCCGGCGGGGCCCATCCTGCTGGCGCTCCGGGAGGCGGTGAGGAAGGGCCGCGTGCACCTGCAGCCGGAGGTGCAAAAACGGCAGTGGCGCCTCGTGGCACGCGGGCACGACCTGGTGCGCAGCCAAGGGAACTCCAAGGTGCCCGCCGCCACCCACCGCTTGGAGAGCTGGTCGGGGGCCCGCCGGGCGCGCTTCAAGCCCCGGGCCCGCCGGACGCGGGGGCTGAAGACCAAAACCGGCATCCTCCACTGCGTGTGCCTGAAGCGACGCACGGCACCCGCTGGTACGGAGAATATGCCTATGACGGCCCGGAACCAATATCAACGAGATTGAAACAGTGCCTCACACGTCATCCAGGCGTGTCAGGGTTTGACCGCTGGGTGTGTCCATGACCTGCCAGCCATGGGTGCGGATCCGGTCCCTGAGTCGATCCGAAAGTGGCCAGTCCTTGGCTTGGCGAGCGCGTTCCCTTTGCTGCAGCCAATCCCTCACCTCTGCCGACGGAGTCTCTTCCTCCGTTGCCCGAATCTCCAGATCCTTCAACTTCTGCACCGTTTGGCTCCAGATCTCAGGGTCCAGACCAGAATGCGCGTCGGGGAGCGACCAGGCCCCCAGTTCCTCAAGGGCAAAGTCATGGTCGTGAACGATCTCCCGAGTCTCATCGTTCCGCACGATCGTGGCCCTGCCCTGACCAAGAACCTGTGCCCGGCCAGAACTCGGGTTCATGATTACGGCCGTGTTCTCATCGATGCCCAACACGGTTAAGCCATCCTCGGCAGGCAGCAGATCGAGCAGTTCATTGAACCGGCTCTGGCCCATGTAGCAGCGGCTGGTGTCCAGACCGCTGCCACCGGACTGGTTGTTCCAGTGCGGGATTACAACCAGTTTCAGGCCGAAGGGATCAAACAGGTCCAGCCCGTCCGACCAATATAAGTCCAATCCCACCTTGTATATCTCGTACACCGGCAGGGCAAGGTGCCCTGCCGCTACTGTGGCGGCGCTGGACAGAAACAGGGTTCGCCCCAGACGATGGCAGATTCGGCAAATCTCCCAACACAGACTGTCGCGGAAGTGCCGGACGGCGTAGGTGGGGCTACCGGGGCCGGTCAGGATCACGTTCGCCTCGTAAATCGGCCCCATCAGGTCGGGATTGTTGGTGCTGAACGGACCGGCGGACCGGCGAACCGGCACCGTAGTGACTTGGGGATGGTAATTCTGCAGATGGACTCTCAGAAAGCGGTCGACATCACGGGCGACTTCTTCGCTGTTGGGTTCGAAGCCGGCCGGAGTTTCCAGGATGGCAACCCGCGGTCGCTGATTCAATCGGGAGAAGATCCGGTCGTAAATCCTCTGCATGGACGGTGCCGTCTCACCCGAACCCAGCAGGACAATGTCTCCGGGTGTCTGTTCGCCCATCAGTCACTCCACAGGCCCGAAGACACTGCCTCCAGCAATACTTCTGCCAGCCGGTGCGGCTTATGGACGTGAATGTCGTGGTCCGTGTCCTTGAACCACACAGTTCGGCTCTGGGCAAGTCCCTCTTCGGCAAGCGCCACCTGCTGCCGTCTGTACTCAATCCGTTCCGGATCATCCGAGGACTCCGCGGGGCAGATCAGGACCGGCACCGGCACCTGCCCGTAGTAGTCCTCCGGGTCCATGTCCCACAACGCGTGCAGAATGCGCAGGTGGTTGTCAAGGGACAGGTTGGGGGACACCGTTCCGTCGTCCGCCACTGCAAAGTTTCCCAGCGTGTGCTGAACCCCGCTCGGTGTCCAGTCCGGATGGTTGGACTGTATGGCCTCCCGCAGATCTTCCACCTGCCGTCCGCGGAAGTCCGGAGGCGAAAGGCGGGCCTTGACCGTTTCCCAGTCGGAGCCCAGACTCTTCCGCAGGCTCAGGAAGCCTCCGTCGATGAAACCCACCCCGGACAGGAGACCGGGCCGCGTGGCGGCCAGGTGCAACGCCACGTTGCCGCCCCAGCTTTGGCCCAGGAACACGGGCCGCTCAAGCTTCAGGTCGGTGATCACGGCCTCCATGTCCGCGCTGATGCTTTCGAAATCGTATCCGCCGTTGGGCTTGTCCGACCGGCCGTGTCCCCGTTGGTCCACCGTCACCACCGCGTAACCGGCCCCGTGCAGCTTTAGCCCCACCTGTTCCCAGGTTAGGCAGTTGCTGCTCAGGCCGTGGGACATCACAAAGGCAGGACCACCCTCCGCGTTCGCACAACGCACGTGCAGGGCGATTCCCCGGCCCGGCAGGTTAAGGAAACGCGTGTTCAACATGGCTGGACCGATTTCGAAACGGCCTCAAGGCAGTTCAGTTCCCGGGTGCCGGCGGCGGCAAGGCGGCCCACGGCTGCACGCCGCAACGGGCAGCCCAACCATCCCACAAAGCCGCCAGTTCCCTGACCAGTTCCGGGTACTCACAGGCCAGATCCCGGGTTTCGGTCCTGTCGGCTTCAATGTCGTACAACTCCCAGGGATCCGGATAGCGGTTCACCAACTTCCAACGTCCGCGGCGCACAGCTCGATTGCCTTCATGTTCCCAGTAGAGCACTTCCCGTCCGGAGGGTCCATCCGACAGCGTGGGCACAAGCGAGACTCCCTCCAGCGGTTTGACAGTTTGGCCCTGACGGGTCTCCGGGTAGGAAGAACCGGACCACTCAAGACACGTCTCCATGATATCCGGCAACTGGCCGGGCTGTTGCCGCCATTGGCCTCGATCTTCGTGTCGGATGTCCGGTCCGGCAATGATCAGCGGGGTCGCAATGCCGCCCTCATGCACCCAGTGCTTGTACAGGCGGAAGGGTGCGTTGGACACATTCGCCCAGGGGATCCCGTAGCTGGCATAGGTATCCTCCCCGCCCGGCCAGATCTCGGGGCTGTTGCCAAACCGCACAGGTTCCCCTTGCCGGGTGGTAGGGGTTCCTATTTGCTCCCAACCGGTCGCCACGCGTTCCGCCATGGATGACTCCAGTTCCTCGGCACAGCCTCCGTTGTCGGCCAGGAACACGATCCAGGTGTTGTCGAACTGCCCCGTGTCCTCCAACGCCTGCAGAATGCGGCCAATCCCTTGATCCATGCGGTCAATCTGGGCCGCATACACCTCCATGCGGCGGCACTCCCATTCCTTGTCGGGGGCTGCCTCCCAAGGCGGAACCCTTGGATCGCGTTCACTGAGTTGCCAGTCCGGGTCCAGAACCCCCATGTCCCTCAGGCGGGCTTGGCGTTGGACCCTCAGTTCATCCCAGCCGGCGTCGAAGCGCCCCTTGTACTTGGCTGCATCCTCTTCATGGGCGTGGAGCGGCCAGTGCGGCGCTGTGTACGCAACGTACTGGAAGAAGGGAGTGTCTTCACTGCTCTCGGCGTGCTCCCTGATTTGCCGCACCGCTTCATCGGAGATGGCATCGGTGATGAAGTAGTCATCACCTTCGGCAGAAATGCGCTCGTTGTTGCGGGTCAAGGTGCGCGGTTGGTAGAAGTTTGCTGCCCCGGTGATGATGCCGTAGAAGTCGTCGAATCCCCGTTGGCAGGGCCAGTTGTGCCTGGGACCCTCCACAAACCGAGTCACGTGCCACTTGCCGGACATAGACGTGGCGTAGCCGCCGATCTTCAGGGCCTCGGCAATCGTGACCGATCTGGGACTCAGATCTCCCAAGTACCCATCCAACCCGTGCGTGCCCATCATGTGGCCGATGTCCGCCTGATGAGGGTACAGGCCGGTCAGAAGGGACCCGCGCGACGGACAACAGCGCGCGGTGTTGTAGAACTGGCTGTAGCGGAGACCGCGAGCCGCCAAACGGTCCAGGTTGGGGGTATCCACTTCCCCGCCGTAACAGCCCAGATCCGAGAAACCCATGTCATCGTTGAGAATCAAAATGATGTTGGGTTTGTCGGCCATGGCGTCGGAAGTCCTCTCGATGATCGGTCGTAAGAGTCTACCTGCCTGTCGTCCTGGTGCATGCACATCCAGACTTCCAGCCCCCAAAAGCGGTTGTTGTCGATCGGATTGCATCCACATTCGAAGCTTCGGTCGCACTCCAGGCTCTTGCGCCGCCAGCCCGAAGCCGATTGGGACCTGCCACTGCACACCACAGCGGCCTTCGGTGATCGGCTTGGCCGTTGCAACTGCGAACAGACCACTCGTCACGACCTGTCTCACGAATGTGCACAGGCACCGCCAACCAGCACAGGAGACCAAAGGACCAAGCCATATTCCCAACGTGGTTGAGGCCCGTCACGCCAGACACGTTTTGTTCTGTGATCAGGTCGAAGTCCGGTCCGGCCCGCCCTTCAATGGTGGCGCAACGTCAGGTCACACGGACAGGAATTGCCTGTCACCCGCCTCCCAGCCCTCGAGAGAGGCAAGAAGCACGGGAAAGTCTGGCAGTCGACATTGCGCTCTCGCCTCGGACAACATTCGACACTGCCGCTCAAGTCGATCCACGCAGAAGGTAACCAGCACGAGCCGCTGGAACAGTTCCAGGGACTTGGCCCACTTGGACAGATTGCTCATGCGGACGTCCCGCTGGACCTCAACCGGCCACACCCGTTCCCTGTAATACACAGCCAGATCCGGTTCGGAACGAATGCCCCACGGATCGGCTGCGCGTTCAGGACAAGGCGGAGGCCGGTCATCCACCGGAATGCCCAGGGACAGCAGATGATCCCGGGCTTCCAGAATTGCTACGGCATGGCGGACGGACACATGATGCGCCAGCACCCAAGGCAGCTCCGACTGCGCCGGTTCGGCATCGCACTGTTGCCGGTACCAGTCCCTGCCGGCAGGAGTTAGGTCGTACAGCGGCCGGCCCCGGCCCTGACGGAAGTGCCAGCGCAACGACGCGCCACCCGAAGACGCTGTTCCGATGTACCCCGCCTGCTCC
>JAAXGZ010000098.1 GCA_012271135.1 Caldilineales bacterium | reverse complement strand
GATATAATCCCCTTTTTAAACACCCTCTGAACTGGAGTTTGTACGAAGTCCGCGCGGGCGATGAGGGGTTGGGTGCGTGTCAGGCCGAGTAGCAGAGGGTGGCCAGGAGCGGTGCGGACGGCGGCTGGGGGCGTTTTCGGATGTCGGGGGTGGCCGGGGACAGGGAAAAAGGCGGGGCCTGCGTCCAGAGGGCGTGGCGGACACTGGCCAGGACATCGGCGAAGGTGGGGACGGTCTTGGCATACCAGGCGGCTTGGCGGGGCCGGAGTTGCTTCTCGTACGGCTCGTGCCGTTCCTTTTCGCTCCATGTGCCGAAGCCTGATTCTACCCCGCCATCCGGGTCTGTCCGGTTCCGGGCCAGTTCCGGTGTGCGAACGTGTATGTTGCTCGTTGAACCAGTGCACAACACCTTTTCCGATGCGGGCAGTCATCCTGTCCCGCCATCGACGCTCAGCCCTTGATGACGGACACGGGCAATACCCTGGATGAAGAAGTGCTGTGCCATAAAGCACCGGAGGCACCGGGAGGATCATGAGTGTGGAACCCGCCATGACCAAGTCCCGGCGGGTACGCCCCATGAAGGCCTGACGGACCAGGCCCTGGGCCACCGTGTACTTGGTCGGGTACAGCAGGAGACCGATGAAGTCGTTCCAGCTGTTGGTGAAGGTGAACAGGTCCACCGTGGCCAGGGCGGGCTTGGCCAGAGGCATGATGATGCGCCAGCAGATGCCGAGTTCGTTGGAGCGGTCAATGCGCGCGGCGTCCGCCAGTTCGCGCGGCAGGGACTGGAAGAACTGGCGGCGGAGGTGGTCATGTACAGGTTTTGCAATCGCTGGTTGGCAATGTGGCACTCCCGGTGCGATTTCTGCCCTACTTATTAATCTATACTTGCGGTATAGATTAAGAGTCCATGCTCTGCTCGAGCAAGGAGGAGCTCATGAGCGGTGATGTGGAAACCCGGATGAAGACCGCGAAACTCTTTTGGAACGGACGGTCCCAAGCCGTGCGCTTGCCCAAGGAGTTTCGCTTCAAGGGTGAGGAGGTCCACATTCGTCGGGTGGGTACTGCGGTCATCCTGGAACCGGTGAGCCACGACTGGGCTTGGCTGGATGCCATTCAGGGTACCTTCACTGAAGATTTCCTGGCCGACCGCCAACAACCCGCCCATCAGGAACGAGAGGGACTGGAATCCCTGTTTGACTGATGCGGTTTCTGCTGGACACGAACGCGGTCATTGCCCTGTTCAACAACGACTCGCCTCGTCTGAGCCAGCGCGTGCGGGCATGCCAAGTGTCCGACATTGGCTTGTCGGTGATCGTCGCCTATGAACTGTTTTTCGGTGCGTTCAAGAGCCAGCGGCAGGAACACAACCTGAGACGAGTGGAACTGATTGGCTTTCCGCTTGTGCCTTTGGACTGGGCCGCGGCGCGCGCTGCCGGTGAGATCAGGGCCTTGTTGGCCCAAGGGGGGCAGCCGATCGGACCCTATGACACTCTGATCGCGGGGCAGGCACTGTCGCGCAACTTGATACTGGTCACGTCAAACACAAAGGAGTTCGGCCGTGTGCCTCGGTTGGTTGTGGAAGATTGGTCCAGAGCCGATTCGTAGAGCACTGTCCGGATGCTGAATTGCAACTTCGTCCTGATAGACATGCGGAGTTGCTCCGCTGCGGTTGGACCAGACCCTTCTGTCTGGTCTGCCCCGCGACCACTGGGGCGCGGAATGGCCTGCCCTGCGTCCTGAACATGCAGTCCCAGTAGCCTCCCCGACCGTTCAATCGGGACTGTTGCCATGTCCAGCCTTCAAGGGTGTGGGCTTCCGGAAGTGGCGGCAAGTTCCTTGTTCCGAAAGCCAACTTGGCAACCTCTCTCTCGCCATCCATAGTGGCATGAGCCTGGCAGTCGCGCATGTGCGCGCTTCACTGACGGCCGGGAGCAACTGGACTTGGATCACCGGTTTGTCACCCTATCCCCCCAGCGGGCTGGCAGTCATGGCGGTGCGTATCCCGCCAGAATCCTCCTTCCTGTTTTCAGGATCAGGCTTGTTGGCCGTCCAGGTGAATGCTTCCGGAACTGAATGTGCACTCCCAGGTATGCGTCCCTGTGAATTCAGAGAGTCCCGGCATCACCGTAGCATCTAATACTACAGTGGTATTTTGGCAATTCTATAATTATTTTAGATATTTTATATCTAAATCAAAGTCATAGCCAGAATTTGATTCCTATAATTGTTCCTAATTGTCTATAAGAAACGTACATGGCTGTTCGGTTTACCTCAGGGAACCTTAACTACCACTGTAGTATTAGGCCCCCGGAGGACGGTAGGTCACCGTCTTCCGGGTGGCCTCATCGATTTCCTCCGGTGTGATCAACTGCACCGTGCTGATGCTGAGCGCGCCTCTTGCCGTAATGGATAGGGAAAGCGCGGCGGCTGTTACCGCATCGGGCAGGTCATAGATCATGTACAGGTCTGCACCGCCAAAGGCGTAGTAGAAGGCCTCTAACTCTCCGCCCTGCTCTCGGCCCATCTCTTCGAAGACTTGCCGTCGTGACGTTCCGCCTTCTTGCAGCAGGCCCTGTATGCCCGTTGTTGTGTAGTTGGCCTGATACAGATACTTTGGCATGTCGAGTTCCTCGTATGCTGGTTTGTCGTTGGATCAAGTGTAAGCCTATTTGTCTTGGGCCTCTATCAGCCTGTCGGTCGTGCTCCTGCGCCGGATGTTACTGCAGGACCCGGCAGGCCGCCAGATACCGACGGCCTCACCCTGCACCGCCCCGTATTGCCAGCTGGTCCGTCACCGTTGCCTTGAACCAGGCCAACGTTGAAGTTCGTTCTCGGCCTGTAGACAGATCCAGTCCCCACTCCATCGGATTTGACGCGAGTGACCAAATTGGTATTGACTGCAAGTCCCTTCTGTAGCTACAATTTTGTAGTGTGAAGTAGGGGGTGCGTTTGCGTTGGACTTGGCACCAGGCTAAGAATGAGGCGAACCTTCGGGGACATGGCCTCAGCTTCGAGGCTGCAGTCTTGGTGTTTGACGACCCCCTATCTGCGACGCGGGAAGATCCGTATCCATATGAGCAACGGTGGCGAACCATCGGTATGGTGGGGACTCAGGTTGTCATGGTGGTCCATGCTTGGCCTGATTTCGACACGGGGGATCGGGCGTATTATTTCGGCACGCAAGGCGATGAGACATGAGAGGAAGGCTTATGAAGAAGGACATGACTGAGTTGCCAGCAGACGTTCAGGCGCAAATACGAGCGCTGGAGGCTCTGCCCGACGACCAAATCGACACAACTGATGCCCCGGAGATTCTTGACTGGTCCGATGCCAGGCGCGGAGTCTTCTACCGGCCTGTGAAGCAGCAGATTACGCTGAGGCTCGACGCGGACATCATCGCCTGGTTCAAGGCCCACGCTCGTGATGGTCGCGGCTACCAGACGGACATCAATGGCGCACTCCGCGAGCACATCAAGAGGACGACCAATTCCGCAAGCCAAGCTTGATCGGCGGAGCCGGTGATGAAATGTCAAGAATCTTGAAGGAGGTTCTTTGGTTGGGCGGGATGAAGTATTCAACACCGTCCATCTCCATTGGCACAGTTTCGGATTCATTGATGTTGATCCGCGCCCGTCCGCCCAGGATCTTCTCTCACTGTAGCCGTCAAGCTTGGCGGTGCTCATGCCTGCGACAAAGACACTGGTTTCGGTGAGGAACTGGCATTAGCGCCTACGCGATGCCTCCCGATCCTGCGCACTGGCCTGATGTGATCTTGAGCCACCTCAATCCAATTGAGCGCAACCCGTCCGAAGACGAGTGTGAGCTGTCCGAAACGGCATCCTCTTTTCATTTGGGTTTCAATCCGGAGCGTCTGACACCCTGCTGCAATGGAGGATCTGTGGCAAGCCAGGACGGAACGTCCCGGCTTGGCCGATCGTGTGCGAATGTCCCATGAGGACTAATGTCCGGGTCCGCTGGAACCTGCGCTCCAACGTCATTGAAGGCAACACGCCAACCCGCGGCGAAACCATCGTCCTGTTGTTGGGCGAATCCGCGGGCGGGCGGTTGATGCGGGAAAGTGGTGGGCCATGACTTGGCAGTTTCGCATGTGCGCGAGATGGACTTGTCGGATTGGGAACTGACCCAGTCTGCACGCGCGTGCACCATGAGACCTCTGCGCGCGGGGCTACAATAGCCGCATGAATGCCTTTCCGATCGTTGCCCCCGTCATCGACCATGACGAACATGCCTGCCGTGTCGCACAGGCCGTCGCACAGGTCGACAGTGTCGAACAGGTGATTCTGTTCGGCTCCCGAGCGCGCGGCGACCACCGGTCGGATTCCGACCTTGATCTGCTGGTGGTATACGAGTCGTGGAGGTCGAGCAACGACATCGTTCATCCCTGTCGCCAAGCGGCGAAACGTGCCAGTGAAGGCGCATACGATCACTATGTCAGCATCGACATCGTGCCGCTGGCAGCCGATCATTTTGCCTTTATGCAACATGGCATCAACCATGTGGCCGCCTATGCGGCAAGGGAGGGGATCACGCCGATGGGCTACCGCTACCGACCGCCATCCGAACCCGGTGAACCGAGCCTTCCGGAACACCGTCGTCGAGAATCCATGGAGCGGGTTCTCCATGCCAGGCGACATCTCACCACATTGGAAATTCTGTACAACACAAATCCGGATCACTACTCCCAGCCTGAGGAATGGGAGGTCAGCGTGGGTGAAAATGCTCAGGGAGTGTTGGAACATGGCCTCAAGGTCGTGATCGCAGCCTTTGGTCACCGATACCCACACATACACCCATTGGGCAAACTTCTCAAAGAGGCACAGAAGTACGCACCCGACCTCTCGCTTCGCTCCAATTTGGAGGCGCTTTCAACCTTTGCCGGTGGAGAAGTTTATGGCACGCCAGGCTTGGAGGTAGGGGCCGATGAACTGCTGGAAAGTGTGCGACAGGATGTAGGGACCTTGTTCAGTCTCTGCGCCGCGCAAGCCGACTTCGATCCCTGGATGGTCGGCAAGTCCGATTTCCAGCGCGGGGCCTAAGCAATGCTTTGAGATGGGCCAATCTTGGCGAAGGGTCTACGTGACAGTTGTCTGAACGACTGTCCCTGTGGCTACTGCCTCGGCGATGATCCCAACTGTGACAATCTGCCGTCTGTGGCCCATACCGGCTGTTCGATCCATTGGCACGGGTAGAATGGCAGCCTTGGCAGGCAGGGGAGTTTGATCATGGCGATGGCCACGAACGTTCGGACGGATACTCAGGTTCCGTCCAGCGATGGTCGCGTTGAACTGCAACAGAAGCCCTGGGACTGGCGTGTAGCGGCCCGCCGCGGCGACACCGATTCGGCCACGGCGCTGGCCGCGCGCGCCCGACGGATCGCTTGGCGGCTGGCCCATCCGGATGCCTGGCGTGCCGAACTGGAGAAGTGTGACCACTACGATCCGGCGTACGTCTATGACGAGGCCCACGAGTACGATTTCGACTGGACGACCGACCCCGACTACCCCTTCGACGTACACCACAACGCATATGACCAGGACGGCTTTGTGAGTCCGGAACACGAATGGCATCTTTTTCTGCTAGCCCGCATGTTTTCGGCGCTGTGTGCTCTGTTCGACGACATCGAGGTCGTCCGCGTACTGAACGAGCCGGATCTGTACATTCCCGAAGCACTGGGGAAGGCCCTGGGTCTGCGTACTGCCGGGGGCCGTCCCAAGGAGATGGTGCAGCCCGACGTACTGGTGTTGCCGGCGGGGGCGCGCCTGCCGCAGGCCCGCGTGTTGCGGATTGCGCAAGGCGATCCCGTGCCGGAGTTGGCGGTCGAGATCGTGTCGCCAACGTCGCGGGATCAGGACTTCGACGACAAGCTACGGCTGTACGCGGCGCTGGGCATCCGGGAGTACATGGTATGCAATGCGGGTTCCCGATCCCAGGGAGACGATCCAGGGTGGGTACCGGATCTGCGGCTCTTCCGGCAGCCACGGGATGGCATGTACGAGCAGATGGATGCACCGGACCCGGTATGGACGGACGACGGGGGCTTTCTGACGATCACTGTACGGAGCGAAGTGTGTGGGACGGAACTACGCCTGCATCAGGTGAACCCGCGCATGCTGCCGCAGTTCCAGTGGTGGGACCAGAGGCAGGACCGCTGGCGGGATCCCGAGGCCGATGCACGCATGGAAGAACGGACGGAAGAACGAACGGACACGGCCATTGCCATGCTGCACAGGATTTTGCTCGACGATGCCGGACCTGCGCTGCGGGAACGAATCGCGGAGCGTTGGCGGACCGAAGGTCCCCCGGCGGATGTGATCGACCGCCTGTTGGATGTGCAACTGGCACCGACCGAGTGGCGTGCCCTGTTGGATATCCCGTCGGATGACGAGGCTGACTGAGACGAGCACGGGTCCGACCGCATGCCCACCCCGCGCGATCGCCCCCATCGGGATGGCCGGTAGGGACCGTACCCGAACTGCTGTCGCGGACAACTCGCGATTCCGAATCCTGGCTGAAACAGCCCAGCCGAAGTGCCGACTTCCGGTGTGGAGCCGGAAACGCTGCAGCAACACCGGGAGGGCTCTGGTGTTTATGTTCACACGATGCGCCGGGCCCACGCGGACCACAAGCAGTGGTCAGTTGATCAATGTTAACGGAATTCCAATACTGAATACCGCTCAGGCGACAATACTTCGTCTATGATCAAGGAATTTTATTACAATTGGAGACAGATATGACCAAGAAATCCAATTCCCACCACATAGTTCCAAATGCCGAAGGTGGTTGGGATGTCAAAAGGAGCGGTGCCAGTCGGAGTAGCGGCCACTTCGATACCAAGCGGGATGCAGTTGATGCCGGAAGGCAAATCAGTCGCAATCAAAGCACCGAGCTTGTAATTCATGGCTTGGACGGGAGAATCCAGAGACGGGACAGCCACGGTCACGATCCCTACCCGCCAAAAGGCTAGTAGTGCAAGGAAACTTGATGGTGTTGGGCATGGGAACGGCGGGTGTCCGCGTTGCGTGCCCGTCGGTAGCCCACAATGGCGCAGGCGCGGTCGGCCGGGGTGCCGGTGCGGGGCAGGGCCGTGTCCACCAGCAGACAGGTCCGGGGCACGGTCAGGCCGGGGTGCTTTTTGGGAGCCGCAGCGTTTCCCGCACCACGAAGAAGTGGGCCAGCATGACGAGCGTGGCGTGGCGGTGCCAGCCCTGCCAGCTGCGGCCCTCGTAGTCGCCCAGCCCGAAGAAGGGCGCGTAGCGCGCATGGTAGGTCCGCAGCCGTCCGCGCGCCGCGGCTCACGGACACGTCGGGCAGGGACACGGGGGCGGCGGCCAAGGTCATGGCAGGGCGGGGGCTGAGGGAATCCAAACACCTCTACTACTCAAAGGTTCGTTGCCCTACTAGCCGATGAATGGTGGCTGCATCACGTGGGCCGCCATCTTGAACCACACCTGCACTACCATTACTTGATTCCATTTCACGGGCGTACACAGCACGGCAAGCGCGCCTGTTCGATGGTCCAAGACGGACGGCAAACAGACAAAAGGAGTGCACGGATGGACAACATATCGTTGTCTGAACTCAAACGGCTGAAACAGGTGCTCACCCACCTACGTACTCATTCGTACCGCGAATTCGATACGGACCTGTTGGCCACACCAAAGGATCCGGCGAGTCCGCCGTGGCCTCTCATCACCCACTACACCGAAGGGCGGCAAGCCAGGAAGATGGGCCTGTCACTTCCCGAAACCATCAGTGCTATGACCGTGTTCTTGCTAGCCACCACAGCAGTCGTTAGTACAAACATTGCGTTCAGCACTCACGATAGCAGCAACCTCAATATGTGGCACCCAACCTTGATAGCAATAATGTCGTTCGCAATTGTGTTTTTGATGGGACGCAACCTCTTCCCCAGAATACTCGATAGCAGAAAAGGTGCGCTGTCTGTAGGACTGTACGAACTACGTTACAAAACATTCTTCGGGATGCGTAACGTACGTTGGGATGCCGTAGACAATGCCTATCAGGCTTCGATGCCACGGTGGGGAATGCTGTTTGGCCAAGAGAGAAGGTGCATTAAAGTAGAATTCTCTGACGGAACAGAGTTATGGCTCAAAGTACCGGAGATCATTATTCAAGATCTGACCGACATCATGCGCGAGCTAATCAACCAACATCGCGATGAACTCCCCAACACTTCATAGGAGTGGCTGTACGTTGTCCAATTATCCGATTCTGGATTACATGTGCGCACAAGCTAAATCGGGAATCCAGTTGGATGCTCTCACGCGCGTCCATTCCAACCGTTGTGCTCGATCGACTTGCGCGGCTCGTCGCTGAGCATCCCCTGCAGGTGTGTGCGTGCCCGCGCAGTTCGCAGCGGCCGGAGAAGGGCGCGTAGCGCACATGGTAGGCTCCCAGGCGACGGTGCACCGTCGCCATGCCGGCGCGGCTCAGGGACATAGAGGTGGCGGCAAGGGGCATGGTGAAGCCTACGATGAGGGAATCCGGACACCGTGATTCCGTTTACCAAAGCTTCGTTGCACTATTAGGATTACAGCGCAGTCAATCGACCTCTGAAGGTCCTCCTGAAGACGACCAAGTTGTGAGCGTAGAGACCGTTGCGCTGCCAGGCATGGCCACCGCAGTGGGACCACACTCCGGGCAGGCTGAGATCGGTGTGTTGGCGCTCGGGACGGATAGGGGCTGGGATGAAGCCCACGATAAGGAGGCCTTTTGGTTTGTTGCGCGAAACCAATTTTCTGGGATCCCTTCGTCCGTCCCGGGCCTCGAACCAATTTCAGCAAAACCGAGACAGTGCCGTCGGTCGGGTGGAATCATCCGGATTTCCCTATGCTACGATCGATGCTTGGTCTGCCCTCCCTGCTGGTGACAACAAGACATGCACCCATGGCAGACATCAAACCCAATAGGAGGCCTCTATGAAGGCGGTACAAGTGTCCCGAAGGGATTTTCTCAAGGTGTCGGGTATGGCCGGAGCCGGTTTGGCCCTGGCGTCCTGTACGGCGGTAGTCCCTGAAACTGGAACGGAAGCTGCTCCCCAGGAAGTCACTGTCTTCTTCTGGGACGGTCCGCCCCTGATTGGAATCCGGGAAGAAGCCTTGGCTCCCTTCGACGAAACCTATCCGGGCTGTGAGCTCAACTTCACCTCTGTGCCCGGGGGCTGGAATGCCGGCTACAGTGAAAAGCTCTATGCCGGACTGGCCGCCAATGACCCGCCGGATCTCTTCATCATTCGCATTGCCGACCTGCCGGAGTTCCTTAGCAAGGATCTGTTGCTGGACCTGAAGCCCTATGTGGATCGCGACTCCTACGATCTCAACGAATTTCCGGCCCTGGCCATTGAGTCGTATACCCACGACGGGGGTATCTACGGCATGCCGGACAACGTGGCCTCCGTGGCCATGTTCTGCAACCAGGACATGATTGAGGAGGCTGGCGCACAGGTGCCCACCCACCAGTGGGACGATCCCGGTTGGACTGTGGACGACTTCTTCAACATGTGTGAGGCCGTGACCCAACGCGATGCCAATGGTGATACCACCCAGTACGCCTATCAGGTGACGGGCTGGAGCGTCATCTGGCAAATCTGGGTGCGCATCTTTGGCGGCCAGCTTGTGGACGACCCGTTCTATCCCACCGAGTGCACCCTGAATGAACCCGGTGCGGTGGAAGGCCTGCAGTTTTATGCCGACCTGATCCACAAGTACGGGTTCGCGCCGCGCTTTGATGTCATGCAGGACCTGGGCGCCGTCGAACTGATGCACACCGGCCGCCTGGCCATCATCAACAACGGCAGCTGGTCCTTCCCCAACTTCCACGATGTCGACTATCAGGTCACGCTGGGCCACTATCCCAGCGGTCCCGGCGGGCGGGCCAACTACGTTTACTACTTCCCCCTGGTGATCCCCAAGACCACCCAGGTCCCGGACTGCGCCTGGAACCTGCTGAAGTACTTCAATGGTCCCGCCATGGAAAAGATCATCCAGGACGGTGGTCTGCAGGGCACGACCCTGTCCGCACAGCAGGCGTACTTCCTAACCGACACTCGTCCGCCCCAGAACAAGCAGGTGATGGTGGACGCGGTGCGCAACTTTGTGGCTCCGGATCCGGTGCTCACCAACTACAACGAGGTGTCGCGCACCATGCAGGCTGAGGTTGATCTGCTGCTCAATGGTGAGGAGCGGGATGCCAAGGTCGTGGCCGACCGGATCAAGGCAGCGGTTGACCCGCTAATCCAGGAAGGCCAGTGGCGGTAGCGCCCCTACAGCCATCTGTCCCCGACCTGACACGCCTCCAGCATTGCTACAGCCTGGAGGCGTGTCGTCCCGGTGGTGTGCCGGGAACACCACAGCATCCCACCTCGCCTGACAGGGTGATTTCTCTTCGGTCATGTTGAGCGGCCTGACCTTCCGGCAACGGGAAGCCATATTGGGCTGGGTCATGGCTTCGCCTTGGCTGCTTGGTTTCCTGGCTTTCACCCTGGGGCCGATGATCGCGTCCCTCATCCTGTCGCTGTACGACTGGGATCTCATCTCGCCTGCCCTCCTGGTTGGCTGGGGCAACTACCGCGAGTTCTTTGTGGACGATCCCCTGTCCCTGCATTCGCTGCGCATCACCCTCTTTTACTCACTGATGGCGATACCGTTGCACTTGGTGCTGGGCGTGATTCTGGCCATGCTGCTGAACGCCAACATCCGGGGCCAGTCGGTGATCCGCACCGTCTACTACCTACCTGCCGTCCTGGCCGGGGTTGCAGTGGCCATGTTGTGGCGCTGGATCTTCTCGCCGGATTTCGGGCTGCTGAACCTCTTCCTCTCCTATTTCAACATTGAGGGGCCAAACTGGCTGGGCAACCGTACGTGGGTCCTGCCCTCCTTCGTCATCATGAGCCTGTGGGGTGTTGGCGGCGGCATGGTCATCTATCTTGCAGGCCTGCAGGGTATCCCTACCGATCTGTACGAGGCGGTCGAGATCGACGGTGCCACGGCCTTCCGTCGGATCTGGCACATCACCCTGCCCATGCTGAGTCCGGTCATCTTCTTCCAGCTCATCATGGGTGTCATTTCCTCGATGCAGATTTTCACCCAGGCCTTCATCATGACCGATGGCGGCCCGGCCAACGCATCCCTGTTCTACATGCTGTACCTGTACCGCCAGGCGTTCGAATACCGCAACATGGGGTACGCCTCTGTGTTGGCCTGGATCCTGTTTCTGTGCATCCTGGCCCTGACCCTGCTCCTCTTCCGTACGGCTTCGGCCTGGGTGTACTACGAGGCCGAGACGCAGCGAACATGAACACGGCGGACAGCATGGCCGTGGCGCCCCCCTCATCCACGAGTCTGGGCAAGCGGCGCACCCAATTGATTCACCGCATCGTGGCCTACGGGGTGCTGGGCACTGGTAGTGTGTTCATCCTGGCTCCGCTGGTGTGGATGCTGTCCACATCCCTGAAAACCCGTTCGCAGGTGTTCCGCTTCCCTCCCGAATGGATTCCGGAACAGTTTCTCTGGCAAAACTATGTGGAAGCGTTGACTCTGTTGCCCTTTGAGATCTTCCTGCTCAACACGGTGATCATCACCGGTCTGTCGGTGGCTGGCGAACTGATATCGTCGGCCGTGGTGGCCTATGCCTTCGCGCGCCTGCGCTGGGCCGCCCGCAACACCTTATTCATTGTGGTGTTGGCCACCATGATGCTGCCCCGGCAGGTCACGCTGATTCCCACCTTCATTCTGTTCACGCGGGTGTTCGGCTGGAAGGACACCTTCTATCCGCTGATCGTGCCGTCCTTCTTCGCCGTGCCCTTCTTCGTGTTTCTGCTGCGCCAGTTCTACATGACGCTGCCCTTCGAACTGGACGATGCCGCCACCATCGATGGCTGTTCCAAGTTCGGGGTGTTCCTGCGCATCCTCCTGCCCCTGTCCAAGCCGGCCCTGGCTGCGGTGGCGATCTTCTCGTTTCAGTTCCACTGGAACGACTTCTTCTATCCGCTCATCTACCTCTTTGACAAGGACAAGTTCACGCTGGCGCTGGGCCTCCGGTTCTTCCAGGGCAACTATGGCACCGACTGGCACTATCTCATGGCTGCGTCGCTGGTGGTGATGCTGCCGGTGATCCTGGTCTTCTTCTTTGCCCAGCGCATCTTCATTCAGGGGATTGTCTACCAGGGATTCAAGTGATCTCCGGCACCAGCGACCCCTCACTCGCTTGTTCTCGTCCTACCCAATCGTCTTCACCCGGTCCAATGGAACACTCCGGCATGCACGACAGTCCCCGTCTCAGGTTTCATCCCCTGTCCACCGGACAGGCCCAATGGCGCGAAGGCTTCTGGGCTGAACGTTTCGCGCTCTGCCGCGACGGCGCCCTCCATGCCATGGAGGAGATTCTGAACACCACACCCCATGGTGCCTCCCTGCACAACTTCCCCAAGGCGGCCGGGCAGCAGACCGGTGCGCATGAGGGCACCAAATGGAGTGACGGCGACTGCTACAAGTGGCTGGAAGCCCTCACCCATGTCTACGCCTTTACCCGGGACGAGCAGACCCGTGCCACGCTGGAAACCCACATCGCGAACATCGCCGCGGCACAGGAGGAGGATGGGTACATCAGCACCCAAATCCAGCTGACCGACAAGCAGCGTTGGTCGGACCTGCACGACCATGAGCTCTACAACATGGGGCACCTGCTGACCGCCGCCGCGATACATCACCGCGTCACAGGCTCCGAAACGTTTCTGACTGTGGCCCGCAAGCTGGGCGACTATCTGTACGAGTTGTTTGTCCCGCGTCCTCCGGACCTAGCCCATTTCGGGTTCAACCCGTCGCAAATCATGGGCTGTGTCGATCTCTACCGTGCCACCGGCGATGCCCGGTACCTGGAACTGGCCGGGGTGTTCGTCGACATGCGCGGATCGCAGGAGGGCGGCTCCGATGTCAATCAGAGCTACATGCCCCTGCGGCAGGAAACCACGGCGGTGGGACATGCCGTAACGTCCGCGTACCTGTACAGCGGGGCCGCCGATGTACTGGCCGAACGATCCGATCCGGCCCTGCAGGACGCGCTGACCCGGATCTGGCGCAACGTCGTGGACACCAAGAGCTACGTGACCGGGGGTACGGCAGCCCTGCACCACGGTACCTCCCAGCGTCCCGAACTCTTCCATGCCCGCGGATCCGCCAACGGCCAACTGGCCACGCCGGCACCCCGCCGAAGTGATGTGCATGAGGCTTACGGCCTGGAATACCACCTGCCCAACGCCACCGCCTACAACGAAACATGCGCCAACATTGCCCAGGCCATGTGGTCCCTGCGCATGCTGCGCCTGACGGGCGAAGTTCAGTATGCGGACAACATGGAACTGGTTCTGTACAACAGCATGCTGTCTGGCATGAGCCTGGATGGCTTGCGCTTCTGCTACACCAATCCGCTGCGCTGGTACGGGGAAGAACACGTGCTGCTGAGCCAGGATTACACGGAGCGCTGGGCCGACTTCCACTGCTACTGCTGTCCCCCCAACGTACTGCGCACCCTGGTCTCACTGCATGAATGGGCCTACGGCCGAGCGGCCGGGGAATTGTGGGTAAACCTCTACGGTGCCAGTGACATCAGTACGAATCTGGGCGATGGCCAGATGGTGGCTCTGCGTCAGGATACCCACTATCCTTGGGACGGGACGGTTGAGCTTACGGTGACGGAGGCATCCGGGTCACCGTTCTCCCTGTTGCTGCGAATTCCGGCCTGGGCCCGCGGTGCCACGGTTACCCTCAATGGTGTACCGGGTCCGCAGGCGGAACCCGGTACCTACTGTCGGATCGAGCGTCAGTGGCAGGTGGGAGATCGCGTTGAACTTCAGCTGCCCCTGCGGGTACGCTGCCTCCAGGCCCACCCCAAGGTGGAGGAGGCTCGTAATCAGGTGGCGTATGTACGGGGTCCCGTGGTGTATTGCGCGGAGACAGCCGATTTGTCTGACATCGACGACATCACCAGTCTGTACGTGACACGAACCACTGACTTCACCCCACACCGCGAACAGGGTTCCTTGGGGGATGTGATTGTCCTCCGGGGGCAGGGCCGGCATGTGCCGGCGGTTGCCGGCTCCCTTTATGCCGAGGTGGAGGATGTGGACCCGTCGTCCGTACCGCTCACCTTGATCCCCTACTTCGCGTGGAACAACCGGACCCAAGGGCAGATGAGTGTGTGGTTGCCGCTGTATGCTTGATGCGGATGGTTGGATCGGAAGCACGGTGGGTGTACGGTGCGCTGACCGGGGACCAGCACGGCCCCGATCAACAGTCACTGCGACCGGGCGCCGGAAGGCGAGGCGAAGGGACATAGTATTACAGTTGTACATGATTGTGGCATCCTGAAGGGGTTGCCGTGCCCGCCGTTTGGGAGTGTCCGATGTCCACCGCCGTCCTGCCTGCGCCCCTGCCGGCTCCCGCGCCCCTGACCGCGGCCACCGTGCGCGGCTGGCAGGCCCGGCGCGCCGAGGTCGACCGGCGGCTGGGGCCCTGCTTCCGGCGGCCGGAGGCCCGCCGGCGGGCAGCGGCCTACCTGGACGGCCTGCTGAGCGACACCCGGCGCAAGAACGGCTGGCAGCTGGCCGAGACGGCCGGCCACGCCACCCCCTACGGCTTCCAGCACCTGCTGGGCCGCGCGGTCTGGTCGGCGGATGCGGCGCGGGACGAACTGTACGCCTACGTGGCGGAGCACCTGGGGGATCCCGAGGGCGTGGTCGTGATCGACGAGACGGGCTTCCCCAAGCAGGGGACCCGTTCGGCCGGGGTGGCGCGGCAGTACTGCGGCGCGCTGGGCAAGGTGGCCAACTGCCAGGTGGGGGTCTGCCTGGCCTACGTCGGGGCCCGCGGCCACACGCTGCTGGACCGGGAGCTGTACCTGCCCGCGGCCTGGACCGACGACCCGGCCCGGCTGCGGGCCGCGGGGCTGGCCCCCGACACGCCCTTCGCGACCAAGCCGCAGCTGGCCCGGCGCATGCTGGCCCGGGTCCTGGACGCCGGGCTGCCCGTGGCCTGGGTGACGGGGGACACGGTCTACGGCCGGGCCACGGAGTTGCGCCGTTGGCTGGAGCACGCGGGGCAACACCATGTGCTGGCGGTGCCCCGCAACGAATCGCTGTGGGTGGGCCCGGCCCTCTGGACCCCGGAGGCGGTGCATGCGGTGCAGGCAGGTCAAGAGTGGTATCGGCTCAGTGCCGGCGCGGGGAGCAAGGGGGAGCGCCGGTACGACTGGCAGTGCTGGGTGCTGGCCGAACCGGAGAACGCGGCCTGGGGCCGCTACCTGCTCTTCCGGCGTTCCCTGGCGGACCCGGGACGCCTGGCAGGCCTACGTGGCCTTCGCGCCGCAGGGCTGCGACCTGGAGACGCTCGTGGCCGTGGCCGGTCGCTGAGCCTGCCCGAGATCCGGCGCCTCCTGTGGCACCTGGTCCTGCAGGGACCGCGCGGGGTGCGGCGCCTCCTGGCCTGGCCGCACTGGCGAAGGCGCCACCCGTGGCTGGCGCAATGCTGCCACTACCGGCGACAATGCCTCAAACCTTATCAAGTACAACTGTAGTATTAGGAACAACTCCAGGTCGTGCCCCGTGTAGCCGGCTTCGTTGAGTTGGTCGTGCAGGCGTCCCATGAGTTCGGAGGCCTGGATGTTGACCGGATCCTGATCCTTGAAGGTTCTCTTCTGTCTGCCCAGAAAGAATCCGAACCGCTCGATCTGTTGGGGCAGCTCAGCCAGCGCAAACGTCGCGGCCTCCCGTTCATCAAGATCGTACAGTCCGAAGTTCTGAAAGTCGCTGACCAGAAGGTACCGGGGCCGATCGCGTTCTGGCAGTGCATCGAAGTAATCCCCGGCCTGGTCATAGGCCTTGTTCAGGTCGCGGTCGGCACTCTTCTGTTCTACCAACAGCACGCCGGGCCAGAATAGATCGATGAAACCGGATGAGCTGTCGAGCTTCCTGACATGCTCTTCGAAACGGGCTACGATCGTCGCTGAACTCCGAACACCTCGAAGAAGTCGTTGTAGAAGCTGTGGGTTTCTCCTTCTCGTAGACCGCGTCCTTCCAGTCTGAGGCAAACTTGGCAGCGCGGACGCGGATTTCATTCCAGGACAAATTCATGATGACAAGGACCTGTCGAGGCGTACGGCAGGTCCTGTTAGGAGATTTGTGCACGCGATACACAATCCCGTGCCGAAAGAGGGGCAGGTATCCGATACGGACCCCGGATACTAAGCACGGCAGGCGGTGCATGATCTTGAATTCGGCGTGTTGCAGCGTATGGCGAGACTTGGACAGAAGGCTGTAAAGAGGAGTACGACATGGCTGTGATGACGATCTGCTGGCCCAACAGCCCCTTGATGATCTATTTCCACACGCTCCAAGGGGCACAAGGCCTTAGAATAGCATGGTCAAAACAACTGGTTGGAGTAGTCTATGCGTGAGATTGGAGCCACTGAAGCCAAGACGCGGTTACCCGAACTCCTGCGGGCGGTGGAGCACGGCGAGACCGTGGCCATCACCCGGCATGGCAAGCGGGTTGCGCATCTGGTTCCCGCTTGTGCACAGGAGCGCGCCAGTCGCGCAAGGGCGGTAGAACGGTTCCGGCAGCGCCGCGCTGGATGGAAACCCGTCGCCTGCTCCACTGAAGAGATACTCGTCTGGCGCCATGAAGGTCATCGCCTATGAGCGGCCTGGTGGTCGATGCATCGGTAGTGGTAGCTTGGCTCTTCGACGACGAGGCCGAGCCATATGCGGACAGGGTGTTGGATCGACTTGTGGAGGAAGGGGCGCTGGCACCACAGCTCTGGCACTTGGAGACGCGCAACGCCCTGCTCACGGCTGAGCGGCGCGGGCGTCTTTCCATGAGAGAGGTCAAGGAGAGACTTGATGCCTTGAAGGGCTTGCCCATCCGAACAGATGTTGACCCCGACCTTCAGTTTGCCTTCGACCTGGCAAGAACCCATGACCTGACCATCTACGACGCCCTCTATTTGGAGTTGGCCAAGAGGGAGGACGCCGAACTCGCGACACTGGATGCAGCGCTTGGTAGGGCTGCCCTCGCCGAAGGGGTGCCGCCGTTCGAATAGGACATGTGGACTGAACCTACCCTGGTTCCTATGCGTAACCGGCGTTGACGTAGTTCGGGTCCGCATCCGGTCCGAAACCCAGTTCCCCGCGTCGGTGACGGAAGCGCCGGTAGACTTCGGCATACACCGGATCCTCAATCAGGTTCACCAGTTCCTGTGGGTCCCTCGCTAGATCGAACAGCACCTCCGGCATGTCGGGACCGTAGTACTGGTATTTGAGGTCGCCCTGCTTGATCATCAAATTCTGGCTCCCGAACTGCGACACCGACTCCCCGCTCCAGCCCGCGACATCTCCTTGGCATAGTGGTGCCAGACTGCGACTGTCCAAACCGTCCGGCATCGGAACACCGGTGAAGTCGCAGAGCGTGGCAAACAGGTCGCATAGGTTGACGTTGTCCGTCACTGTGCGGGATCCGAACTCCGCCGGCCAGCGGATGAACAGCGGTACCCCGACGCTGGCCTCGAAGAACTTCTGCTTTTCCCAAATGCCGTGCTGGCCCAGCATCTCGCCGTGGTCCGACGTATAGATGATGATCCACTCGTCAAGGTTCTGGCCCGCGGCCTCCAAGGCATCCAGTACGCCCCCGTAGTACTCATCGATCGTTTCGATCATCCCGTAGTAGGCGGCCGTAGCCCTTTGCATGTCCCTTTCGGTCACGTCGGTGCCGATGTCCACTTGGCGCTGGGACAGAAAGGGGTGGTCGAAGACCGGTTCGTCCAGGTAGGGCCGTATCCGGTTCAGGTAGTACTCGAAACGGGCCTGATCCGTCTGATAGGGGTAGTGCGGCTGGTTGAAGGAGATCTTGAGCAACACCGGCCGTTCCGGCCGGGCCCGATCGAAGTACGGATCCGTGAAGTGGTCGCGGATGAAGTTCAGTGTGCCCTGCAGGGCGTATTTGTCCGCCACGTGGCTGGGCGGCCGGCCGACTCCGGCGCGTAGCACCTCCTTGGTGTCGGACCACTTGTGTTTCTGGAACGTCTCGGCATACGGCGCGAAGCTGGCCTCGTCCCGGTCTTCGATCCGGTGATCGGCCATGCGCATTTCGGAACCCAACCGCTGCATCCAGCCCTGCATCTGGTCCGGACCGGTATGGTGTAGCTTGCCGGCCGCGACGGTGTGCCATCCATACTGGGCCAGCCTGCGGGCAAAGGTCATGTAGCCGGGGGCTAGATCCTGACCAAAGGACTCCACTCCGCAGGTTCGGGGCAGCTGCCCGGACATGAGAGCCTGGCGTCCGGGAATGCAGATGGGCGACGGCGTGTAGGCCTGGGTGAAGACGGCGGCGTTCTCCGCCAGTGCATCAAGATGCGGCGTCCGCACGATCGGATCCCCGGCGTAGCCCAGGATGTCCCGACGGTGCTCGTCGCTCATCAGGAACAAGATGTTGGGTTTGTTTCCGGGCATGGCGAACCCTCTGTCTCTGGCTCGACTCGATGGGCTTCAGTCGGAGTTCAGCCAGGACTTCTTGCAGAGCACGATTTCCGACATGTCGCAGACCACCCCCGCACTGCCTCCGCCTTCGTGCGGCCTCCAGATCAGGTTCAGGGTACCGTCCACAACCGCCGCGGCGGGAACGTCGAACCGTTGCAGGTCGGGAGTCCGGGTAGTGGGCATGTAGTCGTGGATCTCCACCCCTTCCTCCGTGTCCAGGCGGACGTAGGTGCGTGAGAGTCCTGCATAGGCGATCCGCAATTCGTAGTCCTCGCTCGGTTCCAGGTTCTCGTAGCGTATGCGGAGGGGTGACGTACCCAGCATCACCAGCCCTCCCCGCCAGGAGATCGGCAGCAATTGGGAATCCTTGCTATAGGGGAAACGCCGGCTGGGCGTGCGCAGGGCACCCGGATCCTCCGCATACGGCCTCTGGTCCTGCACCCGCGACAGGTCGTGGGGCCGTACCAGATCATCGTGGAAGCCGCCCGGTGTGGCATCCAAACGGCTTAGGAGGCCATCAAGGGCGGCCAGTCGTTCCTCCTCCGTCTTCAGCAAAAAGACCTCGCTCAGGCGCGTGCGCCACCAGATCCGGTCGTTGAGGGGATAATCGATGGCATCCAGGTTCGCGCCGCGCGTCTCGTATTGTGCACCGTACATGGGCACGCTCAGCTGCATGCGAATGCTCTGGAACAGGGCCTCCGCCAGCTGAAAGACCCGCGTGCGCAGGTTCTGGGCGATGGGCGCGGTGACCGCCCGGTCCCAGATGTGGAATGCCTCCCTTATCGCCGCGCGGCTGCCCTGCACCTTGGCCTTGCCCAAGGCATCCAGGGCTTCGGTCTCCAGGCCGGTTTCGTACAGCAGCCGCTGGTGCACGTAGGCGTCGTAGTAGGCCCGGTACAGTGCCTGCTGGAAGCGCCAGTTGCGCAGCAGGAAAGGCGAGGCGGCTTTCTCCATGGCCTGGAACTGCCGCAAGGTGGTTTGGACACCCTTGTTCACAGCCAACGGGCCGCGCCAGTTCTGCTCCAGGGCCAGCAGGCCGTGGGCGAAGTCGTGGGCCATGTCCGGATCGATATACATCCGGCTGTACTCGACCAGGGTTTGGAAGACGTCCTGCTGGTCGCCCCAAGACAGGCTGCTCCAGATGAACTTGTTGACGTCGTCGTTGCAGCCCTCGGAGTAGGTCAGCATGCCGGTCGTGCCCGGCTGGCTCGCGCGGAAGCAGTGTTCCTCGTCCACCGGTCGCGGATTGACCGGCTCGCGGCCGATGGTCGTGGCGAAGGCCACGTCCCAGTTCGGCACCGGGAACTGCGAACTGAGCGTGTGGGTGATGTCCGGGTAGTTGCGGATTGGGTAGCGGTCCGGAACCATCTCGCGGAATTGACCCATCGGGATGTTGACCCAGGGTCCGTGCACGACTCCGCCTACCCAGTCCGGGCTGCGCTCCTCCAGGTAGTTGAGGAAGTAGGGCATGTCCTCGTGGTCGAACCCCTGCGGGGAAATCCAGATGCTGACCTCTTCGTGGTGCTTGGCCACAACTTCAGACAACCGTTCCAGCAGGTCCATCAGGACCGGGGCCCGGGTGTGGCCCGGGTCGCCGCCCGGCACGAATACGTGGTTCAGGCGTGTCATGCGGGAGAGAACCTCGTCCCAGAACTCGCACTCGCCTTCGATCTGGTCCTCGTCCGTGTAGTCCGCCTGCATGACCGGGAACCAGATCCAGACATCCATGTCCAACTCGTCGCAGATGCGGGACTGAACCCCGAGCATGTCCAGGTGCGGAATGGGGAAGTGGGGACTGTCGTCCAGATCGTCCGTGCGCGGCGGAATGACCTCGATGGCATTGGTGCCGAACAACGCCAGGTCAAGGATGTAGCGCCGGAACTGCGTCTCATCCCAGGCGCAATAGGAGTTGGTCTTGTCGCGGTAGCCCAGCTGGTGGCCGATCAGCGAGTAGTCCGGTACGGCATCGACGGTGATGCTGGTCGGTCCGGTCCAGCTTGACTTGGTCATGTGCATCTGGCGCAGCACGCGGCCCGCGCCGAACAGCACGGCGCGCGCGCTGTTGCCCAGGATCCCGACGGCCTCCCTGTCACCCGAGCCGGTGGTCCGGATTCGGTAGGCATCCTTGGAGTCGGTGCCCAGGTCCAGATCCGAGTCGCTCCACAACCCATGCAGGTGTCCCGGTGTTTCGACGGTGCCCAGCACGAAGCCGGCTGCACCGGATGATGGATTGTCGACCACGGACAGGCTTTTGCCGGTCCGGGACGCGATTTCGTCGGCCAGGATTCGGGCGCTGCGCACCACCAGTTCCGTTGGTTCGTGCGGCGTGGCGACAAAACGAAAGTGGTCGAGGTCTCTCATGGGGTCACCTGACCGCGGACGCGGTCTGTTGGTTTGGCGAGGCGCGTGCCGGGACCGTTCCGGGATCGGCTGACGGCAACCAGGCGTCAGCCCTTGAGGCCGGTTAGGACAATACCTTCGATGAAGGCTCGTTGGGCGAGAAAGTACAGAATCAGGACCGGCACCACCATGATGGTCGACACGACCATCATGTAGTGGGTCCAGTCTAGGCCGGACTCGAATTCCCTCAGGGAATTGACCAGCAGCGCGAGCGTGTAGAGCTTGGTCTTGCGCAGGTAAATCAGCGGCTCAAGGAAGCCGTTCCAGTTGAAGACTAGGGCCAGGATGGAGGTCACCACCAGCGCCGGCCGGGCCAGCGGAATGATGACCTGCGCGAAGATGCGGGGCCGGCTGGCGCCGTCGATGCGGGCAGCCGCCTCCAGCTCCAGGGGAATGGTGCGGAAGAACTGGCGCAGCATGAAGATCGTGATCGGACCGCCGAACCAGTGGGGCACGATCAGGGGCTTGAAGCTGTCCACCCATCCCAGACGGGAGAACATGATGAAGATCGGGATCATGGTCACCACGTAGGGGAGCATGACCGTCGACAGCAGCAGGGAGAAGGTCAGGTCGCGGCCGCGGAAGCGGAGGCGGGCAAACCCGTAGGCGGCCATCGCCGAACTCAGGATCACGCCGATGCTGGCAAACAAGGTGATGTAGACGGTGTTCCAGGAGGCCCTGAGCACCGGCACCGCGTCGAACACCTCCACATAGTTCTGCCAGCGGAACGGGTCCGGGATCCATTGCGGCGGAAAGACGTAGATGGTGGCCGGTGTCTTGAACGAACTGGACACGAGCCAGAAGAAGGGCGTCAGCATCAGGATGCCGCCGCCGACCAGAATCGCGTAGCGGATGACGTTCATTCGTTGTCGTCCCCGGCTTCGTAGTAGACCCAGCGGTTTTGGGTCTTGAAGAGGATGAACGTCAGGATGGCCACCGTCAGGAACAGCAGCCAGGCCATGGCCGAAGCGTAACCGTTGCGGAAGTAGCCGAAGGCGTTGCGGTACATGTACAGCATGTAGAACAGCGCCGCGTTGCCGGGTCCGGCCACGGATCCGGCGGCATTGGAGCCGAAGAGGATGAATGCCGACGTGAAGACCTGGAAGCTGTTGATGACCGTGATGATCAGTTGGAAGAAGATGATGGAGGAGGTCAGCGGCAGCGTGATGGTCGTGAACTGTCTCCAGATGCCGGCGCCGTCTACTTCGGCGGCCTCATAGAAGGAGCGGGGCACCCCGGTGATGGAGGCCAGGAAGATCAGGACGGAGTTGCCCAGGCTCCAGAGGCTGATGAACACAATGGAGGGCACGATCCAGTCCGGGTCCGCCAGCCAGCGCGGGGCCGGCAGGCCCAGCACCTTGAGTGGAAAGTTGATGGGGCCGAATTCCGGGTGCAGGCCCCAGCGCCACACGGCGGCAGCGGCCACGGACGGCACGATCGAGGGCAGGTACCACATCGTGCGCCAAGCGGAGATGCCGCGGATGCGGCCGCTCATCAGCAGTGCCACCAGGTAGGCGAAGATCAGGGCCGCCGGCACGTAGATGACGACATACTTGAGCGTGACCTGGATCGACTTGATCCAAAGGTCATCCTGGAACAGCCGGGTGTAGTTCTCCAAACCGTTCCAGGTCGGCCGGTTGATGATGTCGTATTCGGTGAACGAGAGGCCCATGCTGACCAGCACGGGTCCCAGCTGGAAGAGGATCAGGCCCAGCACGGCCGGCAGGATGAACAGCCAGCCGAACACTGTCTCCTCGAAGCTCAGGCGCTGCCAAATCTTCAGGCGCGGCTGGGCGGCGGGCGTGGTCGAAATCGAAGCCATGGGCCGGATTGGCGGTGGGGAGGTGTTTCGGCGACGCGCCAGGAAGGGCGGACCGCGGTCCGCCCTTCCCAGTGTCTACAGTGAAGTCGTGGACGTCGGGGACTAGCCCAGCTCGCCCGTGGCCAGGATCTGTTCCGAACCGGCCCGGACCTCGGCGGCGATGTCCTCCCACCGGACTTCGCCCAGGAACAACTGGTCGTTGTACGGGGCCCAGTAGTCCAGCAGCGGCTGGTACCAGCCACCGAAGTAGGAACCGATCGTGTCGCCCGGCCAGCGGAAGGTGTCCATGTTCTCGAAGGCATCGTAGAACACTTGGCGGGACGGTCCGTCCGGGCCCTCCGGATTGTTCAGGAACTGCTCGCGCAGGTCCTTGCGGATGGGCTGCTGCATACCCAGGTCAACCAGGATCTTCTGTCCATCGAAGCTGCAGCAGGCGAACTGGATGAAGTCGTAGGCTTCCTGCTGCACCTTGCTGCGGGAGAAGACACACAGCGGGGAGTAGTGGCCGTAGGAGACCGGGGTCGTGTTGTACGGCACCTGCGTTGTGCCCCAGTTGACCTCGGCGGCGTTGATGCGGCCAATCGACCAGGCACCAATGTGCTGCATGGCCAGGTTCTTGGAGCGCATGTCCACGGGAGCCGCGGTTTCGTAGGCCGGCGAAGGCGCCACGTAGTGCTCCAGGCCCAGGCTGGCAAGCCAGTTCATGGTCTGGACGAACTCATCGGAGTCCATGGGCATCGTTCCATCCTCGGCAACGATTTCGGCATCGTTGGCCCAGAGGTAGGTGTAGCGACCGTGGCCCAAACCCGGCTTGAAGCCGTACTGCGCCACGCGGGCCGGATCAAAGCCCGAATCCCCGGGCTTGTTGCCGTCCAGGTCGATAGTCAGCTGCAGGGCCAGTTCCAGCACGTCGTCCCAAGTCATCCAGACATCGGGTGCCGGGTAGTCGAGGCCGGCGGCGTCGAAGATGTCCTTGTCGTAACCCAGGCACATGGCGCCCGAGTCCCAGGGCAGGCCCCAGCGCTTGCCGTCGTAGGTCTGGGCGATCCACACGTTGGGCACGTAGTCGTCTTCGTTGAACGTCGGGTCCGCGGCCAAATAGGGCTCGAGGTCCGTGGTCACACCCTTGCGGGTCAGCATGCCCGTGGTTCGGTTGGCGTCGAACCAGCAGTCCGGACCGGTGCCGGCCGAAATCATGAGCAGCAGGGCTTCCTGGTGGGAGTAGCCGGCCACGGCATTGATTTCGAACTCGACGTGCGGGTTGCTCTCCCGGTAGAGGGCCATCTGTGTATCCATGACCCCTTCGATGAAGGCTCCGCCCCGGTTGAAGAAGTTGATCGTTACCGCTTCCGGTCCCATGTCTCCCGAGGGCGCCATAGGCACTGCGGTGCAGGCTGCTAGGGCCAACGAGCCGGCCGCGGCACCAGAGACGCGCAGGAAGTCGCGGCGACTGAGATTGTGTCTTGCCATAGTAATTCTCCTGTCGGATAAAAGCGCCCGCACCGGCAGAACAAACCTGCCTCGGCGGATGCGGTAATCATAAAACAGTCGTGGTGCAGACCGGCTCCATCCGGGCGGCTTGCACCGAACCTGTCCTGTGGGAGGCGGTCAGCAGACACACTGGTTTAAGGTGCCCCACGGATGCCAGTCGGTCCTGCTCATCCCAAGGTAGCCAAGCCCCCTTTATCGTTGCAGGGGTAACGCTTGATGGTGCAGGAAGAAATAGGGCGTGAAGCTGGACTGACAGAGTGTCGGCCCCTTAATTGGTTGGGTTCCAAGGATCAGGACACCGATTTGCAGGTCAGTTGCTTGGAGGGTGTGAAATGCGGATACGCCGACCTTGTAGCGTAATCACGGCGCGTTCCTCAAGCTCGGGACCGTAGGCTTCGATAATCTCTTCGACCATTTCGATTCGCTGTGACATCCGAACGTCAGGCAGGCGTATGAGGCCAGCATGGGACACTCGGTGCAGGAAAATTAGTTCGCCGAAGTCCTTGTCTATCGTGATGAGGATCCGATTTTCTGCTTCCGCCAGTTCCAACAGGGCTTTGTCGCCGGGATCCGGGCCCAAGGCCAAGGCTTCAAGCGCATCATGTCCCTTGTTGTGGAGCCACTCCGCCAGTCGGTGTCCAGCGCATCTGTCAACCAGAAACCTCATGCGTCGGCTACTGAAACCGCGTCGAGGCTGTCCCTGGCAATGACAGCGTGGGCATAGGCGACGCACGCTCGAATGTCGTCCTGTTCCAACCCCGGGTAATCATCCAGCAATTCCTCCGTGGTGGCCCCCTGGCTCAGCAGGCTGAGGATGAGCTCCACGGATATGCGCATGTCGCGGACAATCGGCTTCCCTCCGAAAACGTCGGGACGGGCCGTGATGCGTTTCAACAGGTCTTCGTTGGCAGGCATGGGTTTTTCAGGGTTGGGGCCGTGATACTGCCAAGGCACGACCAGCAGGCTTGCGTGTCGACTGACTGGCAAGTACACAGCCAAGGTGTGATGACTGGAAACTGACAATGTAACTCGATTGGGAAACCATGTTGATTGTTAGGAACCGTTGCCATGCGTGTGGGCATGAAGACGATCGTGTGCAACGGTACCACGATAGTTATGGAGAAGTGGCGCAGGTTGTGGTGGATTCAACAACCCACCTCCTGTCGGTTGATCCCCTTTTCTCGCCACAGTGTCCATGCCTACATTGGTTGCAACAGTCCCTGCGCATGCCAAACCACGAACCAGGACCGCCGGATCGGGAATTGCTCAGCTGCAGATCATCCCGATCATGCGAATCCCTCAGCTGGACTTTGTACAACTTGACGTCGGATTTGGGCAGGCAAAGCAGGCTGGCACAATGGACCCAATCACGACAAAAGGTTCATCATGCCCAGCCTGCCACCCGCCATTGTACTGCTGCTGTCGCCCTTCGCGTCGCTCTTCGACGCGCGCACCTGGCGCAAGATGCCATCGGAGGAGGATCTGGATCCGTCCCGGTTTCCGGAGGATGGCCAGCCCCGGCCTGACGATGCCGTCCCGGAGTTGGTGCTGGAAATCCTGTCGGAGTCCACGGCGGTGCGGGACCAGAAAGGCAAGCGGCGGCTGTACGAATATCTGGGGGTCCGCGAGTACCTACTGTATGACTTGGGCGGCAAGCGTTGGGACGATTCGCCGCGGGAACTGTTGGTGTACCGGCTGGAAGGTGATGCCTACCGACAGGTTCCACCCGACCCCGGGCTGTCCGAACCACAGGCACAGGCCTTCTGGAGCGACGTATTCGACGCATACATCCGCATGCTGCCGGCCCCACAGGAGGATACCGAGGAGTTTCGTCAGTTGCCGGCAGGGCGCAGACCGCCGCCGCTCTTTCAGTGGCGGGACGCTGTACAAGGCCGTTGGCGCGACCGCGCGACCGACGAACGGGACCGCATCAGGCAGGAAGGCAAAAACGAAGGCAGGACAGAAGAACGGTTGGAAGCGACCATTGACACGATGCGCGAGTTCCTGGGGTCGGAACTGGCGGATGTGCACCTGGACCGGATCGAGTTGATCTGGCGTCGGGATGGCCCGCCGGCTTATGCCCTCCGGCGCGTCCGGGACGCGTTGCGGGCACCGAGCGAATGGCGGTCCCTGCTGCTGCCGGGCGATCCCGACGACGACCGCGCAGCGGGACGCGAACCGCCAATGCCAACGAACAGCCGCTAATAATGAAGGCCGGCCCATATGGCCGGACTGTTGCCGAACAAGACAACCCTTGTTCCGCGGGTTTCCGGTTCTGGTGATCGAACGGCCGCTACGGAGGTTTGCCCGGACACTCTGGACCTCGCCGGTAACGGTGCTCCAGGCCTGAAGAGGGACTTTCGGGCAGCCTTGCCTAGTCGCGTCATGCCCCGCTCATCCGTTCGCGGTTCGTACAGGAAGGACAGGTTCAGCCGTCGTGTTCCTCCGCGATGCGCACAGGCGGTTCATCGCCTCCATGTTCCGGGCGGTCGAGCAGATATACCGGGCCAAGGGCCATACCCGCAAGGCCGACAGCCAGGCGATGAGCCGCGTCGGCGAAGTGGTCTTGCGCACCTGGCAGACGGCGGACAAGATAAAGCGCCAGCGCGGTCCGCTGCCCGAGAAACGCGGCGACAACGACAATGCGCGCCCGCCGCAATGTCGCCAAGTACACGATCAATCCTGCCGTGGCCTGTGGCATCCCGCTTTCTTCGGAGTCAAGCCCGAAATAGTGCTCAAGGGCGGGGCGATCGCGGCCGCGCAGATGGGCGATCCGAACACCTCGATCCCCACACCGCAGCCCGTCCACTATCGGCCCATGTTCGGGGCCTTCGGCGGTGCACGGCCGGTCGGGTCCCTCACCTTCCTTTCGCAGGCCGCCATGGAGTTGGATCTACCTGCTACGCTGGATTTGCAGTCCGTGCCCATGCCCGTGGCGCAGACCCGTACCATTGACAAGCACTCCATGGTGCACAACGACGCCCTGCCCCGCATCGAAGTGGATCCGGAAACCTACGAGGTGCGCGGACGGTGAGCTTCTCACCTGCGAACCGGCGTTGGAACTGCCCATAGCCCAGCGCTACTTTCTCTTTTGAGCCGATGAAGCTTCGGTTGTTTGATTCTGCTTGAGACCGGTTCCTGCCGATGGCCGTACCGGTCGTGGTCGGTATGGAGGGTCTCCTTTAGTACAACTCCCGCAAGCACAGCTGGTCGTCTTCCAACAGTCCCACCGGTTGATGTCAGACTGAACCTGAAGGCCCTTCGGCGTGATGCGTCCGGTGGCTTCGCAGTCACCTCACCGCGCACGGCTGCCTGCTACCTGTCCGGGATAGACCGGCAGCGACAGCCCCCGTCCGGGTAGCCCAAGGCGGGCACTGCCCTCGAAATACGCGGATTGTTACTTGCCCGGGTATGAGCCGTCCTTGAGACATGACAATGGGCAGCGGTGCTGGTCCCGGTGGGCCAAGGCGTACCGAATTGCGAACTTTCCGGTGGGAGCTTCGAATCTAGGCAGACGGACCACATCTCCAAGATGTCGAAGCCGTAGAAGCCGGACGCTGCGGGCCTTCATTGGCGCAAGCGCCTCAGCGTGCGGAGTGCGCGGAGCGTGATCCATCGGTTCGGTTCTCCGGTAGCACCAGCGATCTCCTCGTAGAGGGTGTCCTTGTGCCGCACGTCTAGGCGCCAGCGTCCATCGGGAAGCTGACGGCTTTCAACTGTCTCGATGGCTTCTGCCAGGCGGGGATCGTCCTTAAAGCCTGCAGTCGCCGCGTATTCAAGGCCCCGCAGGACATCGTAGTGCCACAACGGAGGAAAGGCGAGGCGCCTCCAACTTTCGTCGATGACACCACCCGTGGAGA
>JAAXGZ010000149.1 GCA_012271135.1 Caldilineales bacterium | reverse complement strand
TTGTCGAGGTTCGCGTTGTCGGGCCAACTGTTGAGGGGCGCAAAGCGGAGTGTGCCGGTACCACCGCCGCCGCGACCGTCGCCGATGCGGTAGGTGCCGGCGCTGTGCCACGCCATCCGGATGATCAGCGGACCGTAGTGGCCGTAGTCGGCCGGCCACCAATCCTGGGAGGTTGTCAACACCTCTTCAATGTCCTGATGCAGGGCATCAAGGTCGAGAGTCTTGAACGCCTCGGCGTAGTTGAATTCCCCGCCCATGGGATCGGAGAGCGGCGAGTTCTGGTGGAGAATCTTCAGGTTCAGCTGATTCGGCCACCAGCGTTGGTTCGGGGAACTCCCAAGCGCGGTGTTTGCGCCCGACATCGGGCATCGGCTTGCTCTGTCAGACACGTTGTCCTCCTGGTATCTCTGGTCGGTTTCCACTTGAGGAATCCGGCAGAATGCGGAATCCCATCCCGGTTCCCATCATACGCCTGCGCGGCTATGCCGCGACCGGGGCGGCAACCCATAGATCGTATATCAGATCGGTTCGCGATCGCGGGATCGCCCCGTGCCGATTTAGGCTGTCCGACCGTCCAGACACCTTGCGGTGTGTCGGTGGGATAGACGGGGATGGTTTCCGTGCCTGGCCGCGGTGATTGGATGGCCTTGACCGCAACCCAAGACATGACTTGCTCTGATCATCAATCTCCAGCATGTTGTGCAAAAGACAGGCGCACAGTGCACATGGCTCCATTCAATCCAAACAGCCGACCACGGGAGTGTTGAGCCCCCATCAAGCGCTCTTCGGGCCAGCCAGGAACTTCCCGCTGTTTCAGGCTGGTCGACAGTCTGCTGCTGAAACACTCTCTGTTCAGAGGCTCCGGTGCAACCCGGCCGTGTCCATCATCCCAGACCAACGTCAGGACCGTTGAACCAGCCTGTCACGGTTACAAAGGTGCAAGTTGGGGCGTGAGCACCGCGTTGTTTCTGAACACCGCCTCCATTCACCGCCCTCGGAGAGTGTTTCGTTGCGACCAAGCCGACACGTCTTTTATTTCACGATCGTGTCGTCATCGTCGGGTGCCCGCGACCGAGGCGTTTTCGCCAGCAGTCGGAAGGGCCATGTCCTTGACAGGCCGGTATGGACGAATTCTGGAAGGCATCGCGGACCTGACCGCGGCCCACGCCTGATTCGCGGAGTCGCCCCCGCGGACCGACACCCTGATTGGCAACGTTGACTTGATACCCAGTCGCGGATGGCGGCCTTGCGGTGCGTCGTCCTGAACTTCCTGACCGACCCGCAGTGGGAATCCCGGCCAAACGCGTCAATCCGGTGGTTGCACAAGATGGTGGCACGGAATCTCGTCCGACCAGAGCCGATCATGGGCCCCGGGACAACCTTGTCAACGCCCTGCCGTCCTTGGTTGGCAGGTGCCTGCCTCCAACACTGTTCACACCTCTGTTGTTTGATTCTCCCGTACACCAGGCGGCTGGATGTGTGATCCAGGTGACTTGACGGTCAGAGGTATACCGGCAACGATCAGGTAGACCTTGTCAGCCTGTGCCGCCAATAGTTGATGCAAATGCCCCATGTGGTCACGAAATGCCCGAGCCAAGGCATTGACAGGAACAATGCCCGAACCCACTTCATTCGAGACCAGAATTACGGAACAGGGACTGGATGCCAGTGCTTCCACCAGGGATTGGCTTTCCGATGCAACATCCCGTCCGGCCTGCATCAGATTGCTAACCCACAAGGTCAAACAGTCCACCACCACTGTAGCGGGGGAATCGATACGGGCAATGGCCTCCGCAATTGACAAAGGTATCTCCCAAGTCTGCCAATGAGGGGAACGACGTTCCTGATGGCGCCGAATCCGATCGGCCATCTCTGCATCACCTGGCTGGGCCGTGGCAATATATATCGGTTGGGCAGCTGAATCTGCGAGTTTTTCGGCAAAGGTACTCTTTCCCGATCGAGCACCTCCCAGTATCAAGGTGGTGGCAGGCATATTGGAGTTATGCATTGCTTGGTCGACATACCATAATCGGTTTATATCTATCACAGCAGCCAGGATTAACGCAACTGCTCAATTCGTGTAGCCAGCCGCAAACGAGCAGCGATTGTGGGAAGAGTTTGCAATTCCCAGGACCCGAGGTTCACACGATGCGCCACCGCCAGTTCATACTGCTTCCCGCGCTTGAAGTTGGGGCAGCTGCCTTGTGAAAGGCCACCCGAAACACTTGGAAAACCGAGCCACCTCCGATAGGCGCAGCCTGCGCTGAGACCGTACGGGCCTGCATTTGCGAAATGCAGGTCCGGTTGTCTCCGGTACTTCACCGTCGGCGCAAGTGCGGCCCGACACGCGGCTACATCCCGGACTGGTAGTTGGTCATGGCTGCCTCGGACAGGCCAAACCACTCTTGGATACTCATCCGGAAGGCGTTCCAGTTGCGGAAGATGGCGTTGAAATCCGGATCCCGCGCGGCAATCGCTTCGTAGATGGCAAAGGACACGGTCTCGGCGGCTTGCATGAAGTCGTCCGGGAACGGAAGAATCTGAATGTCGTGTGTCTTCAGTTCCTGCAGGGCTTCCGCGTTCTTGGCATCGTACCGGGCCGTGGCAACGACATTGCTGGCCAGGGCCGCCAGTTCCACGGCCGCCTGATACTCCTCGGGCAGTTCGTGCCAGGCTTCGAGATTGATCTGGAATTCGGCGTGCGCGCCCGGTTCCCACCACGCGGGATAGTAGTAATACTTGGCCACCTGGTGAAATCCCATTTTCAGATCGTCGTAGGGTCCTATCCAATCCGTGGCGTCAATGGCGCCGGATTGAAGGGCCTGGAAAACCTCTCCACCAGGCAGGATCTGCACCGTGGCGCCCAGCCGATCGAGGACCTGACCTCCGAGGCCGGGAATCCGCATCTTCAATCCCACAATGTCATCCAGCGAACGGATTTCGCGATTGAACCATCCCCCCATCTGGGCACCGGAAGTTCCACCTGGGAACTGGATGATGCCGAACCGCTCCGCATAGAACTCGCGCAGCAGGGCCAGACCGTCACCCTCGTAGAACCAGGCGTTGTTCTGGCGGGCCGTCAAGCCAAACGGCAGAGAGGTCCCGAACGCATTCACCGGACTCTTGCCGATGAAGTAATAGGACGCGGTCAGACCACACTGGACGGCACCCTGTTCGACCACGTTCATGACTTCCAGGGGCGGTGCCAGTTCGCCGGCCAGGCGCGGCTCAATCCGGAATTTGCCGTTGGTCATGGCGGCGACGTGCTCAGCGAAGGCGAACGACATGTCCACGATGATGTCGGCAATCGGCGGAAAACTGGTGGCCATCTGCCACGTGAATTCCGGAAGCGATTGATCCTGCGCGGTCATTTCGGCCAGTTCCGCCGGCGTGATCGTGCAGGCGGCAGTTCCTACCGCCGCTGAAGCCAAGGCGGCTCCGCTCAGGAATTTCCTTCGGTTCACGTTCATGTTGTACCTCCTTTGGGGCTCGGAGAAGAGCCCGGTACAGACCAGGAATCGGAGCGGCACCGAGCGGAATCATGGGGATCGGCCCCTACTGTAATTGTAGTAACTAAAACGCGGGGTGGACGGGACGGCTTCCTTATGGGTGGGAAATCCGAACGCGAGCCCGTTCCTACTTCGAAGTAGTTGCCAAGTCCAACAAGGGAGACACGGCCAGTTGAAAATGGGCATCCCCTGCTGCCTGCAGGGGATGGTACGGGGACATGCGGCAATCCGGGTGCCAGACGTCCCGACGGGGTGGTGACGGCCGGTTCGACACGATCGTCCTGCCGCCAACCGCGATGGAGAACGGTCTGCGAACACTGTTCAATGCTCAGGATCCTCACCAGACACTTTCGGCGTCCTTGCCACGGATGCGTTGAATGTTATCGGATTTCCTCAACGAACATGGTTCCTGGTTCATTTGAAAAATTATGTTCGTATATAATGGCAGTGTTGACCCAAGCACATGCCATGGATTGGCTGGTACATCTCAAATCGGACTCGCCGTGTCATCCCAGCCGGAACGAGCCTTTTCCCACGATCTCACCTTGAAGTCCCTGTTCGCCGAACGGGACATGGTCCGGGACCTGATCCGGTACCACGCCTCGAGCCTGTTTCCCGAACTGCAAGGTTTCGAACCCACGGAATTGGCGGCCCGTTCCACCGTGACGACTGAGCCGGTTGAGTCACCCCGCCAGCAGGGGCGAGACAGGGACCTGGTTTGGACCCTGGCGGCTGCGCGCCAGGGAGGACCGGGTCCTGTTGCATCTGGAGTCCCAGTCGCGGCCCGATGCCGCGATGACACTGCGGATGGTTGCCCACGGACTGTTTCAACGCTACCCGGAACGCGAGGTGTACGGCTTGGTCGTCAACACGAGCAGCCGGCCGTTCGGCCCGTGCTGGTGTCCCGTGCAGGCCATGGCCTGCACGCGCGGCTACGGCTTTCGACCAAGCATTTCGGATGGGCAAATGTAAAGATACAAGTTCGTCCCGGAGGTTCCGGAAGCAGGCATGCACGGCGGCTGTGAGGGCGCGTTCGTGGGGCCGGAGGCGTTGGGGCATGGCCTCGTGCCTGGCCTTGCGGAAGGTGTGCTCGCTGGTGTTCAGTTCGGGGCTGTAGGCCGCCCACCTGGTCAGGGGCGGCGGCCCCTCTTCGGTTTCGGCTCGGGGGCGGCCAGAGCAGCCATGACGTTCACGCGTTGTCCCTGGAGGCTCTCGTGGAGCACTTCGGGCCACCGCCCGCGCCGGCACCCGGTGTGGGTGGGGGGCAGGCAGGAGCGGAAGCCCGTCTCGTCGAGGAAGAAGAGGTCCAGCTGCCCGTCGCCTGCACCGGGTCCTGCCGGTGGCGCAGGCTATACCGGGTGCGCCGGTACCGGGCCCCATCAGGTGATGGAACACAGAGCGGCCTTGCTGCAGCAGTAGATTGCCGTGCTCCAGACGGAGTTCGACTACGGGTTGCAGGACATCTGCCTGGTGTGCCGCACAAACCCACTGTGCGCTAGATGGAACGAGGCCATCGGGAACGTCAACCTGCCTACGCACAGGATTCAGACCGCCCGGGACACCCGGGCAACCGGAGCTGTGCAACTGGCGACTGCCCATCGCGTCAAGGGCTTGGAGTTCCCCGCGGCGGCCATCCTGGATGCCAGTCACGGCAATTTCCCTCTCAGGGTCGCCGTGAACGCCGCGGACAGCCGCCTAGACCGCGAACTGACACTGCGCAGGGAACGCTCCCTGTTGCATGTAGCCGTGTCCAGGGCCAAGCGGCACCTGTTGCTGTGCACCCGTACGGAGTTCTCTCCGTTCCTCAAGCCGATGCTGGAAGCCAAGACACGGGAGCCGGCACCGGACTGATTCAATGACACATCGGCTGTGCTGTTGGTACACAGCCCAATCCCTGCCCCGTCATGCAACGGAAAACAACCGGCGTTTCCCCCAAGAGCCCGCCGTGCCGGTCCAACATGGGCTTTTCCGTACGACTTCAGTACAGCCAAGTACAATCCGGTTGGTCTGCAAGTTCTGCATGAGGCTCCACCTACTGACTGTTTATGGATCTGCCCTCTCTGCACCCGGACCAGTCCGAGTTCATCTCAATTCGCCGGGCCGGCGGACTGTACGTTGACAAGACCGGGCACCTGCACAAGCTATTGGCCCCGGTCGGCAACGACAACTCCCGGTTGCAGGTGAAGTACGTTTTTCTTGCCAGACCCCGTCGTTTCGGAAAGACCCTGCTGGTTTCCACCCTGGAGGCCTTCTTCCAGGGCGACCTGCCACAGTTGGGAAGTTCCGCCAAGGCTGTCTTTGATCCCGATGCGGGCGAACGGGGCGAACTGTTCCTGGGTACCGCCATCGAGGAAGTCGTACGCCAAACCCGGCCCCATCCGGTGGTTCGGCTCAACATGGCAATGACGACCTCGGACACTCCCGATGGGTTGCGCAGGAGGCTTCTCGCGCACCTGGAGAGTGTGTACTCCGATTGGTGCGAGCGTGGCGCCGAGACCGGAATCGAATCGGAGACCCGTGGCGACTATGTCCGCTTCGCACGTACGCCCGAGGGTGCTTATCGGGAAACACCATCCGAACATGTGGAACTATTGCTGCGTGAGCTCAAACGACAGTTCAATGCTGCTCCCGTGGTCCTGATCGACGAGTACGATGCGCCGCTCACACACCTGCTGGGCCGGGACATGGACCCGGAACCGTTCATCGCGGTCCTGCGCGAGTTCTTCGGCCTGCTCAAGCATCTTGAGAACCGGCTGCACTTCGTCTTCATCACAGGTATCAGCCGCTTCGCCCACGTAAACCTGTTCTCCGCCCTGAACAACCTGACCGACATCTCGTGGGGTCTCGACTATTCGGGGTTGTGCGGATTTGACGAATCTGACATGCGGGATTTGCTGCCCTACCTGCAGGCCGGAGCGGCAAACCTGGGCAAGCCCGTCGAACAGGTGGTGCAGGAGCTGCGGGATCACTACAACGGTTACTGTTTTGGCCAGCCCGGCCTCAGCGAGAACGTCTACAATCCCTATTCGCTCCTTACCTGCCTCCGGGACATGCAGGCCGCCTCCGCCAGCGACAGGTGGCAGTGGCTGGGTTGGCCCAACTACTGGTCCGAGTCGGGAACACCCCAATTCCTAGTGCGGATGGCCAGGAACGGGGATCTCGCCCTGACCAAGGATCCTCCGCCGGTCCACCAGTTGATGCGGACCACCTACGACCTGAACAACATCGACTACGGCAGCCTGATGCTGCAGACCGGCTACTTCACGCTGCGGCTGGACCAGGGAAAGCGACTGCGGTACGACTACCCCAACAACGAGGTCCGCCTGACCTTTGCCTCAAGCCTGCTGGAGAACTTCGGCCGGTATGCGACCACGGACGAGTTGACGGGCCTGCACCGGGCCTTGGAGGCCGAGGACTTTGTGGACTTCCGCACGCGGCTGCAAACCTTCATGGCTGGGATGCCGGGCGAAAAGATCGCCGGCGAGACCGACTGCCACCTGATCTTGCATGCCCTGTGTCAACTGATGCGGGTCGAGTTCCAGTCGGAGGTGCACCAGCTGGGCGGCCGGTCGGACCTGGAGGTGATCTTCCCCGGGCATGTCTGCGTATTCGAGTTCAAATACAATCAGTCGGTAGAGGCCGCCCTGGAGCAGATCGAAGCACGCGACTACGGTCGTCGGTACTTCGCCTCCGGACGGCGCGTCGTGGCAGTCGGCCTCAACTTCGTCGGCGGCATCCCCGGGAAACCACCCCGGATCGAATACCGGACACGGGTGCGAGGCCTGTCGAACTCCGAAACACCCCGGCCTTGACCCGCCGGGACGACCTCGGGGGATCGGTGGCGCGTCCCTGTCAACCATTGTGTATATGCCCCTTTGTAATCGGTGTGGATCTGGAGGGCGAATGGGTAGTAGCGGAAGCAGGTCTGCATGGACTGGGATGGTTCCTGTCAGCCTGCTACCCCTTGCAGAAACCAGGCAGAGCAGTTCTCTTAAACCACCCGGAACCTTCCCGCCGTCCATGTTGACACCCTGCCTTGCCACCAGATCCGATTTTCAGGAGGAAGCACCATGCCAGAAACCAGACCCAATCTTCTCGTGGTGTTCTGCGACCAATTGCGACGGGATGCCATTGCCGCTTTCGGAGATCCCAATGTTGAAACACCCCACATTGATCGCTTGGCACAAAACGGAGTTTCCTTCACCAACGCCTGCTCCAGCTATCCCATCTGCGTGCCCTTTCGCTTCACCCTGATGACAGGAGAATATGCCCATTCCCGGTTCGTTCCCGGCATTGAGTGGCGCATGTCTCCGGCGGAACGAACCTTGGCCGATGAATTCAACGCCGGTGGCTATGAGTCCATTTACCTGGGCAAATGGCATCTCTACGGAGGGCATGCCCTGCTTCCAGGCCATTCCACTCGCAAGGCCAACCTGACTCCTGTGCCCCAGGTTCACCAGGGCCGCTGGCAGAAATGGCTAGGTTTCGAATTGCGCAACGGCCATTTTGATACCTGCTACTACGAAGATGACGATCCCACTCCGCGTCCCATTGAAACCTACCAGACAGATGGTCTCTTCAATCTGGCCATGGAGTACCTTGAGGCCCGTACCGACAAGGACAAACCATTCGCGTGCGTCATTTCGGTGGAACCTCCCCATTTCCCCTATGAAGCCCCGGCGGCCCTGGAGGCGAGGTGGAAGGATCGGCCCATGTCCGTTCCCCCCAGTTTCCATGCCCGGGATCAGGAGGAACGGGAACGTTTCTTGACCTTGCGCCGTCTCTACTACGCCATGGTGGAGAACCTGGACATGAATGTGGGCCGCCTGCGGGCATGGCTGGAAAAGACGGGTCTGGCCCAAGATACGATCGTGGTTTTTTTCTCGGACCACGGAGAGATGGGTGGCTGTCACGGAATTCCCACTGCGCACAAGCAGTACCCCTACGAAGAATCCGTAGGGATTCCCCTCATAGTCCATGATCCCCGTTATCCGGAACGTGCCAATCTGCGGCTGCCAACCCCTACCTGTACTGAAGACCTGTTTCCCACCCTGCTGGGATTGTGTGGTCTTGAACCCGCCAACTCCCTGCCTGGGGCCAACTTGGCTCCCCTGATCCGGAATGAGGATGCCGAACCGGATCGTCCCGGCGTCTTGCTCGAATATGTGGCCGAAACACGAGTGAACAGTCTCTTTCACGTGGAAACCTGGCGCGGATTCCGCAGTGAACGCTTCAAGTACACGGTGTTGGGAGATGTGAATGGAGGCGAACCCTGGCAGTTCTTCGATCTGGAAACAGATCCCCATGAAATGAACAACCTGATAGACGATCCTGCCTGGGAGGAGGAGATCCGGCGCCATCACGGCTGGGTGCGAGAGCGAATGGTCGAGACGGAGGATCTTTACATTCTCAAACCCGCCTGGGGTATGGAAGGTCTCAACATTTGGGACGTGGATGTGCCACGAATTGATCCGGCAATTGTCAAACAGGATCTTGACCTTTGACGACCCCAAAGATGAGCACTCCCTGCGACGGCCAACGCTGAAGCTGTGCAAAGCCTTCCCCATGGCGGTGAGGAAGGCCATCATGCTGAAGGCGGCCAACCGGGACGAACCTCCCTTCAGGATCAGGCACTGGCCGGACGGTGACCGCGCACACAGACGGGTTTGGTGGGCACTGTTTCAATCTCGTTGATATTGGTCCGGACGCACAGACGACGAGGGATCCTCATAATGGCGTTGTCGTGACAACCAAAGAGAATCCCTCGGCTTGGACTTCAGTCCCAGCCCCTGACATCCCGAACGCCATCGGCCCTGCCCGGTTCCCTGGTCGCCTGGCACCACAGCGGCACCTATCCCCGTCACCAAGTTGTCCTCGGCCGGCTCCGCATCCAGCACTGGCAGTGCAAAACCTGCCACTTCAGCACCTCACCCCCTGTCGCCCGACGTGACCTCCCGTCAGTGTCCGTAGTCCTTCCGGCAGCTGGTGGCCCGACTGTAGGTGCACTGCGTCAGCCTGCGAGGCCTGTCCCGAATCCTGGCCCTACAGGGCTGCGGCGTGGGTGCCGCCGCCCTGTAGCGGGACGTGCAGGCGGTGGTGGCCGAGCGGCGAGGCCAGCTCGCTTTCCAGTTCACCCACGACCGTCACCTGTCCGGTCCGACCGGATGACCAGCACGCGGTTGCCGAGGGGCGGGCCAGACATGGCAGATACCGGCTCAGTGTGACCACAGCCCCAACCTCCCGCCAACCCCAGCCGGCCACCACGGGCCGTCAGGCAGCCAGACTCAGGGGGCTGAACAGTCACGATTCAAGGCAGTAGGAACTCTCTTTCCACTTGGGTACAATCAGGCAGTCTTTTCGCTGAACGTTCTTGCTTCAGGACATACGCCGAGATCCAGTACTCGGTGTCTGTGGCTCACCCGCAGAAGGGCGGGTCTTGCTTGAGCTTTCAGTTCGATCAATTTGGGGAGGAAAGCCATGAATAGCCGAGTAACGCGTCGTAGTTTTCTGCAAGTCGCCGGTGGAGGGCTGGCGCTGTCCATGTTGAGTGCTTGTGCGATAGCACCATCCGCCGCGCCGGGTGACGATGGGCAAATGGCTGAGCCTGTCACCATTCAACTCATGTTCTGGCCGGTCGGGGGCGAACGTGGGATCGCAAGTATGGAAAAGGCTCTGGAACCGTTTGAAGAAGCCAACCCGGATATTGTCGTAGAACGGCTCGCCACGCCCTGGGGCGACCTGCATGACAAATTCCTCACCACGTCAGCCGGCGGTGTACCTCCGGATGTGTCCGCCGTGGACAATTACTATCTGACCCAGTTTGCCTCCAAGGGAATCCTGCTGGCCTTGGACGAACGTGTGGGCGCAGACCCGAGCGTGAACGACGAAGACTATTTCGAGGCCGCCTGGAATGAAGGGGTCTGGGAAGGACAGCGCTGGTCCATGCCCTACATCGGCAGTACCCGCGTAATGTATTTCAACCTGGATCTGTTTGAAGCCGCTGGTGTGCCCCGCCCGGATGAACAGTGGGAGGCCGGGGAATGGACTTGGGACGCCTTCCTCGAATCGGCCGCAGCGCTTACGAATACGTCCGGCGATGTAATGGATACCGTCTACGGAGCCATGGCCGATACCTCCATGTGGGGCGGCCTGCAGCCCTGGATCTGGGGGGCGGGCGGCGATGAACTGAACGATGATCGCACGCAGAGCCTATTGAATACCCCGGAAGCTGTATCCGGCTTCGAGTTTTGCCAAAACCTGATTCACGATCATGGCGTAGCGCCAACCCGCGAAACTACCCAGGATGTGAATCTGGTAGCCACCGGCCGCATTGGCATATGGGCCTCCTGGCGAGGGTTGGTCATGGCCTACCGCAGCTATGACTACAACTGGGAGGTAGTGCCATTCCCGAAGGGAGCAGAAGGCAAACTGACCCTCTACAAGGGTAACTCCATGGTGGTGGCCAAGGCGGGGAAGAATCTGGACCAAGCGTGGCAACTGTGCAAGTACATGTCCAGTCAGGAGGCGGATGCCATCTGGATTTCCAACGGAGGAGCCACTCCGCGCAAGGACAACACCGATGTCTTGCTCAACAGCAGGCCGCCTGAGAACAATGCCTATTTCTACCAGCCGTTGGCCGAAGGCTGGGCCAAGACGATTCCCTTTACGCCGTTGTGGGTCGAGTGGACCCGCAGTCTTAGTCCTTTCCTGGATCGGATTTTCCTGGATAACGAGGATGTCCAGACGGTAATGGATGAGGCCGTCGTTACCATCGATGGAATCCTGCAAGGGGAGTCGTAAAGGCGTAGGCTGTTTGCCTGTTTCCCCACGCATGGTTGGCGGTAGCCGGTGTCCCTAGCTGGCACCGGCTGTTGCCCCTTGCCTGCAGTACGCTCATCATCGGTTGTCCCGAATCGCATGTTCAAGTTGCGGTACGCCCAGCTGGAGGAAATCCACGGCTGGCTGTTTGTCACTCCCTGGCTGTTTGGGTTTCTGGCCTTCATTGTGGGCCCCATGCTGGTGTCGGTGTATTTGGCCTTTACCAACTGGGATATTCTGACTCCCGCCCAGATGGTGGGTTTTGATAATTTCGTCAAGTTGACCACAGGGGACCCGCTGGTGGGCCAGGCCCTGAAGGTAACCACCATCTATGCCGGTGTCTCCATACCCCTGCAGGTTGTGCTGGGACTAATCCTGGCCCTGCTGCTCAACGAAAAAATCAAGGCCATGTCGTTTGTGCGCACGGTCTTCTATTTGCCCAGTGTAGTCGCCGGTGTGGCGGTGGCCTTGCTGTGGCGCTGGATTTTTTCCCCGGATTTTGGTCTCCTCAATGCAGGCCTTGACCTCGTGGGCATCGACGGCCCCGCGTGGCTCGCGGATAGTCGGACGGCTCTGTCCGCCCTGATCCTCATGAGTCTCTGGGGCGTGGGTGGGGGCATGCTGATCGTGCTGGCTGGACTGCAGGGAGTACCCACCACCCTTTACGAGGCGGCTGAAGTGGATGGCGCCAACAGCTGGGTGCGGTTCTGGAACGTCACCTTGCCCATGATTTCACCGGTCATTCTCTTTCAGACTGTGATGGGCATCATTGGGGCCTTGCAGGTGTTTACCGAAGCCTACGTGATGACCGAGGGTGGCCCCAAGTACGCCACCCTGTTTTACATGCTGTATCTGTACCAGAACGCCTTCGAATTCCTCAAGATGGGGTACGCGTCAGCTCTGGCTTGGGTACTTTTTGCATACATCCTGCTGCTGACCCTGTTGGTCCTGCGGTTCTCCGCAGCTTGGGTCTATTATGAGGGTGTCTCGTCCAAGGCGGGGCAGTAATGGGCATCACGACCCGTCCGGTGACCCAACCGGCAACCTCGATTGGCTGGCGGACGAACCGGCGCGTGCATTATGCCCTCAAGATGACCGTGGTCTATCTTTGCCTGGCGGCCGGCGGCTTCTTTGTCTCCATGCCCTTTGCCTGGATGCTGTCCACATCATTAAAGACCTTGGGCCAGACCTTTATCTTTCCCCCCATCTGGATTCCCATTCCGCTGCAGTGGGCCAATTATGTCAAGGTTTTTGAAGTATTGCCTTTCATGCGGTACTTTATTAATACCGTATATGTATCTGGGCTCAGCGTGGCAGGTATTCTCTTTGCCAGCAGCTTGGCCGGATTCTCATTTGCCCGACTGCGCTGGCGAGGCAGTACCATCCTGTTTGTTGTCGTATTGAGCACCATGATGTTGCCCCCCCAGGTCACGATGATCCCCAAGTTCATTCTGTTCCGGATACTGGAATGGATTGACACCTACAAGCCCCTCATTGTGCCTTCGCTTTTCGGGACCGGATTTCAGATCTTCCTGTTTCGTCAGTTTTTCTCCACCATCCCCCGGGAAATTGACGAGGCGGCCCGCATGGATGGCTGCGGCTTTGTGGGTACCTACGCTCGCATCATTCTGCCTCTGTCGGGACCTGCGATCATCACCGGCTTCCTGTTTGCTTTCCGGTACAACTGGAATGAATTCCTGGAACCCCTGATCTATCTCAACACCCATTCCAAGTTCACGCTGGCACTGGGCCTACGCCTGTTTCAGGGAGAGTTCACCACCAATTGGCCCCTGCTCATGGCGGCTTCCACCATCGCCATGTTGCCGGTGTTGCTTACTTTCTACTTTGGCCAGCGTTACTTCATACAGGGTGTGGTGATTTCCGGGGTTAAAGGCTAAGGTCTCACCGGACCATCTCGGGATCCATCCGCATAGCTCTTCCAAATTCCGAAAGCCACGCCGCATCCACCACCTGTGGCAGGCCTGAGGAGATCACCGGCTACTCCGGCAGCAATTCCTTGGATACCTCCAGTTCTGGCCGTCCGACGGCCTGCCGGGTGCGGGCCGGGCTGGACCGGTACCCGCCATGTCTGCGTGTTCGAGTTCAAGTACAACCGGTCGCCGGAAGCCGCGCTGGAGCAGATCGAGACGCGCGACTATGGTCGGCGATACCTCGGTTCCTCAAGGCGCGTGGTAGCCATTGGTCTGAACTTGGTCGCCGGTAGCCCTGAGGAACCGCCCCGCATCGAATACCAGGCACGAGTTCGAGCCCTGTCGAATTCCGAATCGCCCTGAACTTGACTCGTCGGAGCCATCCAGCGAGACCGGGGCTTGGAACGTTGCGGTCCCGCGGCGGAATCTTGGGCGCGTTCCAGCCAGTCTGATCGGTTTCTCTATTCCTCGATTCCTCGCCGCTGCAACGCCTGGGGTCAGGAAGCGGGTCAACCCGTAACGGCAGCCACCTGCATCAAGGCGGCGATGTGGGGCGAATTTCACTTCCTGTCCTTTCACTTGCCCGAGGGCCGGACATTCCGGAACCACATTTGGGCTTTCCGGTGACCATTCCTCACCATGAGCTCGGCCTCCTATGCTGCATGGAAGGGCCTGAATTGTAGGTAGTTTCGAAATGAACGGACAGTGGCACAATTCCATCGGGACTTCCACCTGCTGCCAACTGCTTCCTCGCCATCCCGGTCCGGCAGCCCCTTCTCGCACAACACCGTTCGCCACAAGGATGTTCAAGACCATGCACGGTCTCATGATGTCCATGCCCATGACGATTGGCAGCATTCTGGAGCATGCTCAACGCATCTTCGGGTCGAAGCTTGTTGTCACGCGGCAGCCCAATCGTTCCCTCCATGTCATGACCTACCGGGACCTGCACACGCGAGCCAGGAAACTGGCCAATGCCTTGACGGCCCTGGGCATCCAACCGGGCGATCGGGTGGGTACGTTGGGTTGGAACCACCACCAACATGTGGAGGCCTACTTCGGCATACCGGAGATGGGAGGCATCATCCACACCCTCAACATCCGGCTGTCTTCGGACCAGCTGGCCTACATCATCAACCACGCCGAGGACCGCGCCATTCTGGTGGATGGTTCACAGGTACCGCTGTTGGAAGACATCAGGGACCGGATCCGCGGGGTCGAACACTTCATCATCTGGTCCGGCGCAGACCAGGTCGCCTGCAACCTGCCCGGCACGATTCACCGGTACGAAGATCTATTGGGCGAGGCCGACGCGTCCCATGAGTGTCCTGTCCGGGATGAACGGACGGCCATGGGTCTGTGCTACACAAGCGGCACCACCGGACACCCGAAAGGCGTCCTCTACTCCCATCGTTCCATGTATCTCCATACCATGGGCGTCAACCAGGCCAACGCATTCGGCTTGACGGAACGGGACAACGTGCTGGCCGTGGTGCCCCAGTTTCACGCCATGTGTTGGGGACTGCCGTACGGTGCCGCGTTGGCCGGTGCCAATCTGGTAATGCCGGGCCCGTTTCTGGACGCCGCCTCGTTGGCCGAATTGCTGCACGACCGGCGGATCACGGTCGCAGCCGGGGTCCCGACCATCTGGAATTCCCTGTACCACGAGTTGAAGCACAATCCGATGGACATCTCCTCCATCAGGGCTCTCATCGTGGGTGGGTCGGCCATGCCCCGTCCGTTGATTCAAGCCTATGAACAGGAATTGGGCGTCAACGTCATGCATGCCTGGGGCATGACCGAGACGTCACCCATTGGTTCCGTGTGCGTGCCCCTTGCCCGACACCGGGATCTGGAGCCGGAGGCGGCATGGGACGTCAAAGCCCGCCAGGGACCGCCCGTGGCCGGCATCGCTCTGCGCATTGCACGGGATGAAGAGGAACAGCCTTGGGACGATCGCTCCACCGGCGAAATCCAGGTCAAGGGACACTGGGTGGCGTCGCAGTACTACCGAACCGAAAACCAAGCCGAGCACTTCACGCCCAGCGGCTGGTTCCGCACGGGGGACATCGCCACCATCGATCCCGACGGGTACATCCGGATCACGGATCGCACCAAGGACCTCATCAAAAGCGGAGGCGAGTGGATCTCATCGGTGGAACTGGAGAACACGCTCCTGTCGCACGCCAACATTCGAGAGACGGCATTCGTCGCCCTATCCGACGAGAAATGGGGGGAGCGCCCGTTGGCGGTCATCGTGCCGCATGGTCGGGACGAAGACATCTCACTGCAGGAGGTACGCCGGCATCTGGCACCGAAATTCCCCAGCTTCTGGTTGCCGGACGCAATGGCCCTGGTATCGGAAATTCCCAAGACCAGTGTGGGCAAGTTCGACAAGAAGGTCATCCGACAACAGATCCTGAAAGGAGAGCTTGAAATCGTTCGGGAGTAGCTTGGTTGCGCACCAGGACCACAACGCGGGCGTGGTGCACAGCCACCGGCCGCGAACCCGGAAACGTACCAATCCAACTCGGCTGTACAGCAACCTGCAAAATGGGCTACAATTACAGGAGTGGCCCTGTTGCCCTACACGCAGAATCTTGGACGCGCCTCAGGAGGAGAGAACGTCACCATGCAGAAGTGGACCAAACCCGTATTGGTGAAGCTGGACATCGCCGAGACCCTTAGGGGGTCGGGACCTTGTCCGGACGGTGATGGCGGCTCTGAGGCCATGTAACACTGACAAGACAAACGACTGGCCGTCATTAACGGCCGGCAGGGACAGCCCCGGTATCCGGGGCTGTCTTGATTCCCGGACCTTGGAAGCAATCCGTCACCCGGGGCAATGAAGCCTGCTGCGGGCCGTGGCAGGTTCCAAATGCCCATGTAGAATCAACCCGGCCTCCGCCCCGGTGGCCGGATCGCCTCCCCTCCTTCCCCAGTCAAATCCCCAGGCGTCATGCAGCACCCGCCAACCAACAAACCCAACATCATCCACATCATGGCCGACGACATGGGCTGGGGGGATGTCGGCTGCTACAACCTGGCTTCCCACATCCCAACCCCCAACATGGACCGCGTGGCGCGCGAGGGCATGCGGTTCACCGACGCCCATTCGCCCTCCGCCGTCTGCACTCCGACCCGGTATGGTGTCCTGACCGGCCGCTTCTGCTGGCGCTCGCACCTCCGCAACAATGTCCTCTACGGTTACGAGCCACCCCTGATCGAGCCCACCCGGCGGACCGTGGCCCGTCTGCTCGAGGAGGCCGGCTACCACACAGCCGCCATCGGCAAGTGGCACCTTGGTTTGGGTTTCACCCCGCGCCCGGGCATTTTCTTCGATTTCAACCGCGCCTTGCCCTGGACCAATGCCACCCGCGAGATGGAGGAGTTGGTCGACTTCACCCAGCCGCTCATCGGCGGGCCCAATGCCCTGGGTTTCGATTACTTCTTCGGCGCCTCCGGCTGCCCCACCTGCCAGCCGCCCTACGGATTCATCGAAAACGAGCACTTCGTGGATCTGCCGTCCGAGTACCACGAAGTTCCCGTCTTTACCAGCCGCCCCGGCATGATGGCGCCCGGCTGGCAACACAAGGACGCCGATCCCCGCATCGCGGCCGAGGCGGTCCGCTACATCCGGGAGCAGGCCGGGGCCGACGAGCCCTTCTTCCTCTACCTCAACTCCGACGCACCCCATGAACCGTGCACGCGCGCGGACGTGCCGGAGTTCGCCCGCGACCAGTCCGGGGCCGGCCCGCGCGGCGATCTGGTCTGGCTGTTCGACTGGATGGTGGGCCAGGTCCTGGATGTGTTGGACGAGACGGGCCAGGCCGACAACACCCTGGTCCTGGTCACCAGCGACAACGGCGCCCTGCCGGGGGATCGGCAACCCGGCGGAACCGGAATGGAGGCCTACAACACGTACGGACACCGCTCCTCGGCGGACTGGCGGGGCTACAAGGCCCACATTTGGGAAGGCGGCCACCGGGAACCGCTACTGGCGCGCTGGCCCGGCCAAGTGCAGGCCGGAACCGTGAGCAACGCCCTGGTCTCGCTGGTGGACTTCATGGCCACCTGTGCCGACATCATCGGTCGGCCGCTGGACAATCTGTGTGCCGAGGACAGCATCTCCTTCCTGCCCGTCCTGCGCGATCCGGACGCATCCGTGCGCACCGATCTGATTCACCACTCGCAAACGGGTGTCTTCTCGCTCCGCTCCGGAGACTGGAAGGCCATCTTCGAGACGGAAGGGTCCGGAGGCTGGGCCCCGCCAGCCGGTACGCCGCCGGAGCCCCTCGCGCCAGGCCAGCTGTACAACATGCGCGAGGATCCAGGCGAAACCCGCAACCTCTGGGACGAACGTTCGGATGTCCGTGGCGAACTGGCCACGCGCCTGGTGCAGTACCGCCAAGCCGGCTGCACCGTCCAGCGCGACGGTCCCGTCTGAACCACACCAGTCATCCAAAGGGAAACGGCATGTTTGATACCAGTTGGGATTCGCTGCGCATCTACGGGATTCCAGACTGGTTCCGGGATGCCAAGCTCGGCATCTTCATCCACTGGGGGGTCTATTCGGTGCCCGCCTGGGACAACGAGTGGTATCCCCGATTCATGTACCGGGACGAAGTGTCCCGCAAGGGCCAGAACTACTACCGGCATCATTGCGACACCTGGGGCCATCCGGGCACGTTCGGCTACAAGGACTTCATTCCCATGTTCAAAGCCGAGCACTGGGATCCGGAACAGTGGGTGGATCTGTTCCAGGCCGCAGGGGCGCGCTACGTGGTCCCAGTCGGCGAGCACCACGATGGTTTCCCCATGTACAAGTCGCAGTACACAAAGTGGAATGCGGCCGACATGGGCCCCCAAAGGGATGTGGTGGCCGAACTGGAAAGGATTGTGCGGCGGCGCAACCTGAAGTTCGGGGTCTCCTCCCACCGAGCCTTCAACTGGCGCTACTACACCTACCACGACGACTTCGACACCTCCGATCCCGCCAATGCCGGCCTCTATTCCCCGGCCCACCCGGAGGACGAGCCGACCTCCACAGAGTGGATTGAGGACTGGTACCGGCGCACGCAGGAGATGATCGACCGCTTCGAGCCGGACGTGCTCTGGTTCGACTTCGGCTGGCATGCCGACGAATTCGCCGACTGGCGCCCGCAGGTCCTGGCCTACTACTACAACCAGTCGCGCCAGTGGGGCCGGGACGTAGTTCTGCAGTACAAGGACAAGTTCCCGCCCGGCGTCGCCTGCTACGACATCGAGCGCGGCAAGCTGGACGACATTCGGGAGGAATACTGGCAGACGGACACGGCCGTGTCCTACAAGTCCTGGAGCCATATCGAAAACGACGAATTCAAGACCGCGACCACCCTGGTCCACGACCTCGTCGACATCGTAAGCAAGAACGGCAACCTGTTGCTCAACATCGGTCCGCGGGCCGACGGCGTCATCCCCGACGAAGCCGCGGGCCTGCTGCGCGCTCTGGGCGCCTGGCTCAATGTGAACGGCGAAGCCATCTATGGCACCCGACACTGGCAAACCTTCGGCGAAGGCCCGACCAAAGTCACCACCGGCCACTTGACTGAACGGGAGAACGCCGGCATGACCGCCCAGGACATTCGCTTCACAACCACCAAGGACGCCCTGTATGCCATCCTGCTGGGCTGGCCCGGCAACACGGCCAGGGTCAAGTCCGTCACGCCGGAACGCCTGGACCCGGCACGTGTCGCCGACGTTTCACTGCTGGGCGGTCCCGCCGGATTGGACTGGTCGATGAATACGGAAGGACTGACGGTTCAGTTGCCGGACTCACCAATCGGGGAGCATGCCCACAGCCTGAAACTCTCCCTCAAGCCAAACTGACTTCCCTCGGCAACCGCCACGGCTGCCAGTCGCCGATGGTGAAGCAACACGGGTTGGGCCACATGGCCCTTGCTGTACTGCCTGATCGGCCTGCCGCGCCCGGTAGCAATACCTGCCCCGGTCCATGCCGGTGTTCGCAAGTGCAAGGAGCTCGAAGATGCCCGTTACGACCTTGACTTTCGATCTGTTCGGCACGATTCTGGATTTGGGCTCCAGCCTGAAACCCCATATCGGGGACATGTTGGCCGCGCAGGACACGGCTGTCACGACCGAGGAATTCTGGGACCGGCAACGCGCCCGGCAGCGATTGGAACAGTTTCAGGATTCCCTGATGCTGCAGGGACATGGCGGCTACCTGGAAACGGTCCGGCGCGCATATCTGCACACGTTGCGCAGCTTTGGCCTGGACCATGTCGCGCAGGACGGGGACCAGGTCGATACATTCATGGCACAGTGGCAAGGGTTGCGCCCCTTCCCCGACGTCCTGCCCGCCCTGCCGATCCTGCATCGGAACTTCCGGCTGGTGGTCCTGTCCAACGGCGATCCGGCCTTCCTTGAACACCTGGTAACGCATCAGGTGCCTTGGAACTTCGACGACGTGATTTCCGTCACCTCCGTCGGAATGTTCAAGCCCCACCCCACGGTCTACCAATACGCGGCCCATCGCCTGGGTGCAGCCAGGCGGGACCTCTGCATGGTGTCCTCCAATTCGTTTGATGTGGTGGGAGCCGTGGCCTGCGGCTATGCCGGTGCCTATGTGAATCGCTATGGCATGCCCTACGAGGAAACTCCCTTCCGTCCTTCGATGGAGGTAATGGACTTCTCGGAATTGAACAGTGCGTTGCAGGCCTTGCCGACCCGGTGAGCGGTGGTCCGGACAGTGGCTCGCGGCCGTGCGCGGAAGCCGTCCAAACGGGCCGGTAGCAGGTTGGGCTGCAAGGCTTCTACTGTGCGGCCTGCTTGCCCTGTCCACGGCGGGTTGCCAGGCTGCCTCCGGTCCGATTCTCTGGCGGCTGCCCGGACAACCGCCCTGGATAGCCGAGGACGACATCCATGATCCATCGAGGCTCGTGGTCGTGGACGGACGGCTCACTGTGTACTCCTCCGGAACCCGCGGCAATGGACTGGGCCGCCACACGCTGAATCCGGAAACCGGTCGCTTTGAGAGGGACCAACCCGTCTTCGGGAGGGAAAAGCCGTCCTGGGCATCCGCGGTGCAGATTTGGAATCCGACGGGAGAATTCGACGCCCCGGACCTGGCCTCGCCAACGCGCATCTACTTCACGGTTTTCGACGAAATCCCCGGCCGCATTCAGGATGCCATCGGCACCGCCGTGCTGGTCGAGACCGAAAGCGGCCTGGCCTGGGTCGATGAAGGCATCATCCTGCAATCCGTGGGCGAGGAGGACCACCCCCGGGCCATGGATGCCAGCGGCTTCACGGACTTCGAAGGCCGGTCCTGGATGGTGTTCGGCTCCCATGCCGGCGGCATCTATATCGCGGAACTGGACCCGGCCACAGGCCGTCTGCGGCAAAGTCCGGATCAGGTTTGGACCAGTCCCGGCCGGGCGGTGGAATCGGAGCGCTTCACCCATCTGGCCTCGCATTGGGGTAGGGAGGGTGAGAATTCAATCGAAGCTCCCTACATCCATCCCCACGCCGGCTGGTACTACTTGTTTGTGAACTGGGACGGCTGCTGCAACTCCGTGGCCAGCACCTACAACATTCGGGTGGGCCGCAGCCGGAACCCGACCGGCCCGTACCTGGACCGAGAAGGTCGGCCCTTGGCGGAGGGCGGCGGAACCCTGTTCCTCGGTCGCGAGGGCCGCTTCATCGGTCCGGGCCACGCGGGCATCTTCCGCTGGGCGGAATGGGGAGTGTACTCTCGATATATCTTCACATTCCACTACTACGACGGTGAGGACTTGGGCAACGCCAAACTGGGAGGCCGCGAACTTACCTGGAACCGCGAGGATTGGCCAGAGCTGGGCCAACTGTTGATTGGCCCGGGTGGCTAGATGCCAGGATGTGTGTAGCCCTTGTGACTCAAGGCTACGGTGGCAGGTCACGTTGCCTGAACCTCCGACAGTACTTCCCACGCCACCGACTTCTTGGGATGCCACACATGACGAAGGACAGGGCGTGTGAGGCCCTTGGATACAGGTGCCTGTGCACAGTGCGAGGCTTCAAATCAAAGTCCCAAGCCATCGAAGCAGAGCTTCCAATTCCCCCATGCACGTTTACTCCCTCCCTGGCGTTTCAGGTCAGACGAGAATCGTTCGAGAGGGTGGCGGATACAGTTCGCGGTCTCAAGCCGAATGCCACCGACTACACACGGTGGACTGCCAGTAGTTGAGTTGGGCTGCAAACTGCAGCGTCCACCTCTTCCGTGCGGAGAACTGAAGGGGCTTCGCACAATTCCAGAGGTGTAGTTCCGCGACGCGCCAAACCACCAAGCACACTCTGGTACTGGCAAGGAACGATTGAGGGGTACGCCACAGCGGGTTTCGAAGTGATGGACACATCGAAATTCGATTGACATAGGTTGGTTGCTCCGCTTGGCAAGTTGGACCACAACCGTGGATCCATGTAACGAAAGGTGCACAAGCAACTCCACTCAAAGCGAACACATGTAGTAACATTCAGGCACTGAAGCCAAGATGAGGCTGCCAAGCGGAACCATGAACAAGACCGCCATCGAATGGACAGAAGTGACCTGGAATCCAGTAACAGGCTGCGACAAGGTCTCGGAAGGCTGCAAAAACTGCTACGCCTTGAGATTGGCGGAACGTTTCCGCGGCGTCACGGACCATCCGTATGAACAAGGTTTCGACTTGCGCCTGTGGCCCGAAAGATTGATGCAACCTCTCCACTGGAAACTTCCTCGGACGGTGTTCGTGAACAGCATGAGTGACCTGTTCCACGAACAGATCCCCGAAGCCTTCATCCATCGTGTTTTCGCAGTCATGCAGGAAGCATCCCGCCATCGATTCCAAATCTTGACCAAGCGACATCTCAGACTTGCATCAATGGCACCGGATCTTCCATGGCCATCCAACATCTGGATGGGGGTGTCCATCGAAAATCAAAGATGGCTAGAACGGGTCGATGCATTGAAGAACACCCCTGCGGCCGTCAAGTTCCTTTCGTGCGAACCGCTGCTGGGGCCACTAACCATTGACCTGCAAGGTATTGATTGGGTGATCGTGGGCGGCGAAAGTGGACCAGGTGCGCGCTCGATGGAATCTGATTGGGTAACAAGCATTCGGGATCAGTGCCTTAAGGCTCGGGTTCCTTTCTTCTTTAAGCAGTGGGGGGAATTTGATTCGGTTGGCATCCGACGTGGTAAAAAGCGCGCTGGTCGGATTCTTGATGGTCGCACTTGGGATAACATGCCAGAGGTGATTTCGATGGACAACAGCAACGAAGGTACGCAGAGCTTCGGCGGAGACTGGACAAGAGAGAAATTGAAAATTTTGGGAGAATACTTAGACAGCTATACAACTGCCTTAAAAAATCAAGACTTTCGAATCTCATACATTGACGCATTCACAGGAACAGGCACTGTCGAAATTCGCCAAAATTCTGATAGCAATCAACGAGAGTTCCTCAGCGGCTCGGCGAAAATTGCATACGGCGTCAAAGACAGGAGGTTCGATAAACTGGTGTTCATAGAGAAGAATAAAGGAAAAGCGGAGGCGCTAAAGACGCAATTTGGCGACCAAAGCAGGATCGATGTCAGAGTCAACGATGCAAACACGGAACTCCAAAGCATTTGCTCGATGGGCACACCGGAATTTTGGCAGAAAAACAGAGCAGTTGTGTTTCTTGACCCGTTTGCCCTTGAGGTTGAGTGGGCTACGGTTGAAGCAATCAGTAAAATACCTGCGTTCGATGTGTGGATCCTGTTTCCAGTCGGTGCCATTCGCAGAATGATCCCAATAAATAAATTGCCTAGCGAAGTGGATCCCAAGTGGGAATTGAAATTAAATTCGGTATTCGGCGACGACAGCTGGAGAGAAATGTACCAAACAATCCCAACTCTGTATGGCGACCAACTGGAGAGCATTTCTGGCACGGATCCAATTTCAGAACTGTACAAGGATAAACTGCGTACAGTGTTTCCGGGAGTTGCGCCCCAATCTGCCACGTTACGAAACTCAGGTCGTTCTTTGTTTGAATTCATCTTTGCGATTTCCAATCCGAACAGGAAGGCCCAAGGTGCCGCACTGAGAATCGCAAGTCACATCCTAGACCACATTTGAGTTTGTCGTAAACAGCATCCAGCTGACTGGCACTAGTCTCAGGCAGTCCGCAGCCGGCTGGTGCCAGTTGTAAATCGGATATCGGATTGGATGCTGCCGTGGCCTGCGTGCTGGTGTGTGGCGAGACCGTGCTGGTCTGGTGTTTGGCCGTTGGGGGAGAGATCCGCTCATGTTCGGCGTAATGCTAGGTAGCCAGTGGCATCCAAGCAACCAAGTTCTGGTGCTTTAATGTCATGGAGGATTCCCCGCTACACTTCCCTTTATGGCTAGCAGTGCTTCCAGCTGGCGATCCCGCTCGCCAGCCCACTCCTGTACCGTCCGGCTCCCGTAGGCGGCCAGTACTTGGTCCACAATCATCCGGCGCACGCCTTCACCCAGTTCCGGATCGCCCAGTTCGGCCCAGCGCGCGGGATGCGTGTCCCCCAAGTGTTCAAGGTAGTTCGCAATGCCGCCCGCACCGCCTCCCAGGTGGTATGTCAGCCACGGACCCTGCAGGGCCCAACGGAGACCGGGGCCGTGGGTCAGCACATCGTCCAACTCGGCGGCCGTGGCAACGCCTTCCGCCAACAGATGCACGGCTTCCCGAAACAGGGCCGAAGTCAGGCGGTTGGCCACATGTCCGGTCACCTCCTTGCGGACCCGCACCGGGAACTTGCCGACGGCACGATAGAAGTCCATGACCCAGTCGACCGTCGCACCGTCGGTTTGACGGCCGGCTACTAATATTACAGTTGTAGATGATTGT
>JAAXGZ010000013.1 GCA_012271135.1 Caldilineales bacterium | reverse complement strand
GGCCTTGGACGATGCCCAAGTGGTCGTACTGACCGTCAGTGCCGACCTGCCGGTGGCCCAGGAACGCTGGTGTGCTGCCGACGGCATCGAGAACCTGAAGATGCTGTCTGATCACAAATCCATGGCGTTCGGTCAGGCCTACGGCACCGAGGTCAAGGAACTGCGCCTGGACCATCGATCCGTTTTCGTGATTGACAAGAAGGACAAGGTCACCTATGTCGAGTACCTCGACGAACTGACCGACGAACCGAACTACGAGGCTGCCCTGGAGGCGGTCAGAGCCCTGCTGTAAACCAGCCAGCGGCAGGACGGGCCCGCGGCACCGGCCATGGACAGCCCGTACCTGTACATTCCGGCTGCCATCGTCGGCGGCTACCTGCTAGGGGCCGTTCCGGTCGGGTTCATCGCCTGCCGAGTCTGGGGGGTGGACATCCGGACCGTCGGGTCCGGACGGACGGGAGCCACCAATGCCTGGCGCGCCGCCGGGCTCAAGGCGGCCCTGCCAACCGCCTTGGGCGATGCCCTGAAAGGCGTCGCGGCCGTGGCCCTGGTCCGATGGCTGCTGGCACACTGGGCGACTGCAGCGCCGATGGACCTTAACGCCCTGGCCGCGGCGGCGGCCGGAGGGGCCGCCGTACTGGGTCACAACTGGTCAATCTTCCTGGGCTTCAAGGGTGGCGCCGGCGGCATCACCTGCGCGCTGACCTGCCTGGCTCTCAACCCGATCGTCGGCCTGATCGTGGTGTTGGTAGGTGCTGCCATGTTGTGGTGGGCGCGCATCGCCTCGATTGCCACTCTGTCCACCGGGGTGGTTTCCCTGGCTTGCTTTCTGGTCCTGGGGGTATACGGCACTTTGTCCGGCACCATGCCCGGTGAAGCACAGTTCGTTTATCCGGTTGGCCTTCCAGCACGGTTCCTCTTTGGCACCGGGTCGTCCTGGTCCAACCTGGCCTTTGGCGTCCCGGCATGCTTGGCCATCATCGTTTCGCTCCGGTCCAACCGCGAGAAGCTGAGACAGCAGGACGAGCGGATCATTACCTTGTGGTAGGTCCGGTTCCGCCGGGCAGTCACGGGTTGAGGCCAACTTTCCACCACCCGATTGCAAGGGAGCTCATGTCCGCCCGCTACATCGGTGCATTGGACGCCGGTACCACCAGTGTGCGCTTCATGGTCTTCGACCGCGATGCCAGAGTGGTGGCACAGGCCCAAAAGGAACACCGCCAGATCTTCCCGCAGCAGGGGTGGGTCGAACACGACCCCTTGGAAATCTGGGCCAATTGTGCCGAGGTGATGCGTACGGTCCTGTCCTCCACCGGGCTGACCGGCAACGACATTGAAGCAATCGGCATCACCAATCAGCGGGAGACCACCGTCATCTGGGAGCGTACGACGGGCCGTCCGATTTACAACGCAATCGTTTGGCAGGACACGCGTACCGACCAGCTATGCAACCAATGGCTGGCAGACGGGCTGGAGCAGGAGATTGCCCACCGGAGCGGCCTGCCTGTCTCTCCGTACTTTGCCTCATCCAAAATCCGCTGGATCCTGGACCACACCGACGACAGCATGGCCAGGGCCCGGCGCGGGGATCTCTGCTTCGGAACCATTGACACCTGGCTGCTGCACCGGCTCAGTGCCGACCACGGGCATGTCACGGACGTAACCAATGCCAGCCGCACCATGTGCATGAACCTGGAGACACTGGACTGGGATGACAGCCTGCTTGCGGCACTGGACATTCCGGCTGCCATCCTGCCCGAGATTGTGCCCAGCAGCAGCCCCGATGCCCTAGGTGTAACCGCACCCGACGGACCACTGGGCACCCAGGTTCCGATCTGCGGCATTCTGGGCGACCAGCAGGCCGCCACCGTCGGCCAAGCCTGCCTGTCGCCGGGAGAGGCCAAGAACACCTACGGCACCGGATGTTTCCTGCTGCTCAACACAGGCCGGGACATCCGGCGCAGCGCCAAGGGTCTCATCTCCACCGTGGCCTACCAGTTCGGCGACCTGCCCGCCGTGTATGCGCTGGAAGGTTCGGTGGCCATGGGCGGCGCCACGGTACAGTGGCTGCGCGACGAAATGCAGATGATTGACGAGGCCGCCGACAGCGAGACCCTGGCCGCCAGTGTGCCCGACAACGGGGGGTGCTACTTGGTACCCGCCTTCAGCGGCCTGTTTTCCCCCTGGTGGCGCAGCGATGCCCGCGGCGTGCTGGCCGGCTTAACTCGTTATGTAACAAAGGCACACGTGGTGCGCGCAGCGTTGGAAGCCATTTGCTTCCAATCGCGGGATGTGTTGGATGTGATGCTCGAGGAAGGCAGCGTTGCCATGCCGCGTCTCCACGTGGACGGCGGCGCAACGGCCAACGGCTTTCTGATGCAGTTGCAGGCCGACATCCTGGGCATTCCGGTAGCCCGGCCCGCGATCACGGAAACCACCAGCCTGGGTGCAGCCTATGCCGCCGGCCTGGCCACCGGCTACTGGGAATCCGAGGAGGCCATCCGGTCCGGGTTCCGGGTGGACCGGGTTTGGCAACCGGCCATTACCGCACAGGAGCGCGACGCGCTGCATGCCCATTGGCTCAAGGCAGTGGACAGGACCCTGAACTGGGTGGACTGATCCGGAATCATTGCCGCCCCATCCGGCTCTGGGCGTTGGTTGCAGCCACAGCGTAAAACTCCGTGGAAACGGTCGGAGGCGATCCATCCGCACCCGATGCAACTGGTGTGATAGGTGCCGGAACGGCAAGGCTGGACTTTTCACCCCACCGGAAGGACATCAGCACAAGACAGACCACGGTTTCCAAACCGGCTGGCTACCTGAAGTTGACAAGTACGGTACACCGTTATACTGTGCAAATTGAAAGATAAAGTTTCATTTTGCACAGTGATGCTCTATACTCTTGTAGTAGTCAAGCTCCGGAGGTTCTGAGCCATGATTCGCAGGGAGATGGAGCCAATCCTAACGTCGCTATTCCGCCAGTATCCTTTCGTGACCGTAACCGGCCCGCGGCAGGCCGGCAAAACCACACTGTGCCAATCCGCGTTTTCCGATCTGCCATACACCAACCTTGAAACCTACGACCAGAGGGAGTTCGCCCGCAACGACCCTCGCGGCTTCCTGGGCCAGTTCGACAAGGGAGCCGTCATCGACGAAGTTCAGCGCGTGCCCGAGCTGCTGTCCTACCTGCAGGTATTGGGTGATGAACGAGGAACGAACAGCCAGTTTGTTTTGACGGGCAGCGAAAACTTCGCCCTGTCCGCGGCCATCAGCCAGTCGTTGGCAGGCAGGACGGCGGTCCTGCACCTGCTCCCATTTTCGCTGTCGGAACGGCGTCAGGCTCAACCAGAAGCCGACATCGGCGAGATCCTGTTTTCCGGGTTCTATCCACGCATCCTGGATCAGGGCCTGGACCCAACCAAGGCCTTGGGCGACTACTTCGCAACCTATGTTGAGAGAGATGTCCGCCGACAGGGAGGCATACGGAACCTGTCGAGGTTTGAAACCTTCACAAGTTTGACGGCTGGCAGGATTGGACAAACCCTAAACCTTTCGGCACTGGGTGCAGATGCCGGAGTGTCCCACACGACAGCCAGTGAATGGTTGTCGGTGCTGGAGGCAAGCTACATTGTCTTTAGGCTGAGGCCATACTCGGCCAACACCAGGAAACGTTTGACCAAGGCACCGAAGATCTACTTTTACGATGTAGGGCTGGCATCGTTCCTGTTGGGTGCCAACGACCCCGCGCAAATTGCGACTCATCCACTCAAGGGCGCATTGTTCGAGAACGCAGCCGTAATCGAGATCCTCAAGCACCATCACAATCGAGGCATTCGCCCCAACCTGACGTTCTACCGTGACTCGCAGGGATTGGAGTGTGACTTGCTTTGGCAGTCAGGCAATGAAGTCTACGCCTTTGAAATGAAATCGGGGGCAACCGTCAACGCCTCCTACTTCAAGGCGATCAACCAAGTTACGAACGCCGTTCCTGACGTATCCAGGAAATTCGTTGTCTACGGTGGCACAGACAGACAAACTCGATCCGGTTGCGGAGTGATTCCATTCCTTGGGCTGGATGAAGCACTGAGCGAGCTGGAACAGGACATCGTTCACCCAAGGTCCTACGATAACAACAGCGAAACCGCAACACGTGCCAGCAACAGGCGCGGTCAGCTGGATCTCGTGTTCCACAACCTGATGACACCAGTGCTCGACTCGGTTGGCGATGCCTTAAGGCCGTTGGAACGGATCACGTTCGGCAGTATCCGGCAGGTGGACTTGATCCGGCGAGGATCGTCCAGGATCGAATGGGAGGGCATGCTGAGTCCATCTGCCTGGCCGCAGACCAAATCCCAGTTCCTACTCCCCAACCTCAACCTGCAGGACGAAGTGCTGGTGCTGGGCAGATGCACCGAGTTCGTATCGTTGCGGGACGACGGTGCCCCGCGATTCTCCATTCAACTGAAACTTACTTGGTGCATGGAGGTTGACAGAGTGGTTCAGACGGGAACAATAGACGATTCGCCGATCGAGGGGTTTGGGACCACTATCGCATATGTAGACCTAAACAAGGCCAAGGACACCGTCCCCATCGCAACCACGGCCCTGGTAAGCAGGTTCTCGCACCGAGTCAACAAACTCCTTGAGACGTGACGAGTGCCCGGGACCAAACACGGTCGCAACGATCCGATCCAGGCATTGTCCAGCTTGGCTGTGGTTCAGAAGAAGGTCCCGGCCAGTTCCGACCATCAGGTACCGAGCCCAGGGCAAACGCAAAGTCGGGTTCAGGGCAGGCTGGGAGCCAGGAGCCAGGGCTGGCGCCCGATGCAGTCGCGCAGCAACCCAATGGATACATGGGTTCCGAGATTCCGTTGAACCGTGCGCACCATGTTCAGGGCGGCCCGTCTGAGGATGCCCATCACGGCGGGGGCGTGGCCCGTGCGGATGCGGCAGTCGTCCTCCCGGAACTGCACGTCCAGGGTGCGGTGCAGGCCGTTCTCCACCCCCCAGTGGCCGCGGACCAGCTCCAGCAGGGCGGCTGCGTCCACGGGCCGGTTCGAGATGTAGTAGCGCACGGAGCGCTGTCGGCGACCGCGGGGACCGGTGCGCTCCGCCTGCACCCGGATCAGGCTGCGCAAGCCGGGCCACTCCGTGGGGTCCGCCACCCACTCGCAGAGGCCGGGGCCGCCCAGGACGGTGCAGCTGCGCCGCTCGGTGCGGCCGCCGTTGCGCTCGACGGTTTGGCAGCGGTCCTCCGCCTCCGGTCGGAAGGCGTTCCGCTCGGCATCGTCGAAGGCCGCCTTCACTTCCCGGTGGAGGGTGCGCTGGTTGCGCTTGACGGCCAGGACGTAGTCGGCCCCGGCCTCCCGCAGGGCCTGCACGATGGCCGTCTGACAACCGGCGGCGTCGATCGTGACCACAGCCCCCTTCAGAACCATGCGGTCCAGCAGGCGGGGGATGGCCTCAATCTCGTTGCTCTGGGCCCCACACGGCTCCTGGGCCAGGGTCAACCCCTCCCGCACCAGGAAGGCGCTTACCAGGTGCAGGGCCCGCGTGCCCGCGGCCGGGTCGCCCGAACGGCGGGCCACCTTGCCGTCCAGGGCCAGGACCAGTTCCCGCAGGCCGGGCAGACTGGTCCCGTCCAGCAGCCACAGGGCGGCCTGCCCGGCCGTCTCCGGGTCCAGCCGCCGGACCAGCCGCCGGTAGGTGTCGCGGGACGGGGTGGCTTCGCCCAGGGGCAGCCACAGCCGGAACCAGGCCTGGTGGCCGTGCGTGAAGGCGGCCACGGCCGCCAGGCTGTTGGCGCCTCCGGCCAGGGCCACCAGCAGCGTGGCCAGAAGCACGCACAGGGGATGGCGCACGCCGCGCGGGTCGCGCGGATCGGGCAGTGTGGCCAGGTGGTCGGCGAAGGCGCACAGGGCTTCCAGGCGCTCGCGGTCGGGGCATGCGACAATGTATTCCATGAGGGCTGCAGTGGGTCCTGAGAGGATACGTAACACCCCGTAGGATGCACGACGGCCCTCTTTTCCGGCAATGCCGACGGCACTCCGGTCCGGCCACCAAAATGGATATTTCATGCCAGATTAATCCCAATCCCCGGTGTCTTTGTTCCGCGCCGCAACGTCGCGGTCCAGGCCCTGAACCGGCCCTTTACCGACTCGCTTTACCCTCGCTTCACGACTTTGCGTTTGCCCTGCCAGTCCGTGATGTTGTCCACACGCCGATAGCCGGGCACGGCATCCAAGTCCGTGTTGTCCGTTTGTGCCCAGGCATCCAGGCTGTGGGGATCGTGAACTTCGTACCGCCAACGGGCGAACCATTGAGCCTTTGAGACCAACTCAAGGTCCGGTATGAAGTCTGTAATTAGAGTTGAGAACGGTGTAGTAGCTCCTCTCCCTGTGGCGCCAATGACTTGGTTCGGAGCCGCCGGTGTAGGAAACATGGAGGGGAGTTGATGAACACGCTGTACCAAAATACGTTCGTAGTACAAGTGCTGGGAGACAAAGGGACGGTACAAGACAGAACGAATACAGCTTTCTTGGAAGCTGACGGACAGACCGCGAAACAGACGTTGCCGCAGATCCAGATACCACTTGATGCGATTGAGTGCATCCCGACAGGTAGCGCTCTCTGCGCTCACTTCGCCTACCTCCACTCTCCTCCGGGCAGTCTCGTAGGTCTCAATCAGTATGTGTAAGCGATGGGCTAACTGATCTCTATCAAAGGAATAAAGCCAGGCGTCGCAATTCGTCTTTATACCCGAGGAGTAGGAACGAATTGCGACGCCTGGCTTTGACGATTTTCGGCTTTTGGCCTCCTTGGAACCGAGGGGCATAAACACCTGATAGGCCGGATCGCGCTGGTCCAGCCAGTCGTGGTGTGCATCGGGCACAATCGCCTGCCAGTCGGCAATGCCGGCAATGGAACCGAAGTTCCTGACAATCCGCAGCTTCTCTTCCCGCGTCAGGTAGTCCCCGATGTCCTTGTAGTGGATCCGGCAAGCCCCTCGATGCGCGGAGTCCCGCACCGCCACCAGGATGGCCACCGGTGTGCGGGAACCGGAACCGAAGACATTACCTGATTCCTGACGGCGCCGTTCTCCTGAGGTTCTGGCATTCCCCCTCAAGTTGAACACATACAGATGGGAGAATTCATCGGCCAGACAGGCGCGCAGGCCGGCATCGGCATTGCCGTCGATGAAGGAGCCATTGGTAACAAATGCCAGTACCCCCCCCCCGATTTTTGAGGCGATCACTGGACCAGCGTAGGGCCAGCTTGTAACTGTCATAGAGAGAAACTTTGTTGGTTACCTTGCTGTGAAAGGCATAGGTGTCCTGAACCTGCTGCTCCAGGTGTGGATAGGACACATTGGGATTGTCGTCCATGGCACTGCGTTGTCCGGCCGAATACGGCGGATTGCCCACAATGACCGTAATAGCCTGGTCCTGCTGCCGCTGCACCCGTTGGCTGTTGACGGGCAGCGATTCCGGGAACCGGCCTTCCCCTGCGCCCAGGTTGAAGGTGTCCGTGAACACAATGCCCGCAAACGGCACATAGTCGCTGTCCATGCCTTGCCGTCCGTGGTACGCCTCCTCGATGTTGATGGCGGCAATGTAGTAGGCCAGCAGCACAATCTCGTTGGCGTGCAGCTCGGCGTTGAACTTGCAGACCAAGTCCGCGTCCCGGATCAGTTCCGGGTTCTGCAGCAGGCGTACGATGAAGGTACCCGTCCCCGTGAACGGGTCCAGGATGTGCACATTCGCATCGGTCAGCCGCCGGCCGAAGTGCCGCTGCAGGGCGTGGTCGGCGGAGTGCAGGAGGAAGTCCACCACCTCCACGGGCGTGTAGACAATGCCCAAGCGCTCGGCGTCCTTCCTGAGGGCCACCCGGAAAAAGCGCTCGTAGAGTTCCAACAGCACTTTCTGCCGGGCCGCGGCGTTGTCCAGGGCCCGGGCACGCTGGCGCACGCTTGCGTAGAACGGCTCCAGCTCCCGCGTCTCGTTCTCCAGCCCTTCGGCTGCCAGCAGTTCCACCAGGCGATTCAGGGCGCGGGACACCGGGTTGCGGCCCGCGAAGTCGTAGTCGGCAAACAAGGCCTGGAACACCGGTCCCGTGACCAGGTGCTGGGCCACCATCGCCACCACGTCCTCTTCCCGCAACTCCCGATGCAGCGTACGCCGCAAATCGCCCAGGAAATGCTGGAATTCACGGTGCAGGGTAATCCGTTCCGGGTCTTGCAGCAGTCCGGTGACACGGACACGGATGCGGTCGGCAATTTGGGCCACGTCCTCCGCCCACTGCGGCCAGTACTTGCGGTCCCCGCACTTCTCCACCACCTTGGCATGGATGGCTCCGGGCGGTATCCGGTACACCAGGTCCAGGGCCAGCTGTGAAACGCGAGCGTCACCATCACCATTGCCGTGGCCGTCACCGCCATCCCCATTGATGATCTTGATCCGCGGCGAGGGCCTGCGGTTCAGGTCCAGGGCATTGATCTCCAGGTCGAAGCGGTCGTCGTGGCTGCGTAGGGCGCGCAGCACACTCCACACCACCTGGAACGTCCGGTTGTTGTCCAGGGCCTGCGCCGGGTCCTCATCCTCACTGATCACCACGGGCAGGATGATGTAGCCCATCCGCTTGCCCGCGGCCTTGCGCATGACGCGGCCCACGGCCTGCACCACGTCCACCTGGGACTTGCGCGGGGCCAGGAACAGCACGGCATCCAGCGCCGGCACGTCCACGCCTTCGGTCAGGCAGCGGGCATTGGTCAGCACCCGGCACACGGCCTGGTCGTCCGTGTCCTCTTTCTGCAGCCAGGCCAGCTTGCGCTGCCGGTCCAGCGAGTTCTGCGTGCCGTCCACGTGCGCCACTGCCAGGGGCAGCAGGGACGCCCGATGTTCCTCATCCGTCTGCCCGTGCACAATATCCACCACGTCCTTCCAGTGGGCCTCCACCAGCTTGGAGGCCTTGATGGTGTTGGTGAAGGTGATGGCCCGCAGGAGCGGATTGTGCCGGTCGCCGGTCACGTTCCGGTCCGACAGGATGCCCTCGGGGTCGGCCAGGGCATCCCAGCAGCCCAGGAGCTTAACCGCATCGTCCAGGTTCAGGCCGGACTCCTGCTCGGTCGCCAACAGGTTCTCCAGGGCCACCGAGACCTCAGCCGATGATTTCAGCGTCAGGATGATGACCCGGTAGTCCGTCAGCCAGTCGCCCTCGATGGCCTCCGAAAACGCCATGCGATGGAAAATGGGGCCATAGATCTGTTCATCGTCCATCGAATAGACTTCCAACTCTCGGTTCGCCGCCGCCCGGCTTTGGGCCGCCGACGTGTAGATGCGGGGCGTGGCCGTGGTGTACAGCCGCTTGCGGGCGCGGATGCGGGCGGCATCGTGCACCAGGCGGAAGGGCGAGATCCCCTGGTGGTCCTTCCGCTTGACGCCGGCATCCTCCACACCCGTCGTGCGGTGCGCCTCGTCGCACACCACCAGGTCGAAGGCCGGCGCGCCGTGGGCCTGGGCCGCCGCCACCAGGGGCAGGGACTGGTAGGTGCAGAACACCGCCGTCAGGGCCTCCGGACGCGCCTGCCCCAAACCCGCCCGAATCTTCTCCGGGTCCGTGGTCACGGGGTGGTCCAGTTCCAGCAGGGAGGCATCCTCGTCGTTGCGTCCGGCGCGGGTGTCCGAGCAGATGCCCAGGTAGCGCAGGGGCAGCCGTTTCTGCGCGCTCCACTCCCGCATGGTCTGGGCCATCAGCGCAATCGACGGCACCAGGTACAGCACCCGGCCGCCCAAACCCACCCTCCGCTCCGCAATCCAGAGTGTGACGGCGGTCTTGCCCGTGCCGCAGGGCAGGATCAGCTGGCCGCGGTCATGGACGGCCAGGCCCTCGCATACTCTGTCCACGGCTGCCTGCTGGTAGGGGTGCGGCGTGTAGGGCTCCCGCTGCTCGAACTCCAGACTTTCCGGTGCGTCCACATGGCGCAGCCAGTCCACGTCCCAGCCGTTCAGTTCCGCGGCTTCCAGCACCCGGCACGGCTTGGGCGAGGCCTGCAGGGTGCGCAGGGCATGACGCTGGATGGCCCCGCCCGTGTTGATGATCAGGCGCGAGGTGTACTGCGCCGGCTCCGACTTCGCCAGGAACGAATCAATGGCCCCCTTGGGCACTGGCCGGTGGGGATCGAAGAACTTGCACTGGATGGCGCAGAGACCCCCTTCCCGCTCCTCGGCCACCAGGTCGATGCCCGTGTCGGGGCCATCACGTCCCGGCCATTCATGCCATAGCCAGACTTGGGAAAAGCGGTCGCCCAGGATGCCCGGCTCCCTGGTCAGGGCGGCCTGCATCAGGCGCTCGAAGGCGCGGCCCATGCCAAACAGGTCGCTGGCACGGTCGCGCAGAAGGGTCAGGGCTTCGTCAAAATGGGGCATGACACCTCTGTTGTCTTAAGAATCCAATGGGACAAATACCGTCATTCTCTCCCGGAACCGGGAGCGCAGTGCCAATTTCAATATTGATTCAAGAAATCTCCGGTCTGTCTGGATCCGATGCAGGGCAAACGCAAAGTCGCGGGACAGGGCTGAATCGGGGCTGTGCGGGAACGGTTCCGGGTGTTGACCACGGGTGCCTGGCCTGGACTCATCTGTCATTGATTGCGGACCATACAGCCCGGATGATCCAAGTCGGGGATCGGTTTCCGACCGGCCAAAGCGCAACCAGGAGGGCCGCCGTACGTCTTATGGGGTGACTTACGACCTCAAAGGACACGCTGCAGCCCTCATGGACGACATGGTTGCAGGCCCCGATCCCGCCCTCCTGGAAGCCCTGTGCGCCTTCGCCGACCATCGGGCCCGGTGGCCCGATCCGCGCGGTGTACGCCACGCCCGGCCCGTGCTTCTGTCCACACGCCTGGTGGCGCTGGCCGGGGGCGCCAACAACATGGCCGCGGTGGCCGCCTTCACGTACGACCATCGGGCCTGGTTCCGGCTGTGGCTGCCGCTGGGCGAAGCCACCCCGTCCCGCGACACCTACCTGCGCCTGGTCCGGCGGCTGGACCCCGAGACGGCCGTGAAGGCGGCCCTCTGGCTGCTGGACGGCTCTTGCCTGCCCGGCCTGCGGGAGCTGGTCCTGGCCCTGGACGGCAAGGTCGCGCGCCGCTCGGGCGACCGGGCCGCGGGCACACGGGCCCTGCACCTGGTAAGCGCCTTCCTGGTGCGGGAGGGGTTGACCCTGGCCCAGGAGCCGTGTGGGGCCAAGGGCAACGAGATTACAGCCCTCCCCCGCCTGCTGGACCGCCTGGTCCTGGAGGGAGCCGGGGTCACCATCGATGCCGTCGGCTGCCAGACCGCCATCGTGCAGGCGCTGCGGGAGGCCGGGGCCGACTACGTGCTGGCTCTCAAGCGCAACCAGGGCACCCTCCACCGGGAGGTGAAGACGGCCTTCGACGACGCCGAGCGGGGGACCTTCGCGCCCGAGGCGGAAGCCCGCTGCCAGACCGTCGAGCGCAACGGCGGCCGCCGCGAGCGGCGCACCGGCACCGTCCTGGGCGGTCCCGGCCTCTGCGAATGGGGGGCGGACCCCGAAGGGTGGCCCGACCTGCGCAGCCTGGTCCGGGTGCAGGCGGAGCGCACCGGCCCCCGCGGGCGCCGGCAACGCTCGGTGCGCTACTACATCGCCAGCCGACCGGTGGATGCAGAGGCCCTGCTGGACCTGGTCCGCGGTCATTGGGGCGCGGGAACGGCCTCCACCGCACCCTGGATGTGCCGTTCCGGGAGGACGACTGCCGCATGCGCAAGGGGAATGCGCCCGCCGTCATGGGCATCCTGCGCCGGGCCGCCCTGAACAGGGTACGGACGATTCAACGAAATTTCGAAACGGATGTATCCATCGGGCTGCTGCGAGACCGTATCGGACGCCAACCCTGGATCCTGGCCTCCGCCCTGCCCTGAACCCGACTTTGCGTTTGTCCTGGGATCCGATGGAATCACCTTGGAAGGGAAAATTTGGATCAACGACAGTGGCTCACGGTAGTGTTCCTGCGTCGCCACGCGCACCATTGACGTTAGACAGAGCGTACCGTGCGCGGCTTGAACGGGATACTCTCCGCCACTGTCAAAATGGCTGACAGGCTGGTCGGCCATCCGGATCTGCCACCTGGACAGGATGCCCCGACAGCTTTCTCCCTGCAGACACATCCCCTCAGAACTCCCCTTCCCGTACCTGGCCATCCTGCAACTTGATCACCGGTTCGGGCCGGACCGATTCGTTGTCTGCCAACATACCCTCGCCCTTCTTGATCTTCTTGGCCGCAACACTGTCGAGCCCCACCAAGCTTGGCGTCCCCTGCAATGCAGACTTGTCGCCGGCGTAGTACTCAAACCAGGGCAGGCCGGCTTCTGTGTAATCACGGGCTGACGGAGGGGTTGACGGGGGTGCCACTCCCGTCACGGCACGGTATTGGACACTGTTTGCAATGTGAACGAAGCAGCGGGAACTGTGGGACAAATCCCATACCTCAAGCCCGTATTCGTCCTCGTAGACCTCCTGACGCATAAGGCCGCCCGGTGCCAGTCCCATGTCGGGAGGCGAATATGCAGCAGCCGGCAGCGGTGCATACATGATGTTTGGTTGGGGTTCTTCAAACAGGGTCTTGTAGACATCGGCCTTCATCGGATAGGCCAGGATCTGCAGACCGCCGTGCCGAGCCTCCCCGGTCAATTGCTCCTCCGCCGAGTACCCCTCACCCAAGGGCATCGCCACGAACTGGCGGATCAGGTCTTGGCTGACACAGAACCCATCCAACCAGGGTTGGTCCGGCACCACCAGATAGTTCTGTGGATCGGGTACCAGTTCCGGCGACCAGGACTCGCCCGTCAAGGCGCACACCTTGCCGGCCGCGATCTTCAGGGCCATGGGGTAGTCGCAATTGAAATTGATCCACATGGCTTCGGCCTGGTACATGGGCAGGAACACGCCTCCGTGCTCTACCCACGCCGGTGGCACGGTGGTGCCGAAGTCGTCGACATGGTGAAGCGGGAAATGTCCCAGTCCGGGCGGTAGGGGATAGCTCCGGTTGTCGTCGGGCAGGCGCAGTGTGCGCATGAAACCAATGGAACACCGGGCATCCTTGTGCACGTCCGGAAACCGGAACTCCAGACAGTCGTTTTGCAAGGCAATCATGGGGTTACTCTCCTTTCCTGAACCTTGAGGTTGCATGTCACCAATCCCCGTCGCGCACCTCGCGCACGACGGTCAAAATTGCGTGGTCGGAGGCGTCTTTCAGCTGGCGCAGCAAGTCCGCAAAGAGCTGGGGCCGTTGCAGGATGATGGATTTGAGGTCGCTTGATACCTTGCCGGCCATGGCCAGGAGCAGGTCGGGATCCTCATCCAGGTCGCGGGCCAGCCGCCGGATGGTGGCTTCCGAGGGCGGGGGCACCTGATCCCTTTCAATCTTGCTCAGATAGGCGGGCTCCACGCCGATGCGCAGGGCCACCTGGCGCAGGGAGTAGGTCCGATCCCGCGCCCTGCGTCGCTCTCTTGCGTTGCGAATGTAGCTTCCATATGTCATGTATACTACATAGTACACAATCAGGCGTCACGATGCAAGTTCCGGGCTTGGGCCGAATGTCCGCTGCCATACGCTCCCGCCCCGGGTTTGGCGATTCGCAACGCCCAAGGATCCCGGGGAGTGGGCCCGCCGCGCGCCAGCGAGCTCTTGGCACTGTTTCACTTTCGTTGAAAGC
>JAAXGZ010000020.1 GCA_012271135.1 Caldilineales bacterium | reverse complement strand
AGCCCCACCGCATGAACCGGCGTTTGCTGGGGGCCCTGAGCAGATCGAAGACGAACTTGACCAGAAACACCGCGCTCACGGCGTAGTCGGACAGCACCAGGATCCGCGTAGTCGCCTCGGATGCACTGTACAGGCCGGGCCACAGGAACACGGAGAGAACGGCAAGTACCAACACGCCCATCTCGAAGACGGACAAGCTGGCTTGCGGTGCCGTATCCGTTACATATTCGGGAGCCTGCGAACTTTCCGACATGAGCCTGATTGCTGGGAGCTGTGGTTCACATTGAGGGCCAAAGGCGGCGTTGGCCGGGGCCGCGCGCATACCGGACCCAAGCCCCGGTTCCGACCGTGGCCGGTCCACAAGCCGACGGCTGCCGAAATGGAACAGAGCCCTGCCGTCGGCGCCAATCCGGAATCACCATGCCATAATAATTCAACCGGCGGGTCGGCGGCATCCTCGCGGCGACCCGTCCGCATTGACGAATCCGCATCGGTCACGGCCTTTTCTTCGGTTGTGCCCACATCAGTCCCCAACACCAGTGACTCCGGAAACCACTCTCTTCGCCGACGATCCCCGTATGTTCTTTCCGGGTCCGGTGGACGTGCCGGACGATGCCGTGGCGGCACAGCTGAAGCCGCTGTTCGGGCATCGGTCGGGTCGGATGGACGAATTGTTCAGCGCGGTGCAGGAACGACTCCGCACGGTGTTTTGCACGGACAGCCGGGTATACCTGCTCGCCTGTTCGGGTAGCGGGCTCCAGGAGGCCGCGATCCGGAATTGTGTCCGCATGCCCCACACTGGCGCCAGGGTTCTGGTTCTGGTTTGCGGAGGTTTCTCACAGCGCTGGCACGACGTGGCCGTGGGATGCGGGCGAACGGTGGTCAAGGACGAAATTCCTTGGTTCGAGGCTTTCACCCCTGACCTTGCGGCCGCCGCGGCGGACCGGGCCAACAGTGACGGCAACTTGGACGCGGTGTGCCTTGTGCACAACGAGACGAGCACCGGTGTCATGCACGACCTGGCCGGGATTTCCGAGGCTGTCCGGTCCGTGGCGCCGAACGCCTTGTTTCTGGTGGATGCCGTTTCCTCACTGGCCGGCGCCGAAATCAGGGTGGATGATTGGCAGTTGGACATCTGCCTGACCTCATCCCAGAAGGCGCTTGCCGTACCTCCGGGCTTGGCCGTTGGCGCTGTCAGCGATCGGGTGCTGGAGCGTGCGGCTACCGTCGAGGGACGCGGCTGGTACTTCGACTTCCTAGTCCTCGATTCGTACCTGGCCAGGGGGACCACGCCGGCAACCCCGGCCATCTCCCTGGTGCAGAGTTTGCTGGTTCAACTGGACCGTATCCTTGAGGAAGGGCTTGAGACCAGGTGGGCGCGGCACCGCGATCTCAGGGATCTCACCCGCAGGTGGGCAGTGGACCGCGGTTTTGCGCTGTGTGTTCCGGATGAACACGCTTCCGTGACGGTGACCACCCTGGCTGGCCCTCCTGGATGGAACCTGGAGGCCATGAACCAAAGGCTGGCGGCCGCGGACATGGCGGTCGGCAGCGGCTACGGCAAGGAAAAGGGCAAGTCCTTCCGCATTGGACATCTCGGGGAACTGAGAGCCGACGATCTGCAGCGTCTGTTCGAGGTCATCGAGTCCGGAACGGTCTGATTCGAGCAGATGGACGCGTCGGACCAGTCACCGGGCAGTCTGTACCTGGTGCCATCTCCAATTGGAAATCTGGGGGATGTCACCTACCGGTCGATAGAAACACTGTCCGCGGTCGACTCGATTGCCTGCGAAGACACCCGGCACAGCCACAGGCTCCTGTCGCGGTACGGCATTGACAAACCGTTGTTTCCGGTCCATGAGCACAATGAACACAGGGCCGTGCACAAGGTGCGGGTCCTGCTCGAGTCCGGGCTGGACGTTGCGTACTTGAGCAATGCAGGCACCCCCGGCATTTCGGATCCGGGCTATACCTTGGTGCGCATGGCTTGCGAGGTCGGCCTGCCGGTGCGCGTCCTGCCCGGCCCGACCGCGCTCATACCGGCTCTGGTGCAGTCCGGCTTGCCGGTACACAGCTTCACCTTCAAGGGGTTTCCCCCGCGCAAGCCCGGCCCGCGGCGCAGGTCGCTGGAAGCTGAAGTTGCCAGCCCCCACACCTTGATCTTCTACGAGAGCCCGCACCGGGTGGTCCGGCTGCTGAACGATGTTTTGGACGTGTTGGGCGATCGACGAGCGGCGCTGGTCCGGGAAGCCACCAAGCTGCACGAGGAAACCTTGCGCGGTACGGTGTCGGATCTGCTTGCAAGCCTGGCCGACCGCACGCTCAAGGGCGAATGCGTAGTGCTGGTAGCCGGTGTTGAACGCGGAGCCACCATGCCGTGATTGCCTTCGTGATGAGCGGGGGCGGCAGCCGCGGCGCGCTGCAGGCGGGGGCGCTCTTCGCGTTGCGCGAAGCCGGGATCAAGCCGGACTTCGTGGTGGGCTCCTCGGTGGGCGCGCTCAATGCCCTGCATGTGGCCTGTCATGGCTTTGAAGAGGAGGGCGTAGTCCGACTGCGCAAAACCTGGGAGAAAGTGCACAAGCGCAACGTCTTTCCCGCCAACTCCTTGGTTTCGGCGTTCAGATATCTGCAGGGCAAGGACAGCCTGCACGGGGGTGGGGCCCTCAGGAAGTTCGTGACCAAGCAGATTCCGTCCGGGATGAAGACCTTCGGTGACCTCCTGATGCCCTGCTACCTGACCGCCACGGATCTCCGCTCCCAGCGTCTCTATTTGTTCGGCGAAAGCGCGGACTCGGAATTCCTTGACGCCGCCCTGGCCAGCGCCTCCATACCCGTGCTGCACCCTCCGATCCCATATCAGGATTTGCAGCTTGTGGACGGCGGGGTGCTCGACAACGTGCCGGCGGAAGTCGCCATGGACAAGGGTGCCCTGGAAATTTGGGTGTTGAACGTCGGATATGGTGGCCAGCGACTGCAGCCCGCCAAGGGGGTTCAGGAAATCTTCGGTCGCACAGTGGATGTGGTCCTGACCAATTCGCTGTTCAAGGACCTGGACCGTGCCATGGAGAACCGGAACATCCAACTGCATCATCTTCAACTAAATGCCTTCCGCGATGTCTCCATCATGGACTTCAGCCGAACCAAGCAGATGATGGAGGCCGGAACCCAGGCTGCCCGGGCCTATTTGATGTCGCCCAAGCCGTTGAGTTTCAAGCAGTCGCCACCCTCGGAATTCATTGCGCACCTCCGCGTTCCCGGAGCTAGGGAGTGGGTGTCCGCCTCCGCGCGGCACACTGTGGGCTGATGAATGGTTCCGCCCGGAACCGAGGGGTTCGGCCCGCGCCGACCTTTCTGTGTGCCGTCGCCGTCGCCCTCCTCATCATGGGCGATTCGCTTTTGTACAGTGCCCTGCCCGTCAGCGCCCCCGCTCTGCAACTGAGCCTTTTCCAGGTCAGCGTGTTGTTGAGCGCAAACCGCTGGGTGCGGCTTGCCTCGAACACGGTGGTGGCATTGCTGGTGCCGCGCCTGCCCATACGCTGGTTCTTTGCCAGCGCATCGGTCCTGGGCATGGCCTCGACGGTGGTGTTTGCACGACAACCCGGCTTCGGGGCCATGGTGTTGGCGCGCCTTGTATGGGGATTGGCTTGGTCCGTGTTTCGGCAGGCGGCCTACCTGGTGGTTTGGCAGGAACCCCGTGAACGACAGGGGCGGCAACTGGGTTACTGGTGGGGCATTGTCCGGATTGGCAGCGCGGTGGGCGTCCTGCTGGGCGGGATTGTGTTGGATCTGCACGGATTCGCCGCGGCGTTCTGGACCTTGTCCGGTTTGGCGGTCCTGGGGGTGGGGTTGGCGGCGCTCATGCGGTGGCCGTCGGAGTCCAGCCCGTTCGTGGACAGTGTCTCCCGGGGCCTGCGCCGCGCCTGGCTAACCATTTCGCGGAATGCGCCGTTGCGGTGGCTGTTGTTGTTGGGGGCGGGAATGCGTCTCTCCATTACCGTGTCGATCGCGCTCATGTCCCTGTACCTGCAAACTCGCATGTCCGGGTCGGACGGGTGGGTTGGCGTCGGTTTCAGCGCCGGCCTGGTCCTGTCCGCGCACTGGATGTCGCTTCTTCTGGCCGGACCGGCGGTCGGTTGGCTGGCGGATCGGATGGGTCACTTACCCGCTTTGATGCTGGTGGCGGTCACTACCGCGGTCTCGCTGGCCTGCGCGGCATTCGCCCACGGGATGTGGGCGATTGTCGCCGGGCTGGGTGTCATGCTGGGATTCAGCGGCTTGCGCATGGCAGTCGAGATCGCGATGGCGGCGCGTACTCGTTCCCTGCCGGATGCGCACCTGATCATGGGGGCCTACGCGTCCCTTGACGATTTGGCCGCGGCGGTGGGCCCGGTGTTGAGCCTGACCTGGTTCCAGCCGGCCCTGATCCCGCCCCTGTTTGCCGGCTGTGCCGCCGTCCTGCTACTGCTCTCCGCCGGATACGTCCGCAGTGCTCGGTACCGCTTGCCTGCGCACCCGTGATGCAACCCTGGCGACGGCGCACGCTCACCATCTGTGCGGCCCAGTTCCTGACCTCGCTGGGCTTCACCATCGTCATGCCGTTCCTGCCACTCTTCATGCAGGAGCTGGCCTCTTCCCTGCCGCTCGACATCACGTTGTGGATTGGCCTGGTCCTGGGGGCCCAGGGCTTCACCATGATGCTGGTGTCGCCCATCTGGGGCATGGTCGGTGATCGCTTTGGGCGGCGTCTGATGATTCTTCGGGCAACCCTCATCGGAGGCCTGGTCATGACCTCCATGGCGTTCGTGACCTCGGTTGAGCAGTTGTTCGTGCTGCGCCTGGCCCAGGGCTTCACCACCGGGGTGGTGTCCGCGTCGAGTTCCTATATTTCGTCCGACGTGCCGTCCGGTTCCCGGGGACAGGCGTTGGGCTGGGTTTCGACGGCGCGGCTCACCGGGTTCGCGGCTGGTCCCTTGGTCGGTGGCATTGTCAGCGATCTGCTTGGGTACCGGGCGAGTTTCTGGCTTAATGGCGGTTTCATGATTGCCTCCGGCCTGTTGGTTCTGTGCCTGTTGCCGGAACAGCGGGCTGCGAATCCGGTCAAGGGCCTGCGCACGCCCTTTGTCCGGCTGTTCAACCTGATGCGGCGGCCAAACGTCTCCAGCCTTTATGCCTTCGTGTTCCTGGTCCACTTGGCCGTGACGTTTGTAACCCCCTTCGCCTCGCTGTACGTCACACAGTTGAACCGGTCACTTGGCCCGTTTGAAGTCCCCGTTGCCACCGCGGCCGGAACGGTGTTTGGGTTTCATGCCGTCACCGGCGCCTTGGGCGCCTTGACACTGGGACCGTTGACGGACCGCTTCGGTGGCATTCGCGTGCTCTTGGCCTGCGCCGTTGTGTCCGCGCTCCTGTTCGTGCCGCAGGGGTTTACAACCCACCTTTGGCAGCAGGTCCTGCTGTATGGAGCTGTGGGGTTTGCGATCGGTGGGATTTACCCGGCCGTGGGCGCGTTGCTGGCGGCCGTGTCGGTGGACGGTCAGCAGGGAGCCGTGTTCGGATTGGAGAACAGCATCCGTGCGGCTGCGAGGACGGTGGCCCCCGCGCTGAGTGCCGCCGTGGCCTGGCAACTGGGCCTGAGTGCCGTGTATGTGGCGACAGCAATGGTGTTTGCACTGTTGGCCGCGGCGGCCATGGTCCGACGCCGTTATGACCATGTGATCCAAGCGTAAGGACATATCCCTATTGCCTGGCGGCTTGGGGGTGCCGGCTTATTAATCCAGCACCAAGTCCGCCAGTTCGAGGCGTTCGCCGTAGTAGGACCGGGCGGGATCCGGTCTGCGCCAGCGAAACTTCCCGTGGTACCGGTTGGGCTTGCCTTCCACCGCGTCCGCAATGATCGCGCCGAGTACCGGCGTGAACTTGAAGCCGTGGCCGGAACCGCCACAGGCCACGGTCAGGTTTTCGATGTCTGGATGTCGGTCGATCCAGAAGTGGTAGTCCGGGGTGTCGCAATAGAGGCAGATGCGGCTGTCGATGATCGGGGCCGTGGCCAGTTCCGGGATGTACCGAGCGAACATGTGGCGCATGATGCGTGTTTCGGCATCGGTCACGATCCGGTCGTCGCGCTCCGGATCCAGATCCCGCCCGGAAGTGTGCAGTCCCACCTTCACCACACGTTGTGTTGGGTGCTGGGGCAGGACATAAATGCCGGCACTGGCGATGTTCAACATCATCACCGTGAAGTTCGGGGGTGTGTAGGGAGCCGGGTTGGCCACTTGCAGATGAAACAGCGGTTGGCCCGTGGGCCTGATCTTCGCTTCCATGCCCGGCACCATTGCGCCTGTCCAGGCACCGCCGCACACCAGCATGTGGTCGGCTTCCAGGTACCCACCGTCGTTCAGGAGGAATCCGAGACAACGGCCACTGCGCAAAGCCGGCCGTTCCACGACGCGGCCGAAGTGGAAATCCACTCCCCGATCCGTCAGTTCCCGGACCAGGGCTCGGAGTGTCTCCAGGGATTCGGCAAAGCCGCCCCGGGGATTGTGGTAGCCGGCTCCGAGTGATCCCTCCTTCACCATGGGAAATCTGCGGACGATGTCGTCTGCATCGAGTACCTGAACAGGTTTGTCGAACTGCCGGGCTGTGGCCAGGCTTTGGGCTTCGTAGGAGTCCGGTTCCCAGCACGGCGCGAGCAGGGTTACGCCCGTCTCGTGGTAGAGAGTGCCAAACCTCTCGTTCCATGCGTGCCATCGGTCAATGGCAGCTTCGGCCAACTCGGTGTAGGTGGGGTCGGACCAGTATTCGGACCGCACCACCTTGCTGATGTCCCGGGATGCGGCCTGCGAATGGCTGGCGGGGCCAGTGGGGTCGACCACGGCTACCCGATACCCCCGCTCTGCCAATTCGAGGGCCGCGGACAGTCCGAAGGCACCGGCCCCGGCGATGAGAATGTGACTGGTCATGGAGCGGAAAGGATGCTGCGCGAATGAAGCGGGTCTTGCACGTCTTGGAATATTCCGATTCCAGTCTGGATTCTGAGTATAGACGGGCGGATCCGGCCCTATACTTAGACCGTTGAGGATTGGACCGGTGCATCCGGGAGACGCATCTGCATGCGAGTTGTAGTGTTTGCCGACGACCCGACCGAAGGTCGCGTCATTAGTGTGGCCATGCGGGAGTTCGGCATCACTGCCGCCTCTGCACCGGATCTTGTGACGCGGATGGAGCGGTGGGCCGAAGACCCCGGCGATGTCATTGTCTTGGCCTGCAACCGGGTGGATCTGCCCCTTCAGGAACTGGACACAATCCGTGAGGTGACCAAGGCGGTGCCGATCCTGGTTTTGCACGAACCGGTGCCGGATACCCAGGAGTGCCTCCTGCTTGAGCGCGGGGCCGCGTTGATGCTGGACCGACCGGTGTCCCTGCGCCTGTTGTCCAACTACCTCAAGGTGTTCTCACGACTCGCGTCGTCGGTGCCTTCCACGATTCTGAATGAAATGGCCCTGGAACACATCGTCCTCGACACGTCGGACCGGACGGTATCGGTGCAGGGCGGTCGTCCGGTGCGCCTAACCCAGTTGGAGTTCAGGCTGCTGTACCTGCTGATGTCCAATCAGGAACATGTGGTACCCACCGATTCCATAGCCGAACGGGTTTGGGGTTATCACGGCGATGGCGACTCCACACTGGTGCGGGGATTGGTCAGCCGTCTGCGCCGTAAACTCGAACCAACCCCCGATTCGCCCCACTTCATCGAAAACATCCCTGGCCTGGGCTACCGTTTCCATGCTGAACCATTGGCGGTAACAGCCAGCAGTTGACCAAGCCCTGCCGGGCAACCTGGTACCGGTCCGCCGTTCCGGCTCCCTGTGCCGGACCATCTCTGGCTGTTGCGGTCACCTGACTGTGGGAAGGCAGGCCCGGGCCGTGGTGCATTGCCCGTTGTTCCGGCAGAGGGGAGAGGGGTGCACACCTTGGGGACCAAGCGGAGAATGCCGCGCGCCATTGGTATGCGCGCGTCGCGATCATCGGGAGTCAATGGGTCACGGGGTGGGTTAGAGTTACGTGTTCGGACAGACTGCAACGGATGGTCAGTGAAACCCAGGCTGACAGCCCTCGGTCATGTGGCCCCAAGGGCAAAGTCCGGAGCCACAGGCGAGAGATAATTCCCATGGAAGTTAGGGCCGTTGTCGTTCCCGAAGTCGATCGGATGGAAGTGCAGACCATTGCACTGGCGCCTCCCGGCGAGTCGGAGGTGTTGATCGAAAACCATGCCGCGGGTGTCTGTCATTCCGACCTGCACACGCTCAAGGGGGAGTTGCGGGTGCGGCCTCCGCTGGTGCTGGGACACGAAGGCAGTGGGATTGTGGTCGAAACGGGCGAGGCCGTCACTGCCGTAAAGCCGGGGGACAAAGTCATCTACAACTGGTTGCCGGCGTGCCACTGCTGCGACACGTGCCTGTCCGGCATGCCCAATCTGTGCGAGGAGTTTCCATCCACAATCCTGCAGGGACTGCTGCCCAACAAGGTTTCCCGGATCCTGGACCGAGATGGGGAACCTCTCAAGCACCACTTGGGCGTGGCCACCATGGCCGAATACATGGTGACCCACGAACGGAACGTCATCCCCTACGAAATCGACATTCCCATGACCACCAGCGCGATTGTGGGATGTGCCGTGGTGACCGGAATGGGGGCGGTTTGGAACACTGCACGCGCGCGACCGGGTCAGGGGCTGGCGGTAGTTGGCTGCGGTGGTGTCGGTCTCAGCGCGTTGATGGGGGCCAAGGCCGCCGGCTGCGCTCCGGTGATTGGGGTAGACAGGGATCGGGACAAACTTGAATTCGCCCGGGGGGTGGGCGCGGATCTGACATTGGACGTGTCCCAGGTCGGCCTGGCTGACGGTCTGGCCGAGTTGTACCCGGCCGGGATCGATTGCATTGTGGACACGGTGGGCGCGGGAACGATGGCGGACAGCCTCGGTGCGGTCAAACCCGGTGGCACCGTGGTGGTCGTGGGGATGCATGCCTTCAAAGACACGATCCCGATTTCCCCCGCGCAGTTGGTGGCCATGAATCGGCGGCTGCTTGGTTCCTTTGTCGGAACCTCAAAGCCACATTTCGACATTCCGCGCATTCTGCACATGTACAGCCAAGGCACGTTGGACCTGGATGCCCTGGTCACCAAGACCTACGGCATCGACGACATCCAGACGGCGTTCGACGACATGGTCGGCGGCCGGGTGGTGCGCGGCGTGCTCGAGTTCAGCCACTGACATCTGGATTGACACCAACGGGGGACAGGTACGATGGCCGGCACACTGGTCAAGGGCGGCACGGTTGTTGACGGTACCGGAGCCAAGCCGCGCCGGAGTGACGTGCGCATCGCCGGCGACCGGATTGCCGCCGTGGGACGGCTGTCCGCCCAGCCGGGGGAGACCGTGGTCGACGCCACCGGCTGCTGGGTCACGCCCGGCTTCATTGATGTCCACACCCACATGGACGGCTGGCTGATCAAGACCCCGCTGATCGAAAGCAAGCTCCGGCAGGGCTTCGCGACCGAAGTCGTCATGTCGGACGGCATCTCGTACGCACCCGTTTCCCGCCACAACGCCGGGGAGTGGATCCATTACCTCAAGGGCCTCAACGCTCTGCAACAGGAAGATTATGCGAACTGGGAATCGATAGCCGACTACATGTCGCTGGTAGATGGCCGCAATGCCCAGAACGCGCTGGCGCAGATTCCCTACGCCAACGTGCGGGTGCTGGCTTGTGGTTGGGGCCAGCTGGCTCCGGACGACTACCAATCCCTCGAGATCCAGGAACGGATTGCACAGGCAATGGCGGATGGCGCCTGCGGGTTGTCAACCGGCTTGGACTACGTCGCCCAGTGCTGGGCGGACACCGGGGAACTCGTTCGCGCCGCGGCGGCGGTCGCGGAGTTCAGGGGCATCTATGCGACCCATGTGCGCTATAAGCACGGAACCCTGGCTGGACTGAAGGAAGCGGTTCGCATAGGCATCCAGTCGGGCGCGAAGGTTCATGTCTCGCACCTGAAGGGCACCAGCGAGCAGGAACGGGACCAGTTGCTCGATTACATCGACTCCACGGCAGTCCATGAGGTTGACTTCACGTTTGATGTTTACCCGTACCTGCCGGGTTCGACGATGCTGAACTACTTGATGCCGTACGAAGCCTGGCGCAAGGGGCCGTTGGGGGTGATGGCCGCCTTGACCAATCGGCGGTTGCGGGACGGTGTTACCTGGGCTGCTGCGGCCTCGCGGTTGGACCTTGACAACATGGTGATTGCCTGGGTACCGGGCAAGGGGAATACCCATTGGCAGGGAGCCAGTCTGCAAGCCTATGTCGATGCCTCGGGCAAGCCGGCCGGCGATGCCTTGTGCGACTTCCTGCTCGAAGAGAACCTGGCGGTCCTGCTTGTGTTCCACCGCGGCGCGGACGAACTGGCGGATGCATTCCTGCAGCATCCGTGCTTTCTGTTGGGCACCGACGGGATATGGCATCCGGGCGGACATGTCCACCCGCGGCAGTACGGCAGTGCTCCGCGCATGCTGGACACATTGATTGCCAGAGGAGTGCTGACTTTGGAACAGGCGGTGTACTCAATGACAGGCAGGTCCGCCGAGCGGTTCGGGTTGCGAAACCGGGGAAGGATTGCGGAAGGCTGCTTTGCCGATCTGTTGGTGATCGACTCCCAACGGTTCAAGGAGCGCAACGGTTTCGACAATCCAGCCGTACTGGCCGAAGGCCTTGACCACATGTGGGTCAACGGGCAGCCGGTCATCGCGTCCGGTTGCCTGATGGACTCCGCTGCGGATCAGTTCCCGGGTCGCGCCCTGTACTATCAGCCAACCTGAACCAGGCACCGACATGTTGACAATCAGGGACATCAGGACCGAAGGCGTCCGGGTCAACCGGCGCGGCGACTGGATTTTCGTAATCCTGACCACCGAGGAGGGGTTGACCGGAATCGGTGAGGCGAGCCACAGCGGCAACGATCGTATGGTTTGTTCGGTAGTGCCAAGTTTGGCGGAGCCGCTGATTGGCCAGGATCCGACCAATATCACCTGGTTGCGTCAACAGGTGGGAACTACGAGGAAGGTGCGCGAAATCACCACCGCTTGGAGTGCGATCGAACAAGCGGCGCAGGATGTACGAGCTCAGGCTGCAGGGATGTCACTGGCCCAATCGTTGGGGGACAAGGTCAGTAACCAGGTTCGGTTGTACGCCAACATCAACCGCCATGTAGTGGACCGATCACCGGCATCCTTCGCCAAGGCCGCCGCCGCGGCGGCGGCGGAAGGATTTTGGATGATCAAGTTGGCGCCGTTTGATGAAGTGAAGCCTCCAAACCAGCGACGGTCCGGGGATGAGGGGGACTGGTGGCCAGGTGTGGAACGCGTCAGGGCGGTGCGGGAGGCAGTGGGTCCAGGGGTGCAAGTGGCGGTGGACTGTCACAGCCGATTTGGCCTGAGCGAGAGTCTGCTGGTCGCGGCGGTGCTCGAAGACCTGAAATTGTATTGGTTCGAGGAGCCGCTCCCGGTTTCAAATCTCAAGGGCCTGCGGGAGGTCAGATCCGGAATTCGGCAGCGGCTGGCTACGGGCGAAAGCCTCTTCGGCACCGATGCCTTTCACCGTCTGTTGGAAGCCGGTGCCGCGGACATCATCATGCCGGATGTCAAGCACGCGGGAGGCGATCGTGCAACCTTGCTGGCCGGCGAACTGGCGGCGCTGCACGGAGTAAAGTTTTCTCCGCACAACCCCTCCGGGCCCGTGGCCAGCATGCACAGCGGTCATGTGTGTGCGGCCATCGAACGATTTGATATGCTCGAGTATGCCTGGGGCGAGGTGCCGTGGCGGGCCGAGCTTCTCGACCCGCCCGAGCAAATAGAAAACGGCTTTCTCATCGTGTCGGACAGGCCCGGCTTGGGGCACACGCTGAACACCGGGACCATGCGCAGGTACTGGTTGGCCGAACCGGGTACCAGGGACTCGTCCAAGGCCGAAGTCTGATCTGCGGCCGGGGGGTCAGCCCTTGATCAGGGACTGGCCGCCGTCGATCCACAGTTCCGTGCCCGTGATGTGGGCGGCCGCGTCCGATACCAGGAAGTGGATCAGATCGGCGCACTGTTCAATGGTTCCCGGCTGGTCGCGCGTCAGCGGGATCTGACCCTTTTCGAACGTTACGGGCCACACGATGTCCTGATTGCTGATCACTGTGTTGTCGCTGATCTCGGTGCGGATGGACCCGGGACAAATCACGTTGATGCGGACGTTGTCGTGGGCCAGTTCCGGAGCCAGCATTTTCGTCATGATGACCTGTCCGCCCTTGGAGCACGCGTAGGCCGTGGCGCCGGTATTGCTGAAAATCCGCGTACCGTTGACAGAAGCCACCACGGCAATGGCCCCGCCGGACTGCCTGAGCCAGGGCAGGGCGTATTTGACGGTCAGGAACGTGCCCTTCAGGTTGATGTCCATCGTGTAGTCCCAGTCCTCTTCTGAGATCTGCTCGATGGGTGCCCAAAGGCCATTGACGCCGGCATTTGCCACCACGACCTGGATGCCACCGTAGGCTTCGGCCAGCTCGGTGATGGCGTCTTGGAGCTGGTCCGACTTCGACACATCGGCGATCAACGGCATGGCCTCGCCGCCGCCGTCCCTGATTTCCTGGACCACGTCCAGGATTTGGACATCGGTTCGGCTCAGCACCCCCACCTTGGCACCTTCGTGCGCCAGCCGAATGGCCGCGCCTTTGCCGATTCCCGACCCGGCGCCGGTGACGAGGGCAACGCTGTTCTTCAAATCCATGGTGGCCTTTCCTTCACTTTGGAGTTGGGAGAGACGTCCCTATTGGGCCGCCTTCCATTGTTCGTATTCTTCCCATCCTTCGTCCGAGAGTGGATAGTAGCGTCTCAGGTCGCCTCCTTCCTGCAGTTTGAGGCGGCTGAACTCCTCCCACTCCTCATGCTCGAGGGAATGTTCCAGGACCAATGGGATCATGGCCCGAGGAACCATCACGGCTCCGTCGTCGTCGGCAATGATGGCGTCGCCCGGTATCACTGTGACCCTGCTCAAAGCCACCGGCACGTTGAAGGCCCACGGGAAGAGTCTGGACTGCGAAGCGTAGTTGGGGGTAACGCCACGGGTCCACATCGGGAGATCGATATGCTGGATTTCCGTCCAGTCGCGGATGCTGCCGTCCACGACCATGCCGGCCCCGCCGCGTCCCTTGAAGAATGTGGACAACATCTCGCCTACGCATCCGGTGTAGGGATCTCCATAGGCCTGTATGCACAGCACGTCGCCCGGTTGGACGGATTCGAACACCGACCACAGGGCACTTCGTTTCTCCGTCTGTTCTTGGCCGGGTCCTGCCAACAGGTCTTCGCGTTGCGGCATGAAGGCAAGCGTCACGGCCGGGCCTACGATCTTCCTTCCTCGTTGACGGGCCACGGGCCCCTGGATCCAACTGTGCTTCAGGCCCAGTTTGTGTAGGTTGGCGCTCGCCGTGGCACTGGACACGGCCTTGAGTTGCTCGATCAGTGCCGGCTTGGGCCTGGTCACCGGTCCGCCGTTGACGGGCAGTTCCAGATTGTCGGGTTGGGGGAGTTCCGGCAGGGGAGCAGTAATTTGAGGCCGGGACATGGCGGAGATCCGTGTGCTGGATGTGGATAAATTGGGGAATGGTTTGGTGGTATTGAAGAACGGCAATTCAGCTTGAGTAGACCCGAGCAACAGTGATTACTTTACATAATATAGATAAAGGAGGAGCGGTGTGTCTGAGGGCGAGTCGGTATTGGTTTTCGCCGGAAGGCTCTTGGCCGGCTTTTGATGTGGAAGTTCCCGAGACTACAGGATTTGGCCTCGTTCAACGTTCAGGCTATAGATGCCTTCAAGGTACGGGTACCGTTGCTCAAGGCCCTCGGCCAATTCGACTCCGAAACCGCCCGTGTTCGGGAAGTACAGCCTTCCGCCCTTGATTTCAGGGGGGGCGGCTGAGAAGGCCCACTGCAACGGCCCCTGGATCATGCACAGTTCCAGATCGTCGCTGTTGGGCAGCGAGGCGACGACATGCCCATTGGCCAAACCCATGAGGCCGTTGTGCCAACTGTGCGGGTACAGCTTGACTCCTCGCTCTTCCGCGACCTTGCCGATGCGCAGCAACTCCGTGATACCGCTGAACCCGGCATCGGGCTGCACCACGTCGTAGGCGCCAGCATCCAGGTAGGGGCGCATCTGCGCCAGGGTCGCGAACGACTCACCACCGGTGATGGGAAGTTCCACCGCTCGATTAAGCTCCGCGTAGGAGTCCACATCCGACCAGGGCATGGGCTCCTCGAACCAGGCAAAGCCCAAGCGGTCCAGTTCCCGTGCGATGGGCAGGGATTCTTCGGGTGTGAGGCGACAGTTGCCGTCCAGGGCCAGCTTCATCCGGCCATCGACTACCTGAACCAATTCCCGGACATGGTCGAGGAACCGATCAACGGTGATCCCGTCCCAACTCCAGTCCGTGCCGATTCGGAACTTCATGGCCCCGAACCCGCGTTCGATGTACTCCTCCGCTTCCTGAAACAGTTGATCCGGGTTGTAGCGCCAATCGTACCGGCAGCCGCTGGAGGCGTACAGCGGCACCGACTCCACGGGTTGGCCCGTGATGAGTTCGTTGACGGATTTTCCGGCCGCCTGGCCGCGGATATCCCATAAGGCGCAGTCGATTCCGGCCGCCGCGCCGTCGTGTCCCCGGTTGTTGCCGACCGGCTGTGGCGAAATCGCGGGATCCTCAGGATCGGTGCCAATCAGCGTGGGTGCCAGGAAGTCCACCCAGTCCCGGATGTTCAGGGGCCAGCCGTAGCTTGATGCCTCCCCGATCCCCTTGATTTCGGTGTCGGTATGCACCATCACGATGGTGCAGTCGGCCTTCACGGTGCGGTACTGGGCCGTGATCCACTGCTCGTGCGGGGCGTGCATCCGGGAAAGGCAAATCGTTTCCAGCTTGGTGATTTTCATGCGAGTGATCTGAAGTGGGAATTGGTCACTGTTACAGCGTGTCGCGCCAATAAGGGCGTCGGATTAGGTTCGGTCGGCTTCCAGCCAGTTCATGGATGGGTCCAACTGCCAGCGGATGCTGTCCGCAACCTTTGTGTTGCGACCCCATTTCTCGAAGATGCTGTTGGCACTGTCGGCGCGGTCGAGCGCATCCGAAACCGCGGCGGGGTCCCAGCCGTCCAGCACGGCATCTTCCAGTTGTTGACGCACGGCTGTGTAGCCGGGATCCCGGCCTAGGTCGATAAGTTCGTCGGGGTCGTCCGCCAGGTTGAACAGCTGGCTGGGCATGCCGGCGTGGTAGATCAGCTTGAAGTCGCCGTCCCGAATCATCCGCTGATAGCAGCCTTCGGCTGGGCCGAACATGCGTGAACTGTACTCGGAGAACGCCAAATCCCGCCAGTTCGCGGATCCGGGATTGAGCAACTCAGGCAGGACGGACCGCCCGTTGCTTTCCGGCAATGGCGGTGCGCCCATGAGGTCCAGAAGTGTTGCAGTCACGTCGATGCCACTCATGACGCGTTCGCACCGTCGGTCGGCCGGAATGCGGCCGGGCCACGACATGATGAGGGGTACCTTAACCGACTCCTCGTAGAAGACATGCTTCCACCAGAGTCCGTGTTCGCCCAGCATGTCGCCATGGTCCGAGGTATAGATGATGAGGGTGTTGTCAAACTGGTCGTGGTCCTTGAGGACCTGCATCAGATCTCCAATCCACTGGTCCATACGCCAAACCAAGGCCCAGTAGGCCGCGCGGGCGCGCAACACTTCCTCGTCGGGCACCGTCTCAATCTCCGTGTCGGTGCGCCACCACCGCAGGAACGGGTGCCGAACATCCTCCATCGGCACCTGTTTGGCAGGCAGTGTCATGCTTCCCGCAAATCGATCAAAGTCCTCCCTGTGGGCGACGTAGGGTGGATGGGGCAGCATGAACCCGATGGACAGATTGAACGGAATTTGCCTTCGTCCGGTTTGGAGTTCGCGGCAGGCATAGGTCAGAAAGGACTTGGCCTCCTTGTACACATCCTCGTCGTGCAGCTGATAGGCGCTTTGGCCGGCTCCGGACTTGATGAGGCTGATGCGGTGTGGGCCTGCAGTGCCTTCCAGACCGCCACGGTCGAGGCGCGGGCCTCCAATCTGGTTGGGGCCGTGGTCGCCTACCAACCGCTTGGTGTATCCGTGCAGTTGATCAGGCCCGTTGGCATGCATGCGCCCGATTAGCACCGGCAAGTAACCAGCTGCTCCAAGGGAATGGGCGAGCGTGGGCAAGGCGGGGTCGAGTTGCTGTTCGTTGGTCCAAACGCCGGTTTCGTAGGGACGCAACCCCGTGAGCATCGACATGCGCGATGGCACGCAGATCGGGGAATCGCAGTAGACGTTGTCGAAGACTGTGCCGCCGGCTGCCAGGCGACCCAGGTTGGTCTCACCCAACAGCGGGTCGCCGTAGCAGTCCAGGACGCGCTGGGCATGTTGGTCCGAGTGGATGTACAGCAGGTTGGGACGGGGAGCGGAATCAGTCATCTTTGTTTCTGAGGTTGGGAGGGTGGCCGACCCAGAGACGCCGGAGGAAGTCGGACGGTTGTCCATTCGGAATGCACAGTGTCGCGCGGCATACTCATTCCAACACGCGTCCCTCCATAAGGCAAGTAGCCATGAAGATAACTGACATCACTGCCCATGTGGTCAACATGGGGCATCGCAACATTCCCTTTGTCCAGGTCTACACCGATCAGGGAATCACAGGTCTCGGAGAAGCATATTCCGCCGGCCCTGATCTGGGAACCGTCAAGGTGATTGACGACTTCAGGGAGTGGCTGCTGGGCAGGGATCCGAGGGATGTGGAGAAGTTGTGGCATCTCATGTACGCCGGATCGCGTTTCCCGGGCGGCATGGTGCTGAACGCCGCGATCAGCGGGATTGAGCACGCGCTATGGGACATCGCGGGCAAGGCAGCTGGCTTGCCGGTGTATCGGTTGGTAGGGGGCAAATGCAGGGACAAGGTACGCGTCTATCAGTCCGTGGGAGGAGATTCTCCCGACGAACTGGCGGATCACGCCCGGGAACTGATTGAGACCTACGGGTACACAGCCCTCAAGATGGGGCCACTGCCCAACGACTTTCATCTGAAGCCCTGGAACCGGGTGCTCCGTGAGACGGAAGCTCGGGTGGCCGCGGTTCGGGACGCGGTCGGTCCCGACATCGACATCGGGCTGGATCCCCACGCGCGCATCCTGGAGATCGGTAGGGCGGCCCAACTGTGTGATGTGGTGGCCCCCATGACCCCGATGTTTGTGGAGGAGCCGCTCAGACCGGAAAATGTGGAGGCGCTGGGGGTGCTCAGGCGGCAGGTGCGGGTTCCGTTGGCAACCGGCGAGATGCTCTACACCCGGCATCAATTTCGTTCTCTGTTGAACCAGAACGCAGTCGACTTCATCCAACCCGACATCTGTGTCACGGGCGGTTTGTGGGAAATGAAGAAGATCGCCGCGATGGCGGAGACCCACTACGTTTCAGTCCTGCCGCACAATCCTTGTGGACCGGTGGCCAATGCGGTTAACGCCCACTTTGCGCTGAGTACGCAGAACTTCGAGGTCTTGGAGTACCACCCGGATGATGAAGGTATCCGAAGGACCATTCTGGAAGAGCCGATACCGCTCCAGGACGGCTATCTGATTGTGCCCGAGAAACCGGGGCTGGGGATTTCCCTGAATCCGGCGGTGCTGGAGAATGCTCCCTTCGTGTCCTGGCGGCGCCGCCAGTTGTGGAAACCGGATGGGTCCCTGGCGTACCAATAGGTTTGGACGCAAGAACCGGAATCAGGCCGCGGTCCTGTCCCGTAACGCGATAATGTTCGTTGCGGAGTCCGGTTCGAGAGGCGCGGCAAGCGTCTTTAATCGGGATTCCGAGACGGTGACCCCAAGCCCCGGACCGTCAGGAACGACGAGCGTTCCGCCTTGGTAGGTCACACCGTCGTCCACGACGTCATCCTCGTACAACAACGGGCCTGTGCTGTCTCCCGGCCAGTTGACTGCCTGTGCCGACGCGGCGAGATGGGCAATCGCTGCAGTGCCGACGGCCAGTTCCTGCGTAGTGCCTAGAAGAACGCCGGCGTGGGCACTCTCCGCCAGTGCCATGACTCGTTGGCAGGGCCGCAGACCGCCGAGGACAAAGGGGGATACGTTCAGAATGTCCACGCAGCCACCGTGGAGCAGCTGCCACGCGTGGTGCTGTGACAGAACGTGTTCCGATACGGGTAGCCGGGAATGGTTCCTGAACTCTCGCAGTCCGTCAAGGTCCAGGGCCGGGGCGGGGCTCTCGATTAGTTGGCAGGTTCCATATTCGCTGAGTGCCTCGGACGCGGCCAAGGCGGATTGCCAATGGAGACCGCCCGAGAAGTCCCAGGACTTGACCCGCATTTCATTCCCGTATGTTTCGGCCATCGCCTTCAACAGCATTTGGTCGGCTTCCGGGCAGGCTCCTACGTAAATCCGCACGAGTCTGAACCCCAGTTCGTAGGCCCAAGCCAAATCCTCAAGTCGGTCCTGCACCTGTACCGTTGTCTGCATTCGAAAGATGGGCAGGCACACGTCCATCGCGTCCCGCACCCGACCGCCCAACAGGTTATGGATGGACTGGCTGTTGGTCTTGGCGACCAGGTCGTGCAGCGCGATGTCCACCCCTTGACGGACTGATGCCGACCTGCTGTAGAGGTATGTTTCCACCGGGAACAGATCCAGTAGGAAGCCTTCTAGGCGGGCCAGATTGCGGGGATCCTGGCCGGCCAATGCCTCCGTGAGGGTTTGCTCCAAACTTCCGGTGTGGAAGTGCCAAGCAGGAAGGTGGCTAAGATCGCTCATTTCTCCCCAGCCGGTCCATTCCTTGTCCGTGTCGATGCGGACGATGATGTGCTGGTTGCGAATGCCCGAGCGTCGTCTCGTGGCGACCGGATACAGCTTGACTCGAGAGATCTTCAAGGTGAGAGAGTGCGTGGTGGCAGGGCGAGTTGATGAGGTCGTTGCCCGCGGATCATCTGGTTGGCGAGGCTTTCGGCGGTGGTTGGATGCGCCCCGTGGCCTTCCGACCCTGAGGCGTATCAAACCATAACCGGAATGGTTTCGGAGTTGGGGACTTGAATGGGCACTGTTTCACTTTCGTTGATTTTGGTCAAGGAAGCCGCAGGCAGTGATGGGCACGCTGTACCAAGCGTCATCAAATCAGTCGGTATGGGACGCAATGGAACACAGGGGAGCCGCCCCGTTGACAGTGAATGGATACCCGTATCAACGAGATTGAAACAGTGCC
>JAAXGZ010000140.1 GCA_012271135.1 Caldilineales bacterium | reverse complement strand
CGGACCTGACGAACCGGCCGAACATTGTCCCCGCCCCCCTCCCCAACCGAAGGATGTGGACCCACCGCTCCCTGGGTCCCGAGGTTCGGCGCCGCAGGCCCGACGTTCTCTTCGTGCCCGCCCATGTCCTGCCGTTCGCCCGGACGCGCCGGAACATGCCGGCCCTGGTCATGACCATCCACGACCTCGGCTACCGCCACTTTCCCAAGGCCCATCCCTGGCGGCAGCGCACCTACCTGAACCTGACCACGCGCTGGGCCGCAGCCCGGGCCGATTGCCTGATCTGCGACAGCGAGGCCACGCGGCAGGACCTGATCCGGTTCCACCGGGCCGATCCCGGCCGGCTCCACACTGTGCACTTGGGTTGGACCCCGCCATCGGACCCGGATCCTGCATGCGATCCCGGCACCGTGCTGGCGAAGTTCGGCCTGCGGAGGCCCTTCGCCCTGTTCGTCAGCACGCTGCAGCCGCGCAAGAATGCGGAACGCCTGATCCACGCCTACGGCCGTCTGCGCGCCCGGGAGGATCCGGGATGGGACTTGGTCCTGGCCGGCCGCGTCGGCTGGCTGGCCGAACCCATCCTGGCTGCGGCCCGCTCCTCTCCGGCTACCGAGGCCATTCACATCCTCGGTTATGTCGATGAAGAGGATGTGGCGGTTCTGCGACGACAGGCAAGGTTCTTTTGCTATCCTTCGCTGCACGAGGGCTTTGGCCTGCCCGTCCTGGAGGCCCAGTCCCAAGGAGTGCCTGTCTTGACGTCCAACCGTTCCTCTCTGCCTGAAGTCGCCGGCGATGCGGCCCTGCTGGTCGATCCCGAGGATGTGGATGAAATTGCACAGGCCATGCTGCGCCTGAGCCGCGATGAGGATCTGAGGGCCGAGCTCGTGGCGAAGGGCCACGAAAACGTGAAGCGCTTCTCCTGGGAGAAAGCTGCCCGCGAGACCTTGGCGGTCCTGAAGCGTGCCATGGACAAGACCCCATGAATTCCGGCCGGCCGCTCCGGCCGGCCCCAATCGACATCCTCGGTGTGCCGGTCCATCCGGTGGACTATGCCGGGACGCTGGAATTGCTGACGGCCTGGCTGGACGCGGTGGGTCCGGATGTCGACGGGCCAACGCGGCAGATCTGCACGGTCAATCCCGAATTCATCGTCGAGGCACGGCACAACGGCCGGTTTCGCCAGGTGCTGAACGAGGCATGGCTCAACGTGCCGGATGGTGTGGGCGTACTCCGGGCTCTGAACCTGCATGGTTGCAGCCTGACCGAACGTGTTACCGGAACCGACCTTATACCCCGGCTGGCGGCACTGTGCGCTGCGCGGGGTTGGCGGCTGTTTCTCCTGGGAGCCGCCCCCGGCGTGGCCATGGCCGCGGCGGATGGGCTGGCGGAGCGGTTTCCGGGCCTCGAGGTATGCGGAACCTGGTCCGGTTCCCCCGCCGACAAGGACTGGCCCGTTATTCATCGGCTGCTGGCCGACACGCAACCGCACGTGCTGCTGGTGGCGTTCGGTCATCCCCGTCAGGATCTGTGGATACACAGCCATCTCGGAGACCTGCACAGCCGGGTGGCGATCGGCGTGGGCGGCGCCTTCGACTTCATGGCCGGCAAGGTACCGCGGGCACCCGGGTGGATGCGGGACCGTGGACTGGAATGGCTCTACCGCCTTCTCAGGCAACCGGCCCGGTGGCGGCGCATGCTGAGCCTGCCAGTCTTCGTTCTCCTGGTTGCGAAGGAGCGGCTGTCCGGAACGGCCGCATCGAAATAACAGAATTGCTGTCAGATATCCTCCAGATGCGGTGGCACCGTACCGGCTGTGATTCACCAGCTGGCGAAAAAGAAGCCACTCGGACACGGGAATACGCCAAGCTAGCCTATAGTCATGACCAAGCTTGCAATCGCCGCGAACTGTGGGGGATCTCGTTATCGAATTCCCGGTGCGTCGGTGTCCGACGGCAATTGGTCGGTGCAGTTTTGCCACGGCACGAAGTGTCGGTGACCGATCTCGATGATTGGCCAAAACGCCACCTATCCTCCCAGGCCCGTTGTCGATCGGGCCGCCGGAGTGGCCCGTAGCGGGTCAGACCTTCCAGTACCTGTTCAACCTGTTGTCCTTCATGCACGACACCGCCACGTACGGCGATCTGGTCACTGTATCAGTGAAACCGGCTCTGGTTTACCTCGTCAACCATCCGGACCTTGTGCAGGAGGTTTTTGTCACCAACCATCAGCGCGTAGGCCGGGGCCGCACCACCGAGACCCTCCAGTACCTGGTGGGCTACGGCTACGGGTTGGTCACATCCGACGGCCCGTTGCATCTGCACCAGCGCCGTCTGATGCAGCCCCAGTTCCACCACCGGCGTATCGCCGGCTATGCCGAAACAATGACTGAATTCTCCCACCGGCACATGGAGGCGTGGGGAAGACAAGGCGCGGATTGACCTGGCAGGGGAAATGAGCAACCTGACCCTCCAGATTGTCGTCAAGACCCTGTTCGGCCTGGAACTGCCCGACACGGTGCGTCGCATCGGTGCGGCCTTCGAACTGGCCAACGACTACATCAAGACTCGGGACAACCAGCCACCGGCTCTGCGCAGCCTGTTCCACCGCATACCCCTACCCTCCACCCGGCGTTTCCGACGCGGCCTGGAATACCTGAACCAAACGGTGTACGGTCTCATGGAGGAGCGTCGCAAACACGGTCTGGAGAGTGGGGACCTGCTCTCACTCCTGCTTAAGGGATGAAGAGGCGAGCCACCCGTCGGAGGCGGTGATGACCGACCGACAGGTGCGGGATGAGGCCATCACCCTGTTCGCCGCCGGCCACGAGACCACGGCGATGGCATTGACCTGGATCTGGTACCTGCTGGCCACTCATCCCGAAGCCCAGACGCGATTTCACACCGAACTGGACGCCACCCTGGGCGGCCGTACCCCAACGCCGGAGGTTTTGCCCAATCTGACTTGCACCGAACGGATCCTCACCGAGTCGATGCGCCTGTACCCGCCGATCTGGTCCACCGGGCGCATGACCTTCGAGCCGATCACGCTGAGAGGCTACGAAATCCCGGCCGGCGCGTTCCTGATTGCCCCGCCGCTGGTCATCCAGCGGGATCCCCGCTGGTTCGACGACCCGCTGGCATTTCACCCTGACCGTTGGACAGCGGAGTTCAAGGAGCAACTGCCCCGGTTCGCCTACTATCCCTTTGGCGGGGGTCCGCGCATCTGCATTGGGGACGGGTTCGCGTGGATGGAGGCAATGTTGATACTGGCAACCTTGGGCCGGAAATGGGCGATGCGGCACGACCCCGGTCACCAGATTGAGCTGCTGCCCTTGGTTTCCCTGCGACCCAAGGGCGGCATGCCCATGTTCCTGGAGCAACGCTGCTGAAGCCGAGGCGGGTGTGCCCGTCTCGAACCAGGAGCGGATCCGCCTGCTACCGCCGGTCCGGCTGGCTCCTGCACCTATCCGCCCTTGAAGCCCTGGGCAAAGGCCGTCACGTTCGCCACCGGCTCCCCCAAGGGAATCAACAAGCCATTGAAGGAAGCCTCACTGCCCGGCGCCAAAGTCCGCTCGTCGGGCAGCATGACCCGCACGGCCGTGACCCGGCGTTGGGCGTCCCAGGCTGTCACCACAACTTCGGGATCCGCCACCGCCACCGATTCATGGTTCGTCACCAGACCGGAAACAAGGACCATGCCCGACGGCTGCGGTTTGAACCGCAAATTCCCAACCCACAGCTCGGTCGCGTAGCCGCCGATGTGGGCGGGTTTGATGGAGGCTACCGCCAGTGTCCATCCATGAGCCGTCTGCGACACGTCCCCCAGCCGGAACATGAACGGCGCAGCTTCGCCGGGGGGTGTGATGTGGCGCACGGCCAACGCGGTCCGGCGCACCATCTCCGTACCGTCGGCCGTCTGCAGGCGCGCAGCCACGCGAATCTGCTCGACCGGCACGGTGTCCAAGTTCGCCACCTCGCCCATGACCCAAGCGGTATCCAGGCCGTCCACCGCAACCGCCACGCGCCTCAATTCATGCCGGGCACGCACGGGATTGGCATCCTCTTCCAGAATTCTCCGGACGGGTATTTCCAACCGTTGCCCTATCTGGAGGCCGCGCGGATCACCAATCCCGTTCAGTTCCTGGAGATCCGCGACGGTCACCCCGTACCGGGCCGCAATGCCGATGAGCGTGTCGCCGGCTTCGACCCGATATTGTTGCGGCGTGGGTACCGGGGTCGGGGTGCCGGGCGGCAACCGGACATCGATATGGATGATTGGAGTCGGCGTGTAGGTGGGCACCGCCTCGTAGGGTGTTGATGTTGCGGCAACGGCTACCGGTGTTGCCGGGACCAAACCGTTGTCTCCGTCCGGCCGTTCTTGGGTACAGCCGCCGATACAGGCTGCCAACAGGAGACACGCAATCCACAGGCTGGCCGGGAACCGCATTCCGCCGCGGTGGTCAGCCGCCCTGTCTTTGGTATCCATAACGGGGCTTATGATAAAAACGCCGGCTCCGCAGACGGCACTCTGGACCGTGCGGGACACAATACGAGGCTGCCATGTCCCTGATCGCCGTTCTCTCCGACAGTCACGACAACATCTGGAACTTGGACAAGGCCCTGCAGGCCGTCCGCAAAACCGGCGCGGCCCACCTGCTCCACTGCGGTGACTTCGTGGCCCCCTTCATCATGCAACAGCTGGCCGAGGGCTTCGACGGTCCCATCCACTGCGTCTACGGCAACAACGACGGCGATCCCCACTCGATCATCAACATGGCCGGCCACTGGGACCGGCTGACCGTGCACGGCCAACTGGCCGAGCTGGCAATCGACGGCGTGCGCATCGCCATGAACCACTACCCAGAAATCGCGCGTCCGCTGGCCCTGTCGGGCCTGTATGACCTGGTCTGTTACGGCCACAACCATCTCCAGAACTGGGAACTGGCAGGCAACTGCCAACTGGCCAATCCCGGCGAGATTATGGGGCGGCTCGGCGCGCCCAGCTGGGGCCTGTTCGAAACGGAGAGCCGAACCTGGTCCTTCCGGACGCTGGACGAGTAGTCGAACATGTTCGAAATCCGGTTCCTGGGCACGGCCGCCTCCGTGCCCACCCAGCAGCGCAGCCTCAGCAGCGCCGTGGTCCTCTATCGGAACGAGCGGTTCCTGATCGACTGCGGCGAAGGCACCCAGCGCCAAATCCTGCGCAGCGGCATGGGCTTCAAGCGGCTGGACAAGATCCTGCTTACCCATCGCCACCTGGACCACATCCTGGGTCTGGGCGGCCTGTCCAGTACGCTGGGACGATGGGGTTCGATGGAATCCATGCAGATCATGGGACATCCGGCCACGCTCCAGCGCGTCCGGGAGCTGATGAAAGTCGTCTTCAATCCCCGTTGGGAGTCCAACCGCAAGATAGAGCTGGTGCCGATCGAAGCCGGCCCAATCTTCGAAACCGCGGACCTGACCGTGGAGGCTGTCGCAGTCGACCACCGCAACACACCCACCTTCGGCTTTGTCTTCCAGGAACGGGCGCGCCGCCACTTCCTGGAGGAGCAAGCCAACGCCCTGGGGGTGCCCTTCGGCCCGGAAAGGCGGGTGCTGGTCAACGAGCAGCCGCTGACGCTGGCGGACGGCCGAACCATCCATCCCGACCAGGTGCTGGGCGAACCCATCGCCGGCACCCGGCTGGTCTTCATCAGTGATGTCGACCGCACCGGACCCCTGCACGACATTGCCGACGACGCGGATCTGCTCGCCATCGAGGGCACCTATCTGCACGCGGATCGGGAACTGGCCAAGGAAAACGGCCACATCACCGTGCGTGCAGCGGCCCAGCTGGCCGCACGGGCCGGGGTGCGCCATCTCGTCATCCACCATGTGGGACCGCGCTACACCGTCCGCGAAATCCTGGCGGAGGCTCACCGCCACTTCTCCGAAACCATCGTGGTTTCGGATCTGGACCTGGTCCGCATCGGCCGCGGCGGGCCGCTGGTCTGGGAGCGCTGGGCGGATGCCCGCCGGCGCCGGCGCGAGCCGCGGCAGACGGCCGGAGGCCAACCCGATCCCGACTGACCGAATTCAGCCTTCCCGCAGGACGGCTCCCGTCCGGTGTTCGACGGTGCCGGCAATGCGCCGCCGAAGGCGCGCGACCTCCTTGTCGTTCAGGCTGTGGTCCACTGCCTGATAGGTCAACCGCCAGGCCAACGACTTGGTTCCGGGCGGCAGGGGCTCGTCGGCATAGAGATCGAACAGCTCAATATTCGTCAGCAACTTGCCGCCGGCCTGCCGGATGGCCTGGACCACGGCCTGGGCCGTAACCCCCATGTCCATCTGGAACGCCATGTCCTCGATCACGGACGGATAGGGACTGATGGCCTGCATCTGCTTGACCCGCCACGAGGGCGCCGCCAGCGGCGGCAGTTCCACGTTGCCCACAACCACGCGCCGTCCATCCAGATCCCAGGCGGAACGCACAAGGGGATGCAGTTCGCCGGCCAGGCCAATGGGTTCGCCGTCCAGTTCGATGCGGGCGCAATAGGGTCCGTAGCGATGATCCTGAGTCGCCGCCCATGTGATGCGGTGGTCCAGGTTGAGCCGGCTGAACATCAACTCCAGGATGCCCTTCAAGTCGTAGAAGTCCCAGGTGTCCTCCCCGGCGGGCTGCCGGAAGTCCCCGACCTCGCGCGTGCCGGTCAGAACAAACTGCAGCTTGCGCAGTTCCGCGGGGAAGGGTGCCGCACCCAACTCGGGACGAAACTCGAGACCAATCTCGAAGGCCGCCAGCCGGTCCTCGTAGCGCAGGTTGTGGACCAGGTACTCCAGCGCGCTCACCAGCAGATCCCGGCGCATGACGCTGCGCTGCGGGGATAGAGGGTTGGCCAGCTGGACGAACTCCGGTTCCCGGTTCCCCGTGGCATGCCGTGCCAGGCGCAGGTGGTGCTCCGGACTGGAGTAGGAATAACCCACGATTTCCTGTAGGCCAATGCCGCTCAACAGATCGCGGATGCGCTCCTCGGAGTCCAGTAGGTGGTTGGGCTCGTGATCGGGAATCTGCTCCTGCATCCAGGTCAGGCCCACGTCCTCGTAGCCCACGATGCGCGCCACTTCCTCGGTCAGATCGGCCGGAATGCGCAGGTCCAGCCGGAACCAGGGCGGAGTGCAGACGAGCACCGGCTCGTCCACCTCCCGGAAGAGACCAAAGAGACCCTCCCCATCGATATCGTCCGGAAGGTTGTCCTGGACCGCGGCTTCAATATCCAGGCGGTGCAGGGCTTCCCGAATCGTGTCGAGATCCAACTGCATCCCCAACTGTCGGTTGACCTCGCTGGCGGTCAGGCAGATCCTGGGCTCATCCTGCCGGCGCACATACAAGTCCGCCGCGGGGCCCGCCATGCGGCCGCCGGTGAGTTCGCAGATAAGCCGGGTTGCCCGGCCGGCGGCCGTTTCCGCCATGCGGGCGGGCACGCCGCGCGTGAATCGGTGACTGGCCTCGCTGTGCAGGCGCAGGGCCTGGGATGTCCGTCGGTTGTTGATGCCGTCGAAGGTCGCGGACTCCAGCAGGATGGTGTGGGTGTCGGTGGACACCTCCGTCTCGGCGCCGCCCATGACACCGGCGATCGCGATGGGGCCGGCGCGGTCGGTGATCAGGAGCATGGACTCGGTCAACTCGCGCTGCTGGCCGTCCAGGGTCCGCATTTGTTCCCCGGGGCGGGCCGTGCGCACCGTGATGCAGGGCAACTCCTCCGCACTGTCCCGGTTGCGTCCCCTCAGGAGATCGAGATCAAAGGCATGCAGGGGCTGCCCCCATTCCAGCATCACATAGTTGGTGATGTCCACGATGTTGTTGATGGCGCGCACGCCGGCTTGGGCCAGCCGCTGCTGCATCCAGGCAGGAGAGGAGCCCACCTGCACACCGTCGATGACCACGGCCACGTAACGGGCGCACAGCTCCGGATCCTCGATGGCCAGTTCCACCTGGGGATCCGAGGCGTCCGGTTCGGGCAGCGAGCAGTCGGGCAGGGCCTTGAGCCGGCCACCGGTCAGGGCCGCCACTTCCCGGGCCACGCCGATCATGCTCAGGCCGCGGGCCATGTCCGGCGTCAGGTCCAGTTCCACCGCTTCGTCGCGCAGGTACTCCGTCAGGGACGTGCCCACCGGCGCGTCCTCCGGCAGCAGGAGAATGCCCTCGTGCTCCTCGCTGAGACCCAGTTCCAGTTCGGAGCACACCATCCCCGCGGAACGCACCCCGCGGATCTTCGACGCCTTGAGCTTCCGGTGCGGACGGGGACGCTCTTCCGAGTAGGCATCAACCAGGGTGGCGCCGGCGCGGGCGAACGCCACCTTCAGGACCGGCAACTCTCCGGTCCCGCGGAACCGGAACAGGTTGGGCGCGCCCGTAACCACCCGCTCCAAAGCGCCGCGGCCGTCGTCCACGTCCACCAGGACCAGCCGATCCGCATCCGGATGGGGATGAACCCCGACCACCCGGCCCACGCGCAACGCTTCGGGATCCCACCACTCGCCGGTGGTTTCAACTCCGGTCACTTCCAAACCGGAGTTGGTCAGGGCTTCCTCCAGATCGGCAGTGGACAGATCCCAATCGACATACTCGCGCAGCCAGGAAAGGGGAACCAGCATGGTGCAGTTGTCTCGCAGAAAAGCGGGCGGGCCTGTCCTGTCGGCGCGCTTAGGCTGCGGCCGCCTGCAGGCGCATGGAAGACTGTTGGGTCAATTGCTCGTAGACAATGTCGTGGCCGATGGCCCGCCAGATGCCCCAGGCAGCCCGGCTGCCCTGCAGACTGCGCAGATGGCTTGCGATGGCGGGCAGGCCTTCCAGCGCAATCTCGCCAATCTGGCCAATCTCGGTCAAATCGCGAGGGGAAGGCACATCCTCGTCCGCGATGACCAGATGAAACATGTAGGAGGCAAAGCAATAGCGCCGCACCGGTTCGGGATGGTGAAATGCGTAGGTGCATACCGCCAGGAAACGTTCCACCCGGCAGGCCAGGCCCGTTTCCTCGGCCACTTCCCTGAACAGGGCATCCACGACGGACTCATTCGGGTTGATGCCGCCAGTAAACAGACGGTGCACGCCCTGCGGGTACCGCGGCTTGGAGTGAATCAGGACCCGTCCACTGGGGCGCGTGACGGCGAACAGGACCTCCGCGCGCCGGTCCCCCCGACGGCGCGCACGCATATCGAGCAGGTAATCGTCCAAGTCGATACAGAAGTGCCGCCGGGCCGGCCGGCCGTAGAGGGCGGCCAAGTCTTCAACCTCCCTCTCGGAAACCATGGGCCTGGTATTCGGAGGGTCCCCCGATTCCCTGCTGGCCATTGAAGTCCATTCCCGTGCTTGTGAACAGCTGCCGGTCGAATGCGGCGGCCCGTTCCGGCTGAGTTTAGGGCAGGCCCCAAGGGGAAACAAAAAATCGCGTCCGGGCCAACCGGGCGCGGTTGCCGCGAACTCTCGAACCCGGACCTGCCCAACTGCAGGCATTACACCCGACAGGCATTCCGGTCCGCCCTGCAAACTGCATGGGCTCTTATTGGCGATATGGCCTACCAGTCATCGAACAGATACCCCTCGCTCCACCACCAGCCGTCCGGCTCCGACAGCAGGATCGTCAGGACGAACAGCATCGCCAGCGACGCCCAGATCAGAATGTTGAGCAGGTGCCGGCGCATCCAGACCCTTTGGTTTTCCGTGCCGAAACTTCGGTCCAGCCAACGGCGCAGCAGGACAGAACCGAGTATGCACCCCGCGATACCCATCTCGACGGCCAGGCGCAGCAGGGCATGGCTGTGCTCATTGATGGGCGCGTCCAGCTGGCGGTACCAGACGATCAGGCCGGCCTGCATGCAGTAGGCAAACATGCTGTCCTGACCGAAGGGCATGAACAGCCAGCCGCCAAGCCGATGCAGCAGGGGCCACAGACGGGTGGTCAGGAGCCACAGGATGCGAAGATACACAAACACGATCAGCAGGCTGTGGGGAGGCATGAGGAACTCCCGCACCTCAAAGCTCCCGAGAAACTCTCCTACGGCCTCGTTGCCCCCGTAATCCAGGACAAAGCCAATGAACAGTGCTGCCCCGACAACCACGACGACGGTATCCATAACCCGGCCGGCGCGATGGGACTGCCACCAGGCCCCCACGACCTGGCGGTGGTAACCCAGCACCACGGCTCCGAAGAACAGCGGACTGTTTGCCGCCAGGTGCCTGAAGGCCGACACATCGAGGCTCATGGCTTCGGGATTCAACTGGGTCAGGACATACACGCACAGAACCGTGCCCAACACCAGCCGTGTTCTCCGCCGATCGAGGCCCCAAAGGACGAGCGGCGCCAGGGCGACATAGATCACATAAGCGATCAGGATGTCCATGTCGAAGGCGCCTTCCTTGAGGGTGACGATGCGAATCATCCACCCCGTCAGTTCACCCCGGGAGTGTTCGCGGAACATCTCCAGGCCAAGGAGGGCCGTCAGGGCGATTGCATCTAAATTGGTTTGGGCTTGAGTCCGATGAGCCGACACAGGTAGTCCTTGTTCCACCCCGCCGCCCGCCGCTTGTTGGCCATGCCCACCTTGAGCGACCGGTCCTGCCGCAGGAGGTTGTGCGCGATGCGCTTGAGGATGGCCCTGTTGTGGGCGGCGTGACCGGTGCGGATGCGGCTGTCGTCCTCGCCCAAGGCGACATCCAGGACCCAGTGGTGGGCGTTCTCGAGGCTCCAATGCTGTCGTACCGCCTGTAGCAGGGGCTGGGCCCTGGGGGGCAGGCGGGAGATGAAGCAGCGGGTGTCGGTCGCGACCCGGTCCCCGCAGCGGCGTTCGCACTCGACCCGGACCAGACTGGCCCGGTCGCACCCGTCGCGGTCGGGGTCGACAGGGGCGAGGTAGGCGGGGTCGCCGGTCGTCCCGCAGCGGCGGGTCTCAATCCGACCGGGGTCCTTCCCGACCGTGTCCGCATCGTCGTGGGGACCGTCGGCGAAGTCCGCGGCCCGTTCCCGGTGGAACGGGTCCTGCATGCGGTCGTGGAGCCCCTGGTGGTGGGCCCGCACGCGCAGCACATAGTCGGCCTCCTGCCCCCGGATTGGGCGCGCAATCTTCTTCTGGCAGCCCATGGCCTCCAGGGTCACGATGCAACCCTCCAGGCACAACCTGCGCAGCCGCTCCGGGATGGCCGTGCTTGCGTTGGAGTGGTCGTCCACCGCCGTCTGGGCCAGCACCAGGCGGTGGGCCTGGGCCCAGGCGCTCACCAGATGCAGGGGCTCCAGCCCCCGGCCCCGGTCGTGGGAGCCGCGCACGCGCTGGCCGTCGATGGGCACGACCTGACCGTCGGTCAAGGCCAAGGCCGCCTGCACCCAGTCCCGGAAGCCTTCCTCAAAGCGGGCCGCATCCAGCCGCGCGAAGACCCGTCCCAGCGTGGCGTGCGAGGGGATCCCGTGCGGCAGTTCCAGGAAGGTGCGCAGCCAGGCCTCGTTGAGCTGGCCAAAGAGGGCGATGGCCACGAAACGGTCGGCGCCGCAGATGACGGCTAGCACGGACAGCACCAGGATGTCCGTCAGAGGGTGCAGCCTGGTCCGGTCGACCCGCGGATCCTCGAGACTGTCCAGGGTCTCGACCAGGGACGAGGGCATCGGGTCGTCCATGAGGGGCTTCTCCGCAGGCTGAATCCGGAACCGCCCATTGTAGGCCGGTGTCCATCCATCCCGTCGCCCCCCCCCAATTTAGATGCAATCGCCCTGGCCACACGGGCACTGTTGCACTTTCGTTGATTTTAGTCAAGGAAGCCACAGGCGGTGATGGGCACGCGGTGCCGAGGGTCATCACATCAGTCGGTACAGGACGCGATGGAACGCAGGAGAGCCGCCCCGTTGACAGTGAATGGATACCCGTATCAACGAGATTGAAACAGTGCCGCCACACGGATTGGCCTCGAAGCCGGAGCATCCCGTCCGCATGCAACGCTCCCATTGGGGTTGCAGGTTCCCTTACATAAGACGCTGGATGGGTCATTCGGGTTGTCGGATGGCCGTCGCGGGGTTCGGAAATCTCCGTCCTTTTCGGTGGACGGGCACCGGCAGCCTGTCCGGTGCGACTTTGTACATAACCCTGGTTTTCGGGGCCCCCAGGCTACGCTTCGGCCGTGAAGCGGGATCCGGCGCAGGGCGGTCCTGAACCGGGTTCAGACGGTTCAGAGGCCGGCCAGCTCGGACGCATCAATCGGGCAGTTGACAGACAAGGTCCAGGACAACCCGTTGATCCCGACACCAATCCTAGTAGTGCAACGAAACTTGATGG
>JAAXGZ010000135.1 GCA_012271135.1 Caldilineales bacterium | reverse complement strand
CTTCACCACGAGCACGTTGCAGATTGAGGCGAACCGTCGCTTGGGCATGTCTGCCGAACGCACCATGCGGACGGCGCAAAGCCTGTACGAAAACGGTCACATCACCTACATGCGGACCGATTCCGTCAGCTTGGCGCCCGAAGCGGTTCGGGCAGCCCGCATGCGCGTGGCAGTCCAGTTCGGAGCGGATCGGCTGACTGACAAGCCGCGCGTGTTCAGGGCCCGCCAGCAGAATGCCCAGGAAGCCCACGAAGCCATCAGGCCCGCGGGCGAACGTATGCTGCCGGCCGCGGAGAAGGGACTGTCCGGCCGCGAGCGGGATCTGTACGATCTGATCTGGAGGCGCACGGTCGCGACCCAGATGATTGACGCCCAAATCCGCAACGTGACGTTGGATGTTGAGGTCACACCCCGCCAAGTCTCTGACAGGCCGGAACCTGCCACCGATGCCTTGGCTGTCCAGTCGGCCGAGTTTCGGGCCACGGGCGTAACTGTGTTGATTTCCGGATTCCTGCTCGCGAATCCGGACATGGCAGCCGCGAAGTCCCTGCCTGAACTGGCAGAAAGGGACCTCTTGGCAGTGCGAAATCTTGATCCCCAGGGACGCGAGACCCGGCCACCGGCCCGGTATACGGACGCCTCCTTGATCAAGACCTTGACGGACAACGGAATTGGCCGGCCCAGCACGTACGCCACCATTATCGAGACAGTGCAGAGCAGGGGCTACTGCTTCAAGCGGGGACAGCGGATGGTGCCCACCTTCATGGCATTCGCCGTGGTCAAGCTGCTGGAGGACTCGCTCAGCGATCTGGTGAACTTCAAGTTCACGGCCGACATGGAGACCAACCTGGACGACATCGCTGCCGGTGACGCGGCCTGGCTTAACTATGTGGAGGACTATTTCCTGGGCGACCAGGGGTTGGAAGTGCAGATCGCCGAGTACGAGGTCAATATCGATCCGGGAATCTACCGGACCGTGGAGTTGCCCCGGTGCCGCTATCCGGTGGTCATTGGACGGTACGGCCCGTTCATCGAAAAACCGGCTGGGGGTGACGGTGTGTCCACGGATTCCAGCGTCGGCCGGCCAGAGCAGCGCGTGATTGTCTCGGTGCCCGAAGACCTGGCCCCTGCCGATTTGACCACGGAACTGGCGAACGAACTGTTTCGCCGCAAGGAAGCTGGACCGGCGGTACTGGGCCGTGATGCCACAGATTCGGTGGACATTCAGTTGCTGCATGGGAGATTCGGCCCGTATCTTCAACTTGGCCTGCCGGATGGGGCGGACGGACGGCCCAAGCGCGTGTCCCTGCCCGATGGGTTGTCCCCCGAACAGGTCACGCTTGAACAGGCGAGGGAACTGCTGGCATTGCCCGCCGTGCTTGGCTCCCATTCGGAAAACGGCATGGAGGTCACGAAGCATATGGGGCGCTATGGTCCGTACGTGTCGTGGAACGGGAAGTCGGCATCGCTTAGGGGGGACGACACCATCTTCAACATTTCACTGGCCCGGGCCGAGGAACTGCTGGCCGCGGCGCGACCGGGCCGGACAACCCAAGCGCGTGTTCTGGTGGATTTGGGCCCGGTGCCGGGCAGCGATGATGACGAACCGGTTCAAATCCTTGACGGCCGGTACGGGCCCTACATCAAGTACCAGAAAGTCAACGCATCCCTGCCCAAGGACACCCCGGTCAAGTCGGTGGACATGAAGCTGGCGTTGGATCTGATAGAGAAGAGGCGCAATGCTCCCAAGCGCCGGCGGTCCAAGGGCACGTCCCGATCCAAGTCCGGAACCAAATCCGGGAGTCGCTCCGCCAGGACTGCGAAACGCGCCGGTTAGCAGTTTTCACACGATACGGGAGGTCGCACCAGCAGACGTCTTGTGAGCGCGGTACCAAGGATTGGGCTGTGTTATCCCCAACCCGGTTTGTCTCCTCTCCGGCACACGCAGTTTATGGACACAAGACGACCATCCGCATCCTCCCAATCCGGGTTGGGGGATTACAGGCGCGGTACAAGGATCAAGACCGCGGCCCCAACTGCTTGAGGCCGGCTACAGATACAGAAAACGGCCCCCATTCGCAACACCGGCCGGGTGTTCGAATCCGATATGTGTTGACATAAGTACGTCGGCTGCAAAACAGGCAAGGGATACCTTATGCTCGCGGGTGGGTAGGTATCGGATGTCCGAACCGAACTTGGATTGGCCGACGGTGCGGCCGTGTCCGGGTCAGTCCGCCCAGCTTGGTGGGGGTGGTGCCAGTTCCACCTTGATCAACAGGTAGTTCAGCGCGTAGTTCGACAACACGGTTGAGAATGCGGGCCCAAACAGAAACAGGGGAATGAAGGCCGGCAACGAGAAGAGGAAGAGGATCGTGATCTTGAACAAGGTGACCAGGACGCAGAACAAAGGGTGCTGCAGTACCAGAATCAGAGCGTTCTTGTAGATCAACGCCAAGGAGACCTCTTCCTGTTCCCAAAGGAGGGGAAACACGAACTGGGTAACCAAGAGGAAGAGGAACGCGACCCAGATCAGCGGGATCACCAGAAGCTGCACGAACGGGGACTGGATACTGCCGTAGAACCAAATGCTGACCAGTATTACCACCGAGCCGAGGAAGTTGCCCCAGTACATCAGGTAGGCTAGACCCTTGTGCATGCGCAGGCCTTCGTAGAAGAAGTCGCTGTCGATGCGCCGGTAGGTTGCCGTACGGTGGGCCACACGATGCATCGCCGTGTGCGCGAGGGGGGCCAGGATGACCGTCAACGTCCCCACCCACCACAGGACGCTCATCCAAACATATGGGAACAGGTCCCCGTAGACCGATTTGATCGTCTTCCACAATACCGTCCCGGAGCGGACGACCGAATCGTTGATGCCTTGCAGGAAACTCATGGGATCAAGCCTGACGGAGAGTGGATGACCGGGACCTGTATCGGGCCGCGTTGTGTTGTCGGGGAATGGCCGGTCACTTCGGATTATATGCTCTGCTCCGAATGGACAGGCTAGAATGCAGTCAGGTTCCGGTCAGGGAACGGGCCGGTCGAGGCCGCCGGACGGCAAGTCAGGCGCCGGCGCGGGCCCGGGTCGCGGTGTACCCCGAAAGTCGTCGCAAGACAGGACAGGACATGGCTAAGAACAGGGTTCTTGTCGGTGTGGCCTGGCCATACTCCAATGGTCAGCAGCACATCGGACACATCGCCGGAGCATACCTGCCTCCAGATGTGTTCTCGCGCTTCAACCGCATGCGGGGCAATGATGTGTTGATGGTCAGCGGGTCGGACACGCACGGCACGCCGATTACCGTCCTGGCCCAGCAGGAGGGCATCGAACCAGACGAGGTGGTTGAACGCTACCACCCGATGTTCATTGATGCCTATATGAAACTGGGCCTGACGTTCGATCTTTTCACCCATACGGATACCCAGGTCCATTGGGACGTGACCCAGGAGATGTTCCTGGTGCACCGCGAGAAGGGCTACATCTATGCCGACACCCAGGAACAACTCTACGATCCCGTTGCCGGGCAGTTCCTGCCCGACCGGTACGTTGTCGGCATCTGTCCCTACTGCAGAAGTCACGAGGCACGGGGCGACCAGTGCGACAACTGCGGGAAGTTGTACAACGCCACTGAGTTGCGTAAACCAAGGTCGACCATTTCGGGTTCCACCGAACTGGAAGTGCGGGAAACCGAGCACTTTTTTCTGGCCCTGGACAAGCTGAACGCGGACCTGCTGGCGTGGTTGAAGGACGGCAAGGAGTACTGGCGTCCGCAGGTCTATCGCTTTACGCTGTCGGAACTGGAGCGCGGCGAACTGCGCGGTCGGCCCATTACGCGGGACATCGACTGGGGCATCAATGTCCCTGTTGAAGGCTGGGAGGACAAGCGGATATACGTATGGTACGACGCCGTGATCGGGTACCTGAGCGCAGTCGTAGAGCATGCACTTCTGAGTGGCGATCCGGATGGCTGGCAGACTTGGTGGAAAACCGGTGCCGGTCAAGGAAGTCGGGTGTACAACTTCATTGGCAAGGACAACATCGTGTTCCATGCCATCATCTGGCCGGCCATGCTGTTGGGACGCGACGGCTTCTGCCTCCCGTACGACGTGCCGGCCAATGAGTACCTCAACATGAAGGGCCGGAAGTTCAGCAAGAGCCGCGGGATCAGCATCTCCATCAACGACATGATGGAGCGATACCAGCCCGACGCCTGGCGCTATGCCTTGACGGCCATGGCGCCGGAAACCTCCGATGTTGATTTCACATGGGACGACTTCATCGAAAGGGTAAACAACGAACTGGTTGCCAATTGGGGCAACCTGGTCAACCGCGTAACGGGGTTTGCCTATCGGGCCTGCGACGGAATGGTGCCGGAACCGGGCGAACTGGAACCGGGTGATGCGACCCTGTTGGCGGAAGTCCGCAAGGGATTCATGGAGGTCGGCACCCTGTACGAGGGTGTGCACCTCAAGGCTGCCCTGGAAGCCTGCCGCCGACTTAGCCAGAAGGTCAACCAGTACCTGAATGCCCGCGAACCGTGGCAGGTCATCAAGTCGGACCGGCAACAGGCTTACACCATCATCTATACCGCATTGCAGGCAGTGGACTGGCTCAAGATCATGTGGGCGCCGATACTGCCGTTTTCGTCCCAGATGTTGCATGAGGACCTGGGACACGAGGGTCGGCTGTTTGGCCGGCAGTACACTGAAACAGTGCAGGATGCTCGCGGAGAGCACCTTGTTCTGCGTTACGACCATGCCGGTGCGCGCGGTGAATGGGCCGCAACCGATTTGCCGGCCGGCCAACCGATGCGCAAGCCACGGGTCCTGTTCACAAAACTGGATGCCGACGAGGTTCTGTCCAGAGAGACGTAGCCGGGTGTTTGCCATCCCAGTCCCAATCACGCAGGCCGGTCCTATTGTCAACGGGCCGATCAGGCCATGTGTTGGTTACGGCGCGGCCGTGGAGGTCCGTTGGCTGTAGAACCTTCTCGGATCCATCCCGCAGGCGAACCCGGGCATGCATCGATTCGGGGAGTCCCGCGCGGCCGCGGCCTGGTAGCCTCGCTGTTGCTGTGGCCGTTGTTGGTCCTGGCATTGACGACCTTGGTCGGCGCCGTTCATGCCGTGTGGTTCACCGACCGGATCTACCCTGGGGTGTACGTTGCCGAGGTCCCGGTGGGTGGCCTCACCTTGGCCGAAGCACGGGCTGTACTGGCCGTTTTGGAGCCGAGGGACGGGCTCCAGCCCGTCCTGGTTGAACTGGACTCCCGCCAGTTTGCGTTGGGTGGCGCGTGGGATGCATCCGATCGGGTGCTTCATCTGCTGACACACCGGGCTTGGCTGCAGGGGCGCGACGGGTCTCCCGTGGCCAATCAGATCACCAGATGGCGCCTGGCGCTGCAGGGGGCCTACCTGGATCCGCCGGTGGTCTACGACCCCGTGAAAGCCGACGAGCTGGTAGCGCATGTTGAGCGTTCCCTTGAACGTCCCGGCCGGCCTTTCATGAGTGTGGGCTCGGTCCAGGTGCCGGCGATTGACAGGTTGGAGGTGGATACCGAGCAGTTGGCAGCTGATATCGTGGCCGCGGCAGACGGCGGGCAGTCCAATTCGATCCGGGTTGTGGCCGACAGTTCGGCCGCGGGCATGCCGGTACTCCAGCCGACAGATTTCAATCGAAGCACGGTGGTGGTTGAAGATCCCGCACGGAGGCTGAGATTGGCCCTGGATCCGTTCCAGTTGTCGCTTGCAATGCCAGGGCCAGGTTTCCGGGAGCTCGATCTCGAGGTCTTGGCCGCCCTTGTTTCGCGGTGGGAGCCACTGTTTGCCAGACCCCCGCGCGAGGGCCGGTTCGCCTTTGATCGCAGTACTGGAAGGTTGCAGGTTGTTGTCCCGAGCCAGACGGGGTTGGCCCTGGATGTGGAGGGTACGGTACGCGCTGTCGCGGATGCCGTAGCTCTCGGCCGCAACCGGGTCCAGGCGCAGTTCAAGGTGGTTGAACCAGTGGTGGGCACCGACAATCCCGAGGCCTACGGGATCCGGGAACTCGTCGCGTCTGGTACGACCTGGTTCAAGGGCAGCAGCGCCTCCCGGATCCACAACATCGAACTGACCACAAGCC
>JAAXGZ010000153.1 GCA_012271135.1 Caldilineales bacterium | reverse complement strand
GCCAGCTGGTTGCGGGCGCCCAGCACGCCCAAGGGGAATCCTACGCCCACGGATACCGCCACCGCCACCACCATCAGGGCCACGGTGTCGATGGTGTTCTCCCACAAGCCCATGAATCCGATGAAGAGCAGGGCGGCGGGAGTGAAAATCGCCAGTGGCCAACGCCCAACGGAATAGGCAATTACCGAAATTCCCGCTATGAGTACCGGCCATGGGACCCACTTCAGACCCTTCTCGATATTTATCAGGGCATGGGTAACAGCGACAGACAAGCCGTCGAAAAGCCAGTTGCCTTCCCGAGTGATCCACCTGACGGCGTCGTCTATGGCAGAACCGGTTACGTCCCGCACTGTTTTGGTCAGCTCGATGGTGGTGCCGGAGCTGGTCGTGACCTCTGAACTGGAAACGGTGGTTGGGTACTCCATTCCGGGTCCCCAAACGGCCAGGCAAATCACCAGGAGCAGCACCACCGCCGCTCCAACGGCGACCTTAAGGGGTTGAAACTTGAGAATACGCGAGGTGAGTCCTTCTCCCGACTGGTCATCGCGGGTTTGCGTGTCCACTCTTGGCCCGGTTATTTCTGCCATGTCTGCCTCCACGGGACCGGAAATGGATGCATGAAGCTATCCTTGATTTTCGAATCTCTCATGGGAACGGTTAAAGGAAAGGAGACGTTGTGCCGAGGACATTTGTGGGAGCAAAGGGGTTAGTCGCGTTCCGCCTCGGCGGCCAGCGCTGCGTTGGCGGCGGCGTTGGCTTCGAAGTCGGGGTCGGCGGTGGACGTTTCCGCTAGGGCCTCGGCCAGCGCGCTCCGGTGAATCTCGCCTATGAGCAGGTTGTTCTCGTCGGTCACCGGGAGGGGATAGTCGCTGGCCATGGCGCGGGGAATCAGCTCGTCGAAAGTCGTGCCGGCGCTGACGGGGGCGTACTCCTGGTCCACGTATCCCAGTCCTAGGTCCAGCCGGTTGATACCCGCCCGGAGGGCCTGGTTGGCCCTGGTGATGGTCAGAAGGCCGATGTAGCGTTCCCTGCGGTCTACGATCCATGCGGCGTCGCCGTCGCTGTTGCCGATGGTGTGAAGCGCCGCTCGCGGACCCTGGTGTCCCATTACCACGGCCTTGGGCGGGACCATGACCTTGTTTGCCGTAAGCACGCCTTCCAGCCGGACATCCTGGGTGAAATCGCCGACGTACTGGTCCTCGGGCCGCAGCACGATATCCTCGGGTGAGCCGATCTGAACCACGCGACCGTCCTGCATGATGGTGATGCGGCTTCCCAGCTTGAGCGCCTCGTTCAAATCGTGAGTGATGAAAACTATGGTCTTCTGAAGTTCGTCCTGGAGGCGCAGCAACTCGTCCTGCATCTGGCGGCGAATCAGGGGGTCCAGCCCGCTGAATGGCTCGTCCATGAGCAGGATATCGGTATCGACTACCAGTGCCCGCGCCAGGCCCACCCTCTGCTGCATCCCTCCGGACAGTTGTCGAGGATAGGAGTTCTCCCATCCGGCCAGGCCTACCATCTGGAGAATCTCCCTGGTGCGCTCGTATCGTTCCGTCTCGGGAACTCCCTGTATCTCGAGTCCCCAGGCGGCGTTGTCCAGCACGTTGCGGTGCGGCATGAGACCGTAATGCTGGAAGACCATGGCAATCTTGTCTCGCCGGAACTCCATCAGTTCCCTGTCATCCATGGCAGTCACGTCGTTTCCGTCGATGACGATGCTTCCCGACGTGGGCTCAATCAGGCGAATGAGGCACCGGACCATGGTCGACTTGCCGCTGCCGGACAGCCCCATGATCACGAATGTCTCGCCCTTCTGGACCTCAAAGGACACATCGCTGAGGCCGATGACAACACCCAGTTCCGACTGCAAGTCTGCCTTGCTCTTGTCCGAGTGTTCCGTGCCCATGGCCCTTTCAGGATTCCTCCCGAAGATCTTCCAGACGGAATTCACCTTGATGATGGGCCCCTTGCTGTCCTCCCCATATAACGGCAGGGACTCCTGATCGGTACCGGCGGCTTCGTAGGTTGTAGACATGTCGGTGTCCCCCGTGGCCGAATTGCGTTTGACGCGCTTGGCTGCGCCCCGCCTCATACGGCTGTGAAGGTTGCCTAACGTTAGGCAACTGATTCGGGTTTGTCAACAAATGTAGCCGGACTGAGGACATGATCAGGACGCCCTTCACATAAGGCCAATGGGCTCGACGCGGGCCATCCTCATGGCCGGGGCCGGAGAGCCGATGCCGGAGAGCAGATGGATGAAGGAAGCGCCAATTCTTTGTGGGCTGGCCACGTGGTCTACCCGTTACGAGTCCCGGCGCAGGGAATCCAGCGCAGCCTGCAGGTCCGGGGGGAGTGGCGACTGAAACTCCAGCGATTCCCCGGATGTGGGATGAGCGAATGACAGGCGATGGGCGTGCAGAAAATGCCTGGGCAGCAGTGGACTGCGGCGGCCGTAGATGCCGTCTCCCAGCAGGGGATGCCCCAACCAGGCCAGGTGTACCCGGGCCTGGTGGGTGCGGCCGGTATGTAGCTGCAGTTCCAGCAGGCTGTGGTCGCTGACACGCTCCAGCAGCCGGTAGCCGGTACGGCTCTCGCGTCCCCCAGGAACGACGGCCATCCTGGTGCGGCGGCGCGTGTCCCGCCCGATGGGCACCTCTATCATTCCTGATTCGGGCGATGGAGCGCCCTCCACCAGGGCCATATAGCCCTTGGAGACTTCCCGGTCCTTGATCTGCTGCGAGAGCCGGTTGTGAGCGAACTGCGTCTTGGCGGCAATCATCAGGCCCGAGGTATCCTTGTCCAGCCGATGGACGATTCCGGGCCGTATCTGGCCGCCGATGCCCTGGATGTCGGGGCAGAGCGCGAGCAGGCCGTTGACCAGCGTCCGGTCCGGATGGCCCGGGCCGGGATGCACGGAAAGGCCGGCCGGTTTGTCTATTACCACAAGTTCCGCATCCTGGTAGACCACGGTGATGGGAATGTCCTGGGCCACCACCCCTGATGGGCCGGGTGGGGGTACGGTAACCGAGACCCTGTCGCCGGACCGCAGGCGGTGAGCAGGCTTGGCGACTGCCCCGTTCACCAGCACGTTTCCCCCGGCAATCAACTGCCGCAGCCTGCTGCGCGTGAGCCCCAGGTCTGTAACCGCCAGGTACTGGTCCAAACGGCAGCCGGACTGTGTGGATTCGAAATCCAGTACCGTGATGTCAGGGATCTCCGAACCTGTAGCCATTACCGTGGACGCTCGCCCGGCCGAATGGACGTGGAGGGCAGAATCCGCTCGCGCACCCCGCAGGTGGAGCATCGCCAGCCACCTTGGGGCAAGGTCCGCATCGACCCCTCGCAGACCGGACAGTCGTCGCCCCAGGCGTTCCGCACCGTAGTCTCGGATGTCGAACGCTCGGCCATTATGAACAGGAACGCCAGAATAACCAACCCGGAAACTATTGATGCGTCCGCCACGTTGAAGACCGGCCAGGGGCCAACGTCCACCCAGTCGGTCACATGCCCCAGGCGAACGCGGTCCACGAGATTGCCGAAGGCGCCGCCCAACTGCAGGCCGAGGCTGAGCCGCAACAGTCCCGTCGGGTACCTTTGGGTGCGGTAAAGGAGGATCAGGACCCCTACGCCGACGAAGGAGACCAGGATCAGGGGGGTGTTGTGTCCCTGGAACAG
>JAAXGZ010000076.1 GCA_012271135.1 Caldilineales bacterium | reverse complement strand
CCGAAGTTCAACATGGTGGGCCTGCCCGATGCGGCGGTGCAGGAGGCCAAGGAGCGCGTCCGCGCTGCCCTGCGAAACAGCGGCTGCGAGTTCCCCATGCGCCGAATTACCGTCAACCTGGCGCCCGCTGACCTGAAGAAAGAGGGCCCCGCCTACGACCTTCCCATTGCCATAGGCATTCTGCTCAGCTCAGGGCAACTGGAAGCAGCGCCGCCGGACGCAGTATTCCTGGGAGAACTGTCATTGGATGGCAGCCTGCGACACACCAATGGGATCCTGACAATGGTGTCAGTGGCCAGAGACCAGGGCTACGAGGCGGTCTTCGTGCCAGCGGTTGACGCTGAGGAGGCCTCTCTGGTGGAGGATATCAGGGTTTACCCGGTGCCCACACTGGACGCGGCATTACGGCATCTCCGTGGAGAGATTCAGCTGGAGCCGATGCTGGGGGATGGATGGGCGAACTGTAGCGCGTCGTCCTGCAGCCCCGATTACATGGACATGGCCCACATCAAGGGACAGGAACACGCGAAGCGGGCTCTTGAAGTGGCTGCAGCGGGATTCCACAACCTCCTCTTCAGCGGCCCTCCGGGAAGTGGCAAGACCTTGTTGGCCCGCTGCCTGCCGTCCATCCTGCCGCGCATGGCGCCGCAGGAGGCCCTGGAAGTCACCAAGATATACAGCGTAAACGGGTCACTGCAGACCGAAAACCCATTGATGCTGCAGCGCCCCTTCCGGTCGCCGCACTACACCATATCCAACGCCGGACTGGTGGGCGGCGGCCGCACCTTGCGTCCCGGCGAAATCACGCTTAGCCATCGAGGCGTCCTGTTCCTAGACGAGCTGCCGGAGTTCAACCATGCAGCCTTGGAGTCCTTGCGCCAGCCGCTGGAGGACAAGGTGGTGACCATCAGCAGGGTTTCCGGATCCGTAACATACCCGGCCAGCTTCATGATGGTTGCGGCAATGAATCCCTGCCCCTGTGGTTTCCATAACCACCCGGCAAAGGAATGCACCTGCAGCCCATCTACGGTGGCCAGGTACCAGAAAAAGATCAGCGGACCCCTGATGGACCGGGTGGACGTGTTCGTGGAGGTGCCTCCAGTCGAATACGACAAGCTGGTGGAGACCTCTACAGGCGAGGGCTCCAGCGGCCCACGCCAGCGCGTCGAACATGCCAGAGAGTTGCAGCGCCAGCGATTTACTGACAATGGCTTTCTTTGCAATTCGGAAATGGGTCCGGCCGAAGTTTGGGAGCATTGCCAACTGGAGGACGCAGCGAGAAGCCTGCTCCAGACCGCTGCACAGCGCTTGAGCCTGTCCGCCAGGGCATTTCACCGGGTACTGAAGGTATCGCGGACCATCGCTGACCTGGATGGCCTAAGCATCATTGGCGTATCGCACCTGGCCGAGGCCCTGCAGTACCGCGCCCGCGCCGCCATCGGGTGACCCTGGACCGCCGCCCGAATGTAGCCAAACTACGAGTTCCCGGTCTTTGCAGTCCGGCCCTGGCGCAGTGCGGTTGCCGCTTGCCAGTGTGGGCAACGGCACACTATCATAGGCCCATGGAAGAAAAACAAGTCAAGTACCAGCTTGGCGCGCTCTCGAGTGTCGAGCCGGTTACTTTCGGAGAACCCGGACGCCGAACCTTCAAGCTGGACCTGCAGTCCGGATCTGCTGTGTGTGCACTTTGGTTGGAAAAGGAGCAGCTATTCCAGTTGGGCGTTTACCTTCGCGACTACGTTGGAGGGTTGTCCGCAGACGAAAAAGAACGTATCAGCGAGCCCAGGGAACCAACATGGCAGGGCGGTGAGGAGTCCATAGACTTCAGGGCGGGGCAGATGTTCCTCAGCCATGACAAGGAGAGCAATTCCTTTTACCTGCAGGCGCACGAGCGGGAGACGGAGGAGGAGCGGTCCGAAGGGGAGGCCGAATCGGTCAGTTTCTGGATGACGATGCGCCAGGCTGCCTCGCTGGCCGAGGAGTCCCTTCGCATCTGCGCCGCCGGGAGACCTACCTGTTTCCTGTGCGGCCAGCCGATAAACCCCGACGGTCACGTCTGTCCCAGGGCCAACGGCCACACCGTGCTCGAGGCCGGATAACGGTTAATACCCAGCGCCGGATATCGCCGCTTGACCTCCGAAACCACAGTCAATAATGTGCTGCGGCACGGCGAAATCCTGTCCTGCCAGTTAACTCGCCTAGGCTCCAACTACACCTTCGTCGTCAATGTTGCCTTGGACGGCGCCGAAGCCTATGGCATCTACAAGCCCAGGGATGGAGAGGCGCCGCTCTGGGATTTCCCCAACGGCACGCTGTACAAACGGGAATATGCCGCCTATCTCCTCAGCGACATCCTCGGCTGGGACCTGGTGCCTTTCACCATTATTCGAGAGGGGCCATACGGGATCGGCTCCGTACAGAGATTCATCGATCACGACCCACGGGAGAACTACTACACCCTGGGCGGCGACTACGCCGACCAGCTCCGGGTGGTCTGCTGTTTCGACCTGGTAGCCAACAGCACGGATCGGAAGCCAAATCACCTCATCACCGATCCGCGCGGCAAGCTCTGGAGCATCGACCACGGGCTTACATTTCATTCCGATGTCAAAATTCGTACCGTCATCTGGGACTTCGGCGGCGAGCAGATCCCGGATGCGCTGCTGACTTCGCTGAGGGAATTCCGCAACCGTCTGAACGGCTCGCACGATAGCATGCCCAGGCGGCTCCAGGAATTGCTTGACCTGCTCTCTCCCTCCGAGGTTGAGGCCCTGAAGGGACGCCTCGAGTGGGTCCTTTCGGAAGGGACGTATCCGGGACTGCACCGGCCTCGACGGAGACGCGGCTGATTCGCCCGCAGGAGGTGGACGGCATGGGTGTGGAATCCATCAGCGCCATCACCCTGGCTGTCTCGGACATGGCCCGGTCCGTGGTGTTCTACAGGGACCAGGTCGGCCTCGAGATGCTGTACGGAGGCGAGGGCGCCGCCTTCACCAGTTTCCGCGTAGGCGGGGGCTACATTAACCTGATCCTCTCAGAAACAAGCCCCGCCTGGTGGGGACGACTGATCCTATATGTGGACGATGTCGACGCCCAGTACCGGCGGCTCACCGGCTTCGGCCTGACTCCATCCACCGCGCCCGCTGACGCCAGGTGGGGCGAGCGTTACTTCCATATCGATGACCCGGACGGCCACGAGTTGAGCTTCGCCCGGCCTCTGAGGGCCTAGAGAGTGTCGCCAAAATCACCGTCATTCCCGCGCAGGAGGGAATCCAAACCCCCGGCTGCCTTTGCAAACAACAACTGATGAGGAGCCTCCAGGCTACCGAAAGGAAAACACCCTGCGTCCACATTATGGCCAGCGAGTCCCACGGTACCCTGTACAAACGGGGTTGGATTCCCGCCTGCGCGGGAATGACGGGTGGGGCGTAGGATTGATGAGACAGATGCGGGGAAGTCGCTATTCTCAAATTAACGACACTCCCCAGAATCCGATATCAAGCGAATACGTAAATGCGGCCAAAGGGGTTTGGATTCGCGCCTCCCTGGGAATGATAGCGAATGTGATGACACCTATAGAGACTGTCATCCAAGGACCCTTTCGCCATTCCCTTTCTCGTGGGATTCCGGAGTCGCCATCAAGTGGCCCCTTGACATAAGAGGAACCCGCCTTCCAGCTCAGCGCCGGAATAACGGGCGTATTGACGGCGCTCCCTACACGTTGATCAGGAAATTGATCACGTCTCCATCCTTGACCCGGTAGGCCTTTCCCTCCGAGCGCAGCACACCTTCCTTGCGCCCCTGGGCCACGCTGCCGCAACGGACGAGGTCGTCGTAGTGTATGACCTCGGCGCGAATGAACCCGCGAATGAAGTCGGTATGTATCGTGCCGGCTGCGTCCAGTGCCGGAATCCCGTCGGGTACAGACCAGGCCCGTACCTCATCCTCCCCGACTGTCAGGAACGAAACCAGGCCCACCGTGTCGTAGCAGACTTGCTTGACCCGCTGCAGGGCTGAACCGCTAATACCCAGGGCATCCCGAAACTCCTCCGCCTCGTCTTCTGGCATTGATGCCAGGTCCTCCTCCAGCCGCGCACAAAGGTTGACCACTCCCAGACCGTTCGTCAATTGGGCGGGAATCCCCAGCGAATGGACATCCTGTGCGTCGACCGACTCGTCGGTGTTGAACGCGACTACGACGGGCTTGTCGGTGAGCAGCTGGTAGTCGGAGATTGCCAAACGCTCCGATGGCGTCAGCTCCTGCTGGCGCACCCTGCATCCATCTTCCAGCGCCTCCCGGCACTTGCGCACCGCGTCCGCCTGGGGAAGCAGCGCCGGGCGCTCGGCCGGTTTGGCCTTCTTGAGTGAATCGCTGAGACGGACCTCCACCTTCTCCAGCGTCTCCAGATCGGCCAGGGTCAGCTCATTCAACATGGCGAGAAGGTCGCGGCCCGGGTCTGCTGGACCCTGGGCGTTGTCAAAGGCCTTAACCACCAGCAACAGTGCGCCGGCACCCTGCAGGATGTTCCGGTGGCGTCCGGCCAGACCCGTATTGCGGCTGCCATGGTCGGCGGGAGGCAGATCCCAGAACTTGATCTCCGCATACACAATCTTGCGCGGGTGATACATGCGCTCCAAAACCGGCAGCCTCTGGTCGATGACTTTTACAACTCCCACGTGCAGAGGGCCCGTAGCTCCTCCCCCTGTGGCGGCCCCGTGTCCCGACGTCAGGGCGTTGAATGTGGTGGTCTTGCCGCTGATAGGTAGCCCGATAATAGCAATGTCCATGCCGGGGAAAATCTCCTGTTAGACGATGGGTTCAGTAGGACAGGAAGAGCCGGCCCCACTCAGTTTTGAGGGCGGCCTCGATGCGTCGTCGGCCCTTGGTCTTGAGCCAATAACCATTGTGGTACAGGTTTGAGGCCAGGAAGGCCCATCCCACGATGGGGCTGCGCAGGAGCATGTTCTCCAGCGGCTTGAGCGGCCCCCAGTAAATGAGCTTCTGTCCGCGGCTGGCGAAGGTGTTTTCCGCCCCGGAGAAATGCCAGTTGACCCTGCTGATGTCCTCCCCTCTCACATCGATGTCGGCAACATCGCCGCAGCCCAGTCCACGCTCGTGGGCTATGCGTATGAACGGGATGTCCATGGGGTTGAACCCCATCATCTTCGCGGCGACCGCGTCGATGGCCACCTGGTCGGAGCTGGCCAGGATGCGGTCCTTGATGTGCCAGCGCATGGCCCGAGGGCCGGGTCCGTCGCCGGCGAAAGTGCCATCCATCACGGCGAACAGCCCCGGGTGTATTTCCTGCTGAATGGCCAGCAGGTCCACCAGGGTCTCGTGGATCACCGAGTGCGTCCAGTGCCGCTTGCGGTGCAGCAGACCGCCAAAGGCGTTTTTCATGGCGCCGGTCATGGTGGTGAACACGTGGGTTTTCATGGTTGGCAGGTGGACGATGTTGGTGCCGGGAAAGCTCTCGGGTATCTGTATCCCCTCGGGGAATATATCGTCCAACGCCAGCATCTCGGCGCGGGGCTTGTAATCGATCCAGCGGTTGGGCGAGCTGTCCAGGTGTATGGAAGGCAGTCCCACTTTCTCTTGGGCGACCCTGTGCTTGTTGTTCTCCTCGCCCTCATAGGAGTCCACCACCACGGTGCCGTTGTGGGCCGCGACCAAGTCGGTATGACCCATTGCCCTCAGGGCTTTGGTTACCCCCTCGATCTGCCACGGGGTGGTCGAACAGCCGGGGTACCAGTGCTGCCACGAGATGTTCACCTTGAGCTGCGTGCGAATTCCCGTCGGCAATGCCTCGGCCGCACCAGCCAGGCGCATGGCGCGGTCCATGTCGTCCACCACTGTCTCCGGCGTCGTGGCTATCACGGCGACCACCGGGGCGGTCAACTCTCGTGTTGAATGGTCGGAGGATAAGGGTTTTGCTTGCATTGGGGCTCCAATCCCAACGTCGAAATCCGTTGGGGTTCTGGGTGTTGATACCCTTCCACTACGTCCGCTCATTTGCGGTGGAAGCGACGGTCCCACGATCCTGTGCTGAGTCCCTACCCGTTGATCAACAGCACTGCGGCAGACACCGCCAGCCAGGCGACGACGGTCGCCAGCAACGGCAGGTCTCGCATCATCAGTTGCTCCGGCGCCTCGGCGTCGCTGCTGTGGTTCAGCAGGCATAGGTACCGGAACAGCCCCAGCGCCACCAACGGCAGTGTGAACAGCATCGTATGGTTGTCGGGCAGGTTTTCTGCTTCGATTGTATACAAAGTATAGCTGAGCAGGGCCGCCGTTGCCGAGATAGTCAGCAGTTGAGTGATGAAGGGTTGTGAGTACCGCTCCAGCACCGGCCGCTGTCGGCTGGGGTCCTGGCTTGCCAGCCTCACCTCAGCGTAGCGGCGGCCCAGCACTATGAACAGCGCCCCCGCGCCGGTGGTGGTGTATAGCCAGGGCGACGGGTCAACGTCGATCGCCAGGGCGCCCGACACGGCGCGAATAACGTACCCGCTGGCCACGGCGAACACGTCCAGGATCACCAGGTTTTTGCCGCCAAGGCAGTAGGCCACATTGATGACCAGGTAAATCAGGGAGACCAGCAGCACTGAGAAACCGACAACCCACATGACGGCCAGACCGCCCGCAGTCAGCAGGATTACCAGGGCCAGCGCTACCGGAATTCCGACCCTTCCTGACGCGATGGGACGGTGCCGTTTACGGGGATGGGCCCGGTCCGCATTCCGGTCCATCAGGTCGTTGAAGACGTATACTCCGCTGGAAAGGGCACAGAAAGCAAGGAACAAGATAGCCAAGCGGCCCAGCAGCGGCGGAATGTCCCAGAGATTGCCGACTGACCAGGCGATGTCAACGGCAAACAGGAACGGGAGGAAAACCAGCCCGTTCTTCACCCACTGCAAAGGGCGCAACAGGCGAATTGCGTCGGCCATCTACGTGTCTAAAGGCGAGGCCGGGCCGGTGTTTGGACTGGAGTTGCGGCAGCTTTCGCCTTCTCCACGGCCCTGAGCTCCGCATACCAGGCCCCGAGGCCCGACATGCTGCTGTAGTAGAAGGTCGCCACAACCACGCCTCCCCATAGCAGGAACGGATACGCGAAGTCGCCGGCAACAGTGACTATGATCGCCGCCATAAGCGTCATTGCCAGGACCAGCGCGCCCATCCAGATCCCGTAGACCAGGGCCTTCCGTCCGGGCGAACCTGGGTAATCCCGGGCCGCATTGATGCCGAAGTAGCCGGCAATGAACGGCCCGGCGGGAATACCAACAAAATGCACCACCGGGATCGCGGCCAGCGCCAGCACAATCGCCAGCCCGACGAACAGTCCTTTTGCCATCAGCCAGCACATTTGCCTTGACATTTGAATTGCGAGGCTATTATATCCGAATCCCACAGCGATTCCCGAAGTTGCCGGAGGCCGATTGGTGAGAAATGAGGGAACCGACCTGCCATACGATGATGATTCGCCCTTCCTTCGACATGTGGGGGTGGATATGGGCCTATCCGACAACGGAACGGGTCGCGTATCACTGGCTGTCCAGCCTCATCATCTGCAAGTCGCCGGACAGGTCCATGGAGGCCTGATCGCTGTGTTGGCAGACACGGCCATGTTCCGGGCCGTCCGTTCCCTTTTGCGCCGGGGAGAGCGCACCACTACCATCGAGTTGAAGGTCAACTTCCTGGAAAACACCAATTCTGGTCTGCTGACCGCCACGGCGCATGTCATCAGCACGGCCGAACGGATGATGGTTGGAGAAATCCAGGTGACTGCCGATGACGGTCGCTTGATCGCCCAGGGCCAGGGCACCTTCCTGGTGTTCGGCGGGGACTGACAATTGACGCGTCAATGCATGCGTAGGGCCACATCCCTTAGCCTGTGTCGTCAATAAGGGCAATGATCTCCCAGCATCTGCTTTCGTCATTCCCGGGAAGCTTGTCCCCGCGCAGGCGGGGAGCGGGAACGACGGGTGTGCGTGATGTCGGTTCAATTTAGAATTCGATAGCCTTGGGTTAGGCCGCAGGGCAATCGCGTTTTAACTTTCTTTGCGCCCGGCTTACCAGACACTGCCGGAAAATACTCGTCATTCCCGCGCAGGCGGGAATCCAAACCCCCGTATACCCTTGCAATCTACAACCTGCGAGGAACCTGCGGGTTGCCGGAATGAAAACACCCTGAGTCTGTATCAGGGCCAGAAAACTCCATGGCGCCCTGTAGGCCGGGGTTTGGATTCCCGCCTGCGCGGGAACGACGGGTCCTGTACAGCCGTGAGATTAGAATGCGTTTGCCCTGGGATTAGGCCGTCCGCTGTTTGGAATTGAGACGTTGTTGGTGTATAATTTTCGGCTAACAGGCCCTGGAGGAGCGGCGAGATGAAGATCCCCATGCGCGTGGACTATGGGGTGCGTGCCCTCGTTGAACTGGCCCTCCACTATCAAGCCGGCCCCGTGCAAACCGCCGAGATTGCGGCCAAGCAGGGAATCCCGGAAGCCTATCTCGACCAGCTCATGGCCTCCCTGAACAAGTTTGGCTTCGTTTCCAGCCGGCGTGGCCCACGCGGAGGGCACTCCCTTGCCCTCGCCCCCGAAACGATCAATCTCAGCATGGTCATGTCCAAGCTCGATGCCAACAGCTCGCCGCTGGACTGCCTGGTGAATCCCCTTGACTGTGTCCTTTCGGATTCCTGCGCCCAGCAGGAAGTATGGAAGTCGGTGGAAGAAGCCATCAGCGAGGTCCTGAGCAACATAACCCTCGCCGACCTGGCAGACCGTCAATTGACCCTGACCGCCGCCTGATTTT
>JAAXGZ010000109.1 GCA_012271135.1 Caldilineales bacterium | reverse complement strand
CAGGTGTACACGAACACCTTGTGCAGAATGGGTCCCCAGTTGCGTTCCGGTACTGCATGGTGGGCGGCTGCCCCTTGGACAGTCATGCCGCCAGTACTCCGGTACGCGTCCGATTGCGAGTCGGTTCAGTCCTCATAGTAGACCCAGTCCCGCGACATTTTTAGGATCAGGAAAGTACAGACAAGGATCACGACAAAGAGGATCCAGGCCAGAGCCGAGGCATAGCCCATGTTGAACCACTGGAAGGCGTGCTGGTACAGGTAAAGCACATAGAAAAGCGTGGCGTAGTTGGGGCCCCCGCTGGTCATGATGAAGGCCTGTGTGAAGACCTGGAAGGAGCCGATCACGCCTATGATCAGGTTCAGCAGCAGGACAGGGCTGATCATCGGGATCGTGATGTATACGAACTTGCGCAGATGGCTGGCCCCGTCGATGGTGGCCGCCTCGTAGAGGGCGGTGGGAATGCCCTGCAAGGCCGCCAGGTAAATGAGCATGCTTCCGCCCACACCCCAAACACTCATGATGATCAGGGCGGGCATGGCCCAGGTTTCGCTGCCCAGCCACATCGGTCCCTGGATGCCAATCTTCGACAGCAGAACGTTGATGACCCCAAAGCGGGGATTGAATATCCACAGCCAAAGCAGGGACACGGCCACCCCGGCCGTAACGGAGGGAAGAAAGAAGACCGTGCGGAACACGCCCAGCCCCCGGATCTTCTGATTCAGCAACAGTGCCAGCAGAAGCCCCAGGACAAGATTCATCGGCACGTTCAACAGGTAGAGGAACGTGACCTTCAGGGAAGTCCAGAAGAACCGGTCCTGCACCAACCTCACATAGTTGCCGGCACCGACCCAATGGCGGTCGCCGATAATGCTCCATTCCGTCAGGCTGATGCCAAAGGATCCCAGCAACGCGCCGGCCGTGAAGACCGCGAAGCCGATGATCCAGGGGGAGATGAAAAGGTAGCCCTCCAGCGTTCTGCGCCAGTAGAGCTTCCCGCGGACTGTGCCGTTCAAGATGCGGATGGAGGCCGCCATCCGGACCCGGCGCGGGGCCGGGTCCGGACCGCGAGGGATTGCCTGTCTCGGACGGGCAGGCGAACCAATTGTTCTAGGCCAGGATTTCCGAGTCGATCAGGGCGCAGACATCGTCGGCCGCCTCCTGCGGAGTCTTGATGCCGCGCAACATGTTGTCGACCTCGGTGGAGTAAATCGAGAACAGCACCCGGTAGGGATCCTTGGACCGAGGAACAAACGGATCCGGGTTCGTATGCCGGTAGCCTTCCTTGATCATGGGAATGTCGAGTTCGCCCAGGGGTTCCGTGAACGCGCGCGAATCAAACGTGGACCAGCGGGTGGGGCCATCCGTGAAGGCCAGCTTCATGCCGCCGTCGTACGCCTGTTCCCAGGCCTCGAGGCTGCTGCGGAAGACGATCCAGTCGAACGCCTCATCAGGGTTCGGGCTGGCCGTGGAGACCACGGACTGGTCCGTGTCTCCCCAGCAACGGAAGCCCCCGGGTCCCGCCGGCAGGACGACGAAATCCCAGGCGAACGGCAGTCTCTTGTCCGGATGCAGGGCCTGGACGCTGTCACAGGTGGTGCCGCCGGCCATGGCCATGCGCCCGGTGTTGAAGTTGATGCCCAGTTCGTTGACCATCAACTCGGGGGAGGGAATGATTTCCTTCTCGATCAGGCTCAGCATGTACTCCAGGCCGGAGACGGATTCGGGGGAATTGACCAAGCACTTGGTTACGGCCTCGTCAAAGATGTCGCCACCGGCGGCGCGCAGCAGGGCAACATTGCCGGTGCCGCCGATGCCGGCGTAGGCGTACTGGTCCGGAGTGCCGTCCCCATCGAGATCCTTGGTCAGCTGCTGTCCGATTTCAACAAATGAGTTGAAGTTCCAGGCATCAGCGCCCCCCGACCAATACAACTCTCCGGGGGTTGGGACGCCCATTTCGGCGAAGAGATCCTTGTTGTAGCGGATCTGATGGGTGCAGGACTTCTGCGGCAGGCCGAAAATGTCACCGTCAAACTCGGCGTCGCCGGGATAGAGTATGTCGGCGTAGTTGATGCCCGGCTCGGCAGCGTTGATGCGCTCGGTCAAGTTGGCGGCACCGCCGGCGGCGTGGGAGTTGATCATCAGGGCCGGATGTGCGGTGAACGTGTCCGGCGCCGTGCCGCCCGCGATGTCGATTGGAATCTTGGTGTTGTAGTCGCTCCAAGGCAAGGCGAGGGCATCAATCTCCACCCCTGGATTGGCATCCTGGAACAGTCCAGCCAGCGTATCCTCGGTGGCCTGCGAAACTTCATTGCCGTGACGGGCCCATCCAATCACGACGGGTTCCGCCATCGCCTCTTCGGAGGCGCCCGGTGCCGCGGTGGGCAAGGTACAGGCGGCCAACAGGCTGGCCGCACTCATCGTCCCGGCCAAATTCAGAAACGATCGTCTGGTCAACCTGTTGGTGTTCATCACTCGTGTCCTCCCAGATCTGGATGGTACGTGGACCGTTACCGGCCATCAAAGGTGTTGGCCCGTAACAGCAATGCTGAATCATAAATCAACAGCGCAATGCGCTGAATCATGTCTTGGATTGGTTGAGCCGCGAACCCCTGGTCGGCGTGAATTGGTACCGAAAGCAGAAGAGGTGGCCGCATTGCCGAGAGGCCAATCGCGGCCTCCCTGCCAAGTTGCGACCTTTGGCCAAGGCAAGCAGCAGGCGGGCGAGCACCCCAGAGCCAAAACCCAACCGCGGCGAACAACCTCCAGACTCCGGCGCGCGTTCTGCTCGATCATCAGCACGGTTAGGCGTAACCTCCCGGATGAGCGACGGGGGTATTCGAACATGAAGCGGAATTCCCGGACTAGGCCAGCGCTGGTCTCGGCCATGCGCACGTTGTTCCTCATTTTGGACGCAGTGATCCGGGAACCGATCCCTTCACAGCAGAACCTCGTGTCTACAACCAACGAAGCTTGACTATTAACACAATGGCTGAATCGTTGCGTGATGATTGTCTGTAGGACCAATGGCCTCTTGATGCCTTGTGACCACACCTCCTGGTACCGAGCGTGTACCGAGGAGAAAAAATGATCGGAGAACCACTATCCCCGGAAACGTCGGCTGTTCAACCTGCAACACCCATGAGACGCGCAGCGGCTTGGCTCGTAGATCAGTGTATTGGCGGGATCCCCCTGACTCTGATCGCGCTTCGTTTGCTCTCTATAGGTTTCAACGGGCCGTCTACCAATCCCGTCTTGAGCTTCGGCGTGGTTGTTTTCTTGTTCTGGGTTGTTGCCTGGGTTGCGTTGGCAACGCAGGGACGAACAATCGGCAAGGCAGTTGCTGGACTGGTCGTAGTCCACACCCAGAAGGAAGGCAACCCATCATTTGGCTTGGGCATGATGATCATCCGGGCCGTCGTCAAGGCCTTCATGCTAAGCACGGGCATTCTGTTCATTGTCGAGTTGTTCTTCATGCTGAGCGACGAAACGCGGCATCGATCCGCCACCGATCGACTGGTGGTTTCCCAGGTCGTGTTGCAGTAGCCGTCTATGCATCCAGCAGCAATGGTCCCGGGCTGACAGGTGGCAAGCCTCTCCCGTGACGCGTCATTCAACTGGGGCAGTTGCCGCGGGACGACCCTGAACCGCCACCTGCCAGGTTGCCGACACGACCTGCTCCGCTGCGCGGGACGCGTACATCCCCATCGGAACCAACCGGCCGGAGACTGGGCGGGTGCTTTGAGCCGCGGGTAACACCGTCCCCAGAGGCAGAAGACGGAGGCGGGGAAGTTTCACTCCCTGTCTTCGATGGCGAGTGCCATGGACTCATGCAAATGAGTCGGGCTCTACCAATAATCAGAGAGGCCGACGACCGGTTCGTACCGAACCAACGGCACTGAGGCAATATCAGTTTGGCAATTGCATTGCAATCACTTAATATTAACGTGATTAACGTGACAGTACCAATGGAGCATGCGTTATGGCCAGTATCACTGTTCGCAATCTGGATGAAGGACTGAAGCGGCGATTGCGTATTCGGGCTGCTGAGAACGACCGCTCCATGGAACAGGAAGCCCGCGACATCCTGCGCACAGCACTTGATGAAGATGCCGTGCCGGTCAGGAATCTGGGCACGGCGATACACGAACTGTTCAAGCCTTTTGGGGATGTGGAGCTTGAGATTCCACCCAGGGAACCCATGCGCGAGCCTCCCCAGTTCGATTGAGGCCGGCACCATGTTCGTTCTCGATACCAACGTCGTGTCCGAACTGATGAAAGGACACCCCAATCCTGAAGTCCTGGCGTGGCTGGACAATCAACTCACGGACACGCTGTTTCTGACGGCTGTCACCGAAGCGGAGATTGGAACAGGCATCGCCATCTTGCCTGAGGGAGAGAGACAGCGTGGCCTGCTCGTTGCTGCCGAGCGGACCTTCGGTGTGTTCTTCGCCAAACGTATCCTGCCCTTCGACAGCGAGGCGGCTCAGGCCTACGCCGCAATTGCCGCTAGGCGCAGGGCTGCCGGACGTCCCATCAGTCAAGCCGATTGCCAGATTGCGGCGATTGCCCGCAGTCGAGGTGCGGCAGTGGCGACAAGAGACACGAACGGCTTTGAGGGATGTGGATTGGATGTTGTCAATCCCTGGTCAAACGGCTGATTCCGAGCGAGTTGTGGCGCATTGAAACCCATCGACCACAGAACCAGCAATCAGGTGTCTTGGGCATCGGATGGGTCAAACGGGCGGTCCTGACATTCCATACCCGCGGCCTGCAGGACGACGGCATGGCCGCAAGTGCACACACTGCTGCTGCTTAGCGACCGCCCAGGAATGCCCGTCGCACCTCTGGGTTGTCCAACAGATCCCGTGCCCTGCCTTGATGGGTGTTGCGCCCCAGTTCCAGCACATAGCCCCGGTGGCTGGCCTCCAGGCCCTGGCGTGCGTTCTGCTCGATCATCAGCACCGTCAGGTTGATGTCCCGGTTGAGGCGCCGGATGTTCTCAAAGATGGTGCGGGATATGCCGGGAGATGCCGGGAGCCAGACCGGCGCTGGGCTCGTCTATCATCACCTTCTTGGGCCCCAGCAGAAAGTCCACCCGATCCTCTCTGATGAGCTGTTCGACCAGCCTGGCAACCGTGTCGGGGTCCCCCTCGTCGTCGTACATCACGAGCTCGACCCGATATCGCTTGTCGGCCACGTCAATGCCGCCGTATTCGTTGTTGACCCACTCCAGCCAGGTTCCATATCCCTGACGCGTGTCCCGGCCTTCGCGGGAGTACTTGCCAGTCTCGCTGACTGCGGCACCGATGTGGATAACATTCACCGACGTTGGGTCGTCTGCGGAAACCGCTGCCGGAGCATCCTCCTGGACAACGGGTGCCCGGATTCCTGAACAGCCGACCAAAGCGATCAGAGCCACCAGTCCCAGCGCCAACACCCGTATGTGTGTCATGGTCCGTGTTCCGGTCTCCAGAACCGATGGCAATCTCAACTTACCTGCGTACATCGGAAACGGACTGCCTGTCCGGTGGACGCTTCGTGGACCCGGCAGGCCAGTGGGTCGGCCCGACCTACGGGTCTCCGCGTCGGCGACGACCGATCTGGCCGCCGGGTCGAACGCCTGGAGGTTCCGGGCGGCGTTCGCGTCCCGGTCGCACGCAAAGCCGCAGGCCACGCAGCGATACGTGCGCTCCGACAGCAGCAGCGACTGCTTCACGGCCCCGCACGCACTGCACGTCTTCGCGGACAGGTACCGGCGGTCCACTTTCCCGAAAGCGGTCCCGTACCAGGCGCACTGGTACTCCAGCTGGCGCACGAACTCGGCCAGGTCGGCGTCGCCGAGAGCGCGTCCCAGTCTCCGGTTGCGCTGCATCCCCGCAAGGTGTAGGATCTCCACCTGCACCGTCCCGCCACGCTTGGCGCTCGCCGTGGTGGTCCGGTGGTGGTCGTTGCGCAGAGGGGAGACACGGGCATACAGGGCTTCCCGACGGTGGGAGGTCCGGTGTGTGCCATGCACCTTGCGGGAGTGGGCAATGGCCTGATCGATGTGTCGCAGTTCGGCCAACGCCTCCTGCAGGGGACGCGGGTTCTCAATCTCCGTCTGTTCGTCCCCGTCCCACAGCGTGGCCAGCGTCTGGAGGCCCATGTCGACGCTGATGGTTGGACCGGGACGCTGGGGTGGCTCCGGCTCGCCGGTGTCCACCTGGAAGGCGGTCCGCTTCCAGGCTGACGGTGGCCGACAGGATTTCCCCGGCGAAGCGCACGCGGCTCCCCCCCACCTTGACAGGGGTATTCGCACATATGTTCAATGCCCATAATGTCGATACATTGGGCTACATTGGGGGGCCAACGGCCTGTCAAGGACCTCTTGGCGTGTCCGGCGGACACCGACAGGCTTGGAATTCGAATGGGTCCGGCTTCGTTGGCGGCCATTGCGGGTTCCGCATGCTCCCAGACAGGGAACCGGCACGGGAGCATGGCTCTGCCGGTGCAAAACAAGGCTTTTGATGGTGCGATGTTTTGTGCAGATACCCTTAACAATCCCCCCACCCGGATCGTATTGCGCCCGTTGGTTGGCGTGAAGGCCATGTGCCGGCCGCGCTTGCGGTACTTCGGAAAGCCGACCCGGCGCAGACGCTTGCCCTCCTTCAGCGCCTTCCTGTAGGCGCTCCAGGCCTCCAGCCCCTTGCCCCTGTGGAGGATGGCGTTCTTGGCCACGTTCCGGGGCAGGAGCCTGTTCCCGTGGTCCAAGCCCCTCTTGACGGCATTGAACTGCTTCCGCAGATCCATGTCCGACAACCACTCGTGGTCCTCGCCCTCGCCGGTGAACCAGGCCTCGGCAAAGCGGTCGATGGCCCAGTTGCAAGCCACCCGCGCCCAGCCCGCGTGCTCGGCCATCAGGGACGCCTGCCGGTCATTGGGACACAGGGCAATCCGGTGCGCCTTGACCAGGCCGCGGGGTGTGCCGTCGACCGGGGGTATTGGAGAATGGGAGACGCCGACCCTTTGCACAGGGATCGAACTCAACCTTGCTGTTCGGCACTCCCCGTGTTGCTCCGGGGAACACCTCCGATGGACTGCCAGACTGCGTCGGCATGCCTGAAGCCAGCAGCCAAACCATCAAGACCGTTCCCGCTGGCTTCCTCCACGCTAATCCAACCGTCAAAGCCTTCGGCCCGCAGGATCTTGAGGAGCGAGGCGTGAGGACTGGCCCCCGTTCCCGGAACCACCGGCTTGAAGGATCCTGGCCGCGCAATGTCCGCTAGGTGGACGGCGGCTACCCTACTCTGCACTCGGGCCAGTACCGACTCCGGACTGTCCCACAGAGCCAGGTTGTTGGCCGTATCGAACAACACCTCCAGGTCGCTGCCTTCAGTTGCCGCGACCAGCTCCAGGAACCGATCTGCCGGTTGACTGAAGTCGTTCCAGCGCCAGACGGAACCCCGGGTGTGGTTCTCGTACAGTGCTGTGACCCCTAGACGCTTGGCGTGGCCGGCCGCCTGCACTAGGCCTTCGGCCGCCCAAGCCATGCCCTCGGCCCGGACGACACCGGGCCAGCTCTGGCCGGCCGTCAACCGGACGTATGGTGCCTCGAGACGGGCCGCCGCCTCAATCTGGGCATGGACCACCGACTGTTCCCGCCGCCGGGCCTCTGGATCCGGCAGGGTGAAATCGGAGTAGGTCACCACCATCGCGATCCGGACTCCGGCCTGCTGCGCGACTGCGCGCAGGAAGTCCAATTCGGCGCGGTCGTTCCAGTCGAAGTGAGCTACGCTGACATCGGCTCCGTCCAGGCCCAGGTCCGCTGCAAGGCGAAACCAGTCCGGCAGGGAACGGTGGCCGGAAACGAAATCCCCATACAGCGACACCGGCAGGCAGCTCAGTTTCATGCCGGGGCCGCCTGGGCATTCAGTCCAGCAGGAGCATGGGCGTCTCCATGCGCTCGTGCAGTGTGGCCAGGAAGCGTGCGGCCAGCACGCCGTCCACGGCCCGATGGTCACAGGACAACGTCACATTGAACACAGGCCGCACCGCCGGCTCGCCCTGCACGGCCACCACCGCGTCGCGGATGGCGCCAATGGCCAGGATCGCGGCCTCCGGCGGATTCACAATGGCCTTGAACTCCTCCACGCCAAACATGCCCAAGTTGGTGATGCTGAAGGTTCCGCCCGTCATCTCAGGGAGTGTCAGACGGCCCGAGCGGGCCGCCTGCACCAGGTGGCGCCGATGGTCCGCAAGTTCCGACAGGGACAGCGTGTCCGCTGCATGAAACACCGGCACCAGCAGGCCGTCCTCAACAGCCACGGCCATGCCAATGTTCACCTGCGGATGCCGATGGATGCGGCCATCCCACCAACTGGCGTTGAGGCGCGGGTGATCGCGCAGGGATACGGCCGTGATGCGCAGCAGGAGGTCCGAGATCGTGATGTCCTCCCTGCCCTGTCGGCGCAGGGCATCGCGCCACGCGAGCAACTGGGAGGCATCCACCGTCCGGGAGAGGTAGAAGTGCGGGACGGTCTGCCAGCTTTCGGTCAGGCGACTGGCCATGACCTGCCACATGCGGCTCGGTTCCAGTTCGACCGCGTCCGCCGGCGGCGGACCGGGGACATCCCTGACCGCAGAGGCAAATGCTTCCACATCAGCTGTCAACACCGCACTGTCGGGACCGCTTCCGAAGATGGCGGCCAAATCAAGGCCGCGTTCGCGTGCCAAGCGGCGCGCCTTGGGCGAGGCCAGGACCGGCCCTTCGACTTGGACTTGTGTCGCGGCATGATGCCGTTCAACATCCGCCTTGGTGATACGGCCGCCCGAGCCCTCAACCTCGGTAAGGTCGATGCCAAGTTCCGCGGCCAGTCGGCGCGCGACCGGCGAGGCCGCCGGCATCCTGGCCGGTGCACCGGCCAGTCCGGCTTCTCCGGCGGGGACAGGCCTGGGCTCTGCCGCAGGTGCAGCTGGTGTGTCGGCAGGCAGGGATTCGCCGGGTTCCAGTACCCAGGCCACGGCCCGGCCGACCGGCACTTCCTCTCCTTCCGCGGCCGACAGGCCGGCCAAGATGCCATCCGCCGGGGACTCAATCTCGACGGTGATCTTGTCCGTGGCGATCTCCATCACGGGATCGCCGACTGCCACCGCGTCGCCCTCCCCGTGCAGCCAGCGCAACAGCGTACCGGAATCCTGGTTCATTCCCAGGACCGGCATGATCACTTCGTGTGGCATGGTCCTTCAACCTTCAGGCCGCGCTGCACAAGGCGCGCGCCGTCTCGAAGATGCCATCCGCGTTGGGGATGGTCTGTTCCTCGAGGGACGGGGCAAACGGGACCGGCACGTTCATGGCCCCCAGACGCCGTACCGGTGCATCCAGGTAGTAGAAGGCCCCGTCGGCAATGACGGAAGCCAGTTCGCCGGTTACACCGTACCGCTCGCAGCCCTCGTCCACCACCATGGCGCGGCTGGTGCGCTTGGCACTCTCGACCAGCGTGTCGGTGTCTAGCGGAACCATCGTACGCGGATCCACGACCTCGGCCTCCAAGCCGATCCCAGCCAGTCGCTCGGCGGCCGTCAGGGTCTCCTGCACCATGCTGCTGGTGGCCACGATTGTGATGTCCCGACCCGGCCGCTTGATTTCCGCCTGTCCCAGGGGGATCAGGAACTCTTCCTCCTCGACAGGCCCGGTCACGCTGTACATCATCTTGTCCTCGAAGATCGCAACCGGGTTGTCGTCCCGGATGGCACTCTTGAGGAGTCCCTTGGCATCCCTAGGCGTGGCCGGCAGGGCCACCTTCATGCCCGGCACGTGGCTGAGCCAGGCGTGCAGGGACTGGGAATGCTGGGCGGCCGACGCCCGGCCGGCCCCCATGGTGGTGCGCAGCACCATCGGCACGCGCAGCTTGCCCCCGGACATGTAGTGGGTCTTGGCGGCCTGGTTCGTCATCTGGTCCATGACGAACGTGGTGAAGTCACCGAACATGATCTCCACAATCGGCCGCATGCCGGTCATGGCGGCACCCACGCCGATGCCCGCGATTCCGGACTCCGAGATGGGCGAGTCGATGACCCGGTCGGCACCGAACTCCGCCTGCAGACCGGTCAGGATCTTGAAGACGTTGCCCGCGGCACCGATGTCCTCGCCGATCATGAACACGGTCGGATCGCGGCGCATCTCTTCGACAATCGCCTCGCGCACGGCCTCGCCGTAGGTGATTTCGCGCACGGTACCGTTAGGCGTAGACATGGGTTGTCACCTCCGAAGCCTCCGGGATCGGTTCTTCCAGGGCCTTGGCCGCCGAGTCGTCCACGGCTGTCCGCACCTCGGCCTCCAACTGTTCGACCACTTCGGACCCCACGTCAAACTCGGTCTCCAGCCAAGCGGCCAGGTTTCGCAGGGGATCGCGCGTGGCCTGCCACTCCTCCTCTTCCGCCTGGGTCCGGTAGGGTCGATCCACATCCCCGACGTGATGGCCCCGGTAGCGATAGGTGGTGCACTGCAAGAATGAGGGGCCGTCGCCCCGGCGGGCCGCCGCAACTGCTTCCCCGGCCACCCGAGACACCTCCCGAATGTCCTGTCCGTCAACCTCGCGTGACGGTATCCCGAATGCTCGAGCCCGATCCAGGATCTCGCCTGCGATGGTCTGGTCGTTGGGGGTGTATTCCCCGTAATGGTTGTTCTCGCAGACGTACAGCACCGGCAGCTTCCAGAGCGCGGCCATGTTCATCGACTCGTACAGTTGGCCTTGGCCCAGCGCCCCGTCGCCGAAGAAGGCCACGGCAACTTCATCCGTGCCGCGCAACTTGGCGGACAGGCCCGCCCCGGCCACAATGGCGGTACTGCCCCCGACGATGCCGTTGGCACCAAGGTTTCCGGTGTCCTGGTCCGCAATGTGCATGGACCCGCCTTTGCCTCCGCAGTAGCCTGTGGCGCGCCCCATCAGTTCTGCGAACATGCGACCCACATCGGCACCCTTGGCCAGGCAGTGTCCGTGGCCCCGGTGCGTACTGGTGATCCAGTCGTCGTCCCGCAGGACGCTGCAGACCCCGACAGCCACCGCCTCCTCCCCAATATAGAGGTGTGTAATGCCGGGTATCAGCCCGCGTGTGTACAGATTGTCTGACACCTCCTCGAAACAGCGGATGCGGTACATCTGCTCATACAGGTACAGCCAGTGTTCCACATCCTGGCTGGAAGTCATCACCGACATGAGTTCCACCTCCTTGCAACTGTTCCGGCTCAAACCAGGACTTCGATGAAGCGGGGTCCGCGGTTGGTCAGGGCCGAGCGCATCTGATCCACCAGCTCTTCGCAGCTGTTGGCCCGGCTGGCTTCGACACCCATGCCCTGCGACAAGGACACCCAGTCGATGTCGGGTTGCGTGAGATCGAGCATGGCCTTGCTGGTTTGGCCCGTGGCGTCCGGTGCCAATCGTTCCAGCTCGCCCTGCAGAATGCGATAGGCGCCGTTGTTGAACATGATGGTCAGCACCTGGCACTGTTCCCGGGCCATCGACCACAGGCCCTGCAGCGTGTACATGGCGGAGCCGTCCGATTCCATGGCGAACACCTGCCGGTCCGGACACGCGATCGCGGCGCCCAGGGCCGCGGGCAGGCCCTGGCCAATGGAACCGCCGGTGATGTTCAGCCAGTCGTGGGGCCGCGCCCCGGCCGTCTGGGCCTGGGAGGACCGTCCCGACGTAACCGCCTCGTCCGAGACGATGGTGTCTTCCGGCATCAGGTGCGCCACGGCCGCCCACACCTTTTCAATGGAAATGTCGCCGGTGGGCAAGGGCGGCGGCTCGTACCGGCCGGCCCGGTCCGGATCCGGTGTGGCGCTAATCTCCTCGGCCAGCATCGACAGGGCTCCAATCACGTCCTCGTCGGGTTCCGCCAGGACATGGTACTCGCAGTCCGGGGGGGCGGTGCGGCTGGGCTGACCCGGATAGCCGAAGAAGCCGACCGGAATCGTTGCTCCGGCCAGCACCATGTGCTTTGTGCCTTCGAGCAGGGCAATCGCCTGAGGCACCGGGTAGGGGATGCGCACCAGGTCGTAGCGGCCGGCACCCCGCTCCATGCGGCTGTTGACCCGGTCGCCCAGCACGCGCACACCGGTACGCGCGCCGACGGCCGCGGCATGGCGCAAACCCTCGGCCCTGAAACCGCGGGCGCCCACCAGCAACACGACCTCCTCGCCCCTGGCCAAAACCTTCGCGATCTCGGTCACGCGTTCGGGAGGCACAGAACGTTGCGTCTCCGGTTCCAGCCGCCCCACCGGAGGACCGCCCGGATCCCAGGCGGCGTCCGACGGCAGCACCAGGGTGGCTACTTGACCGGGAGGCTTCAACGAGGCCTGGACCGCGCGGGCTGTGTCGCCCGGAAGGTCCCGGGCCGAACCCGAGTAGTGGTACCAGCCGGACACCGCGCCGGCGATGGCCTCGATGTCCGAGGTTAGCGGTGCGTCGTGCTTCAGATGCCAGGTGGCATGGTCGCCCACGATGTTAACGACGGGGGTCTGGGCCCGCCGGGCGTTGTGCAGATTGGCAACGCCGTTGCCTAGCCCCGGTCCCAGGTGCAGCAGTGTGGCCGCCGGCCAATCCTTCATGCGGCCGTAGCCGTCCGCGGCACCCGTCGCCACGCCTTCAAAGAGGCAGAGCACGCCCCGCATCTTGTCCGTTGCGTCCAGGCCCCCGACGAAGGAGATCTCGGACGTGCCGGGGTTGCAGAAGCACACCGTTACGTCGTTGTTGACGAGTGTGTGCATCATGCTGCTGGCGCCATTCATGTAGGCCTGCCTGGTTTGATGAGTGAGAAAGCGGGCATGTCAGCCGCGGTCGATGCCGGCCTCCCTGAAGGCCGCATCCAGTACATCGTACGTCTGTTGCGCCGCCGCGATGGCGTCGTACCCCTCGCGGCGCTGCACCATCACGGAAATTTCGGCGGAAATGAACCCGGTGTAGCCGTGGCGTCGCATCGCCTTGAGGTAGGTCACGTAGTCGAACTCGCCCTCGCCGGGAATGAGGAACTCGTGGTCCGGCGCCATGCCCCGTTCGTCCTTGACGTGGGTGTGGGCCGACAGCGGCGCCAAGGTGGACACCGAGGTCTCGATGTCAATGCCCATCACGTTGAAGTGCGAGATGTCGAAGTTAACCCCCAGGTTGTCAAGGCCTATGGAGTCGACGAGCTCCACCACGCGCGGCGGTGTGTCCAGTATGGTACCGACATGCGGTTCGATGGCGATCACCACCCCGCGCTCGGCGGCATAGCCGCACAGGTCCCCCAGCCTATCCTCCAATAGGGGCCGCAGGGACTCCCAGTCGTCCGGGCTGCCGCCAGCGGTGGTGTCCAGACAGGGTGGCGTACCGCCGCGGGCCCAGTCGACGGCCAAGTCGACGGTCCCCTTAAGGCGGCGCATGCATTCCGCCGCCCTGTCCGGATCCTGTTCCACCAGACTCTCGTGGCCGGCCAGGGCAGGCAGTTCGAGGTTGTGCATATCCAGAAGGCGCACCACATACTTGCGGTAGGCCTCATCCAGGGTGTCCAGTTCGATCGAGTAGCCGGATTTGACGGTCAGTTCAACGCCGTCGTACCCCATTTCCGCCAAGCTGGCAATGATGTGATCCACCGGGACATTGGGCATGCCCCATGAGCTGAAGCCAAGTTTCATGTCTGCAGTTTCCGTTTTGGAGTCCGGCATCCGGGGGCCGAACAGGGCTCAGTTGACCAGCGCGAGCGGCTCCTCCCCGCGTGCGACCCGATCAATGTTGTTGAAGATGAACTCGCCCCGCCGGGAGAAGGAGTCGAAGGTGACCCCGGCCGTGTGGGGCGTGAAGATAACGTTGTCCAGCGACAGCAATGGATGATCCGACGGAGGCGGCTCCTTGACCAGGACATCCAGGGCCGCGCCGGCAATCTGCCGCTGCTCCAGGGCGGCATGCAGGGCTGTTTCGTCCACCACTTCGCCGCGACAGGTGTTGACCAACCAGGCGGTGGGTTTCATGAGGGCCAGAGTATCGCTGTTGACCATGTTCCGGGTGTCGTCGTTCAGGGGGACGTGGATGGTGATCAGATCGGACTGGGCGAACAGCTCCGTCAAACCAACCTGTTGCGCCCCGAGACTGGCGGATACCTCCTCCGGAGGCGGATAGGCGTCGCTGAAGATCACATTGCAGCCAAACGGCCGCAGAAGGCCCGCGACGCGGCGGCCGATGTTGCCGAAACCGATGATGCCAACCGTCTTGCCGTCCAGGGTGAACGTATTGGTGCCCGAATCAATGCCCCGCCATTGGCCAGCCTTGACGAAGCGGTCGAAGTCGGCAAACCGGCGCAGGGCCGACAGCATCAGCATCAGTGCGTGTTCGGCCACATCCAGGGAATTGGTACCGCCGTTGTTGGCCACGGGCACCCCGAGTTCCCGGCACAACTTCACATTGATCCGGTCGTAGCCGGCCGACACCAACTGGATCAGTTGCAGGTTGGCGGCGGCGCGCACCACCGTGTCGTCCAGCACACCGGGGAACAACACCAGGCAGTCGTGTTCGGCCAACAGCCGGTTGCGCTTGTCCGTCGACAGATCAAACGGCTGGACGCAGACCTGGTGGTCGGGGCCGGCATGCTGCGTAATCTGCTCGTTGACAGAGGGCGCGAGCGAGGAAATTAAGAGTACCTTGGACACGTTTTCGGAGTTCCTGGGAAGGGGCCGGCGTGGCAGGCCCATGGGTAAACTCCAATATACAACCGAGACCAAGGCAATGCCAACGGACTTCGGCGCGGCAACCGCCAGCCGGCACCCTCCACAGTTGTCGCCATCCGGTCAACTAGGGTTGATACACCGGCTTATGTACCATAAGGGCACCGTACAACAGTACAGGTCGCGGTTGGCCGGGACCCGTTTGGAGGGATTTCGGGAGGTGTGCAGCCGCCTCTCCGGACCTGCCCATGACGCCCGAAGGCCAACACGAGATCTGTCAGGAGGAAACACCTACATGACCAGACGCATTCGTTGGACCCTAGTCGGATGCCTGCTCGCGGCTTTGATGCTGGCAGCCTGCGGCGCCCCGCCGGCCGCAGAACCGGCCGCCCCCGCAGAGGAGCCGGCCGCCGAAGAGGAAGTTGTCCAGATTGAGGAGACCGTCGAGGAAGAAGCAGCAGCCCTTGAGGGCGAAATCGTCATCTCACTTTCCTCCAACGACATCCAGACCTATCAGGCGCTAGCGGATGCCTACATGGCCATCAACCCGGGCGTCAACGTGGTTGTGGAACTCAAGGCTCCGGGCACAGGTCCCGACGCCTACCTGACATGGCTCCGCACACAATTCACATCCGAAGAACCGCGGATGTCGCTGATTGAATCGGCACACTTACGGGAATTTGCCCAGGAAGGCCGTTTGATCAACTGGGCTCCGTATCTTTCGCTAGAGAATCCCTACACGGAAGCCATCTGGGAAGAGAGCTTCCAGGATTGGGGCCTGAACCTAGTGCGCGATCCTTCGACGGGAGAGATGTACACCCTGCCTTACATGTCGGTGCAAACGTTCTGGGTTTACAACAAAGACATTTTCGCCGAGGCAGGCATCACGGACGTACCCGTGCAACCGACGTGGGACCAACTGGTCGAATACAGCGAGAAAGTGAAGGCAGCCGGATACATTCCGATCGCCATGGAGGGCACCACGGAACAAATCTGGGGTGGCGGTCGCATGCCATGGCTGATGCGTTCAGCTATGGACCAGTATCACCGCGAAGAACTGCAAATCATCCAATGCCAGCCTGGGGACTGGTGTTTCCGGGAAGGTATCGATGATGTTTGGGAATACGACCCCTCCGACGTTCGCAATGACGATCCAGACCGGATTTCTGTCAACATCGTCCGCCACATGAATGCTTTGAAGGACGGCACCATCAACTTTGACAACGAGTGCACGATTGAGATGATGACGCAGATTGGGCGCGTCTTCAAAACCGAGCACGGCTTCGTACCTGAAGGTTGGGCCGGGATAACGGACGCCTATCCGCTATTCCTGACGCAGCAAGCTGCCATGCGCATGGTCCACGGCGGTTTCTTCACCAGTTTCCCCAAGGACATTCGATCCCTGGCCCAGGGCGAATATGCCGGCGCAGGAGAAGTAGATGATGAGTCTGCTGCGGCCGCGGTCGAGTTTGAATACGGTCGCTTTGCCTTCCCCAACATTGAGGGACCTTGTGTCCAGGGTACGGCCCGGGCTAACGAATTGACGTCGGGAACGCTGGCCCTGCCCAAGAAAAACCGGGCCCAAAACGATCTGGAAGCCGATTTTGTGATGTTCTGGACCAGTCCCCAAGGTATGCGAATCTTCCTCGAGAACAAGCTGGACACGGAGAACCTGCAGGGCGGCATCGCCGGTCCGCCGTTGATCAATGATGTGACGATGCCGTCTCCCTGGGAGGACATCTTTGCCAACAGCGTCTTTGTAGGCAACTACGAAAAACCGGGGGCGCCTGGCGACAAAGTGGCCCGCGGCTTCTTCAAGCACGAGGACTCCAAGCGCATCTGGTCCATTATGGTGCAGGAGTTCTTTGCCGGAACCCGAACCGCGGAGGAATTCGCGGCCGACTATCAGACGTTGTTGGAAGAGAGCTTCGACGACCTACTCGTCTTTCTGAACCTCACCGAAGAGGATTTGGAGAGTCCCGAGAAGCGGCCGCCCGGCTACATTGCCGCCGGTCCCTATTGATCTGACTGTTGAACCGGCCCGGTTCGGCCTTGGCTGGACCGGGTTACCTTGAGTGCGGGGCCGGGGTGGTTAGTACCCATGCCCGACCCCGCCACGCTTCCGCACCCAACCGGACCGTGACTGTCCGACTCCAACGCTGGCTGACAGCCGGCACCTTGTTGCTGGCCTGCTGGTGGGCCGCTGCTCCGAGCCCCGTACTGGCGCAAAGCGGGGAGATTTGGTCGGACAACCTCGCCAGCCCGATCACCGGCTTGGCCATGTCGGCCGACGGCCAGCGCGTCGCCGTAGGCACGCGTGCCAACGAAGTATCGGTACGCGATGCGGACGGCCGGGAACTCTGGACCTTTACCGCCGGCAACAGCATCACCGGCCTTGCCTGGAGCGAGGACGGAAGTCGGCTGGCGATCTCGTCCGAAGACCGATTCCTCTACCTGTTGGACGGGGAAACCGGCGAGGAGCTGGGCCGGACCAAGGCATCCCGGACCTTCAATTCCGTCGCGATATCCCGCGACGGGTCGCTGGTCGCCGGCGCATCCGACGACATGCAGGTTTATGTCATGGACAGCAGGGGCGACCTGCTGTGGACGGATGAACGCGGCCTAGGTGTGAGTGCGGTGTCCATCTACGGCACCGGAGACGACGCGCGCGTCGTGATGGGAGCCCACGACGGCCGGCTGTCCATCTTCTCGAAGACGGGACGCCAGCTGCTGACGACGCGCCTGGAATACGACATTGATGCCTTGGCGGTCTCCCGGTCCGGGGGCCGCATCCTGGCAGGCACCACCGATGGCGGCATCACACTGATCAACGGAGCCAACGGAGAGCTAGTCTGGACTGCTAAGGCGGACTCGGATGTAACGGACGTCGCGATGTCCGCGGATGGCCAGATCCTGATGGCCCAGGATGATCGGGGCAATGTCCTGTACCTGGATACCGACGGGTCCATTGTCCGGCAACTGAAGCCGGAGGGCGAGATTCGGCAAATCGCCGTGACCGGGGACGGTACACGCCTGGCGTTCGGCCTAGCGGATGGACAGGTGCAGGTGCTGGACCGCATGCAGCAATCCGTCGGCCTAGCCACTGCCACCCGGACCCGCAACATGGCCATCACCGCCACCGCGGGCCTGGTGGCCCTTCTGTTGGCCGGGGCAATCCTGCTCATCGTCTTCACCACCGGCGGCCGGCGGATGTGGGTACAGCACTCCGTGGGACCGCTGAACGGCCTCGCAGCCGTGTGGCGTGCACGGTTCTCCTATCTTCTGATCCTGCCGACGCTCCTGTTCCTGCTGACTTTCAACTACTATCCGGCGTTCTCGGGCCTCTACCATGCCTTTACGGACTGGACCCCCTCAGGCCATTCACCCTGGGTCGGACTGGAGAACTTCCGTTTCCTGATGTCGGACCGGTTCTTCATTGCCAGCTTCCGCAACGCACTGATTCTGGTGGTGGTCTCCATTGTCAAGACGATGACCATGCCGCTCCTGGTGGCGGAACTGGTCTTCAATCTCAAGAACCGCTATACCCAGTATTGGATGCGGACGCTCTTTGTGGTCCCGATCGTGTTGCCGGCCGTGGTTGAAATCCTGGTCTGGAACAACATCTACGATCCGTCCATCGGCCTGTTGAACGAGTTTCTGGAACTGGTGGGAAAGTCCGACTGGTCGCGGGTCTGGTACGGGGATCCGAAGGTGGCCCTGAGTTCGGTGCTGTTCATCGGCGTGCCCTGGGTCAACGCCTTTGCCCTGCTGATCTTCTACGGCGGGCTCATCTCCATTTCGGACGAGATCATCGATTCGTCCCGGGTCGACGGGGCCAACGTCTTCCGACGGTTCTGGAACATCGACCTGCCGCTGCTGATGGGCCAGGTGAAGCTCCTCCTGATCCTCAACTTCATCAACGCCGTGCAGACCTTCGAGCTGGTGTTTCTCACCACGGGCGGGGGACCCGGCGACGCGACGTATGTTCCGGCCCTGGAGCTGTACTACATGGCCATGCGCATGGACCGCATGGGGGTCGCCTCCGCCATCGGCATGATCCTGTTTCTGATCATCCTGGTGGGCACCATCATCAACATGCGCTACGTGCGCACCGCGACGGAGTTCGAGGCCTGACCCATGTCCGCTGTAACGATGTCGCCCACGATGCGGAAGTTGCGCCTGTCCCTGGGCCAGACGGTAATCACCATCATCCTGTTGTTCCTGCTGGTCCTGACCTTCGTGCCGATCATCTACCTGGTGGTTCTGGCCCTCAAGGACAACGGCCAGATTTACGGTCGTTTCTGGTCCATGCCCAATCCCTACCGCTGGGAGAACTTCGCTCTGGGCTGGGTGGTCATCGGCCGGTCGATCCTGAACTCGATCATCACGTCGGGTTCGGCCTGTGCGACCACGCTGCTGCTATCTAGCCTGTCCGGCTATGTCTTTGCGCGTCACCGGTTCCCGGCCAAGGAAATCATCTACACGGGAATTCTGGCCCTGCTGATGATCCCGCCCATCCTGACGCTGATTCCGGCCTACGTGCTCATCCTGAACATGGGGCTGGAGAACACGTATTGGGCACTCATTCTGCCGTGGACTTCCGGCGGCCAGGTGTTTGCGCTGTTGCTCTGCCGCAGTTTCTTCGCGACGCTGCCGGAAGAGTTCTTCGATGCCGCTCGCATCGACGGTGCGACCGAACTGCAGGCCTTTTGGCGGATTGCCGTGCCCCTGTCCATCCCGATCCTGGTCACAGTGGCCGTGGTCCGGCTGGTCACAACCTACAACCAGTTCATGTGGCCGTTGGTTGCAATCTCCTCACCCAAACGGCAGGTGGTGGCCGTGGCGCTTACGCAGTTCACTTCGGAGATTGGTGTGACTGATATCGGCCCAAGGATGGCGGCCTACATCACGGCGTCAATTCCGCTGGTGATCCTGTTCTCGTTCGGCATGCGGCAATATGTCCGGGGTCTGACGGCGGGCGGGCTTAAGGCTTGAGTATCGGGTCGTGGCACTGCCTTCACAGTTGGCAAAAACCTGGAAGATCGCTTGTGTTCAACAGGCCCTGCACTCGTCAGACCGGCTCTTGCATCCGGTGGTACGATGAATGCTGCTTGGGATACCAGTCGTAAAGAGGACTTGACACATGACCTGCCACAGTTGCAGCAGGACACGTGCCCACACTCAAACTGACGGTTGACCGGTCAAAGGAGCTCGAAGATGTTCGAAGATCTGATTGAACAGGTGACCAAGGTGATTCAATATTACGAAGACCAAGGGGACCAACCGACCGAACGAGAGACAATCGACAAATTAGTACATCCGTTCATGGAACACGTCCTTGGTGTCGATTATCGCGATCCAACAGCAGTAAAGGCGGAGTACGACGCAGACATTAGCCGCAGTAAAGGTGAGAAGGTGGATTACGCGATCCTCCGCGATGGAGAACCTGTCATTCTGATTGAGTGCAAGGCGCTGAATACCTCCTTGAATGGCAAGGAATCACAACTCAAACGCTACATTGGAGCACTCTCCCACGTTAGCCTTGGGATCCTAACTGACGGCCGTCACTACCGCTTCTACGCAGATCTGGACCAACCCAACATTCTGGACAACGAACCGTTTCTCTGTGTCGATCTCATGAAACTGGCTTCAGAAGCTACAGATCAGCTGAAGTGGTTCCACACTAGCTGCCTTGACGTGGAAGCACTCAAGGAGGCTGGTCGTGGATGGAAGACGGTGGCCGCCATCATGCGAATGTTGGAATCCGAGTGGATGGAGCCTTCCCGTGAGTATGTAGAGGTTTTCGCCCGGAGATTGCATGTGGGACCCGTGACCGGGTCAGTCCGCAAGCGGTACACAAACTACCTGAGGCAAGCCCATCGCTTGCTCCTGCCGGAGGGCATAACACCAGCAACCAATGGCGACAAATCCGACAATGGCATATGTGGCTCACCCGAGCCACGCCCCGGAGACGAGCCTTCCGGTGATTGGAAACCCTTGACTGACTTAGCGACAGCTAGCAAGTTGTATAAAAACATCAATGCAATCTGCTTTGCCGATGAATCGATCACACAAATAGATTCATGGGCTGGGCTTTTGCGAACAATAGTACAAAAGCTCGATTCTGAAGGTTGCTTTTCTGCTGATGATATACCAGCCAGATTGCAATATTATATTAAGCGAACTTCAGAGCATGATTTTAGACAATATGTAGAATTGTCCAGCGGCTTGGCAGTGAACATTAGTCTAGGACAGAAAGATATTTTGAAACGAGCAATTGCTTTTCTACAAGAATGTGGACATGATCCCAAGAAGGTTTATATTGAACTCAATTCCGAACCACCGCCTGTAACTCCGTCAGATGAATTTCGGCCGTTGACAACCCTGAATCCAGCTGACTCTGTACCCCAAACTATTCGATTCAAAGATGGCACTACAGAAACAATAAAATCTTGGGCGGATCTATTCAGATTCATAGCCCGTAAACTTGCTGCAGAAGGCCACTTTCAACCTGAAAGACTGGCACACAATTTACATCGAACTATACGAGAGCAACCTCCCACTGGGGCAACAGTACCTTGGATTAAGCTTGGTGACCGTCAATACATTCGCGACCATGGTTCTGCATCCGACAGGTTGAAGGTCGCGGTGCGCCTGTTGACCCTCTGCGGACACGATCCAGACGAATGCACAGCCAAATGAAGGTACACATGGTCTGGCTGTTGGCATCAGTCATTCGTTGCCTGCCCTCGGCATCAGAAGCAGCACCGCTATGGTTGAAAGTCCCTCGGCAGGTACGCCACGATATATACCTGACTGTGGTTGACCAACTCCAGATCTCCGTATGGAAACGCGTTCTCCGGCTCGCCAAGCCCATGCCCGTTGCGTAGGTGCATACGCTTAGCAGCGAAGTTGTCAGCTACTGTCGCCTGGGGCAACCACGGGTGAAGTAGGGACCGAGCATGTGGGCGCGGCTGGACACGACCGTTTGGGTTTCTACGGGAACCGGCTGACAGAGGAGAGCCCTCTGCAACTCGCACCTTCAGGTGGTTGGGGACACTGCTCGGTGCCACAAGACCTGGATTGTGGCCAATTTCTTTCGACGCTACTGGTGGCGCACTGCGTGCAAACTGTTCCAAACGATTAATCCAGCCGGGCCGGCGGTCAGCGTGATCCCTCGTCACAGGGGCAATACCACTCATACAGGTCCTTGATGCTTGGCCAAGCCTCCAGTTCCACCCTTAGGTCCACCAGGTTCCTGCACCGTACACAGGACTTCGACAAAGTCGAGGGACTGTCGCCATCCCCGGTCATCCCGCTGATACACGGTGTGCACCTGCATTGGATGAGCCTGACAGACCCAGTATCCCTCCACCCCCAGGTCGCGGTACAGATCGGGTTTGGTTACCAGGTTGTTATACGTCGCGGACCACGACAGGCACTCCACCACCAGCCGAGGCAAGCTCACTTCCTCCCACTGCAACATGGATTCCCGACGCACCTGGGTCCCTGCAGGCCAAACCCCCAGGTCGGGTTCCAACCGTCGACGGGATGGCCGGGCAAGCGGGATGTCCGGCAGATTCCGGACAGGCACCTCGCGGGTGACGAGCAAGTCCTGCCCGGTCAGTTTCGGGAAGCGCAACAGATTGGATTTGGAAACAGTGAGAAACTCGTCATGGTACGCATTGGGACTCAAGCGCACCCCATCCTCGATGTAGCAGGGATCAGTCGTGCTATAGGGCCCGTACTCGTAGGTCTCTGGCGCATAAGCGTAGTCCGGATCATAGTGCCAGAAGGCCCGCAACCAAGCTGGGTGGTGGCCGGCGGCCGGGACTGCCGCAGAGACGGTCACATCCGGTGAATTGGGGGCTTGCAAGTTCACGACGATACCGGGGAAAGCGTATGTCGGAGGCAGGCAACGGCCGGCACGGGTACCGATTCTAGTGCCGGAGGATGGTTGGTAGTGTGCATGGGAGGGGCCCGCTTCTGACAGGGCCGGAACGGAGAGAACCCAACTGCTGCCCCGAGGCCACCCGCTGTTCACCACCGCGCCAACAGGCCCCCCACATCTTGACATCGGTCACTCCTCGCTTGCCTCCGGCAGTTGGATCAATTCCACCAATCCATTCGGCTTCAGGAGCAGTGCCGCCATAGCCGAGATGTGCTCTGCGGTGATGGCATCAATGTATTCCTGGCGTCGGTCGACCAACGCCAAGTCCCTATCCCCGTAAAGGAACTCGCGTTCCAACTCGCCGATCCAGTACCAATTGCTGGTCTGGCGGTTCTCGAGGTCGCGGGTGAGTTGTGCCTTCGCTGCGTCCACTTCCTCCTGGGTTACCCCGGCATTGAGGATGTCATTCATGATCGCCTTGGAAGCATCGCGCATCGCTTCAAAGTCTTCTTCATTGGTGCCGAAGAAGACCGAGAAACTCCCGCTGGGTCCCGGCCGGTTGCGGGCTGAGACCGAGGCGCTGACTCCGTAAGTGCCCCCCATTTGCTCCCGAAGTTCATCGGTGTACCGGGAGTCCAGAATCTTGGACAGTGCGCCCACGGCTGCCAGGTCCGCATCGCTGAACTCTTCCAGGTCGCGGTCCACATGTACCTGGTACACAAACACTTGGGACGCGATCCCATGGCGAATGCTTTCCATGTACGGACCTTGCCGGGTATCCACGGTCCTGTCCGTCCAGGCTTCCTCCTCACCGGTCGGAAGCGAGCCTATGTAGGTGTTCAGCAACCTCTTGGCCGCTTCCAGTTCGAAGTCGCCGGCCATCACGACCACCGGATTGTCAAGTGTCCCGAAACGGGCCTCGTGGATACTCGCGGCGTCCGCAAACTCGATGGCGTCAAGGTCCTCCACCTGCATGAACCGTTCCCGCAGCGAGTCGTCGTACAGCACCCTGTCAATCAACTCGATCAGATGGTACAGCGGATCAAGATGCAGGTTTTCCAGGTAGACGCGTTGATCGTCGACCGCGTTCTGGAACGCGTCCTCGTCAAATCGGGGATGCAGGACCGACAAATACATGAGTTGGAACAGGGTTTCGATGTCGTCCGTATCCGCACTGGCACCGTACCCTTCGGACAGGCCTCCCAGGGAAGTCCACACCCGGACGGTCTGCCCGGCCAACAGCTGCTCCAAATCGTCGTAGTCAAACGGGCCGGCACCACTTTCATTGGCGGTCGTGGTTACCAGCTGGGCCGCAAAGTAGTCCGCGTCCTCAATCAAGGACAGGCCACCCGGACTGGACAGATCCAGCAACACTTCGTTTTCGGTCAAGTCTGTCGGCTTCAGGAGTGCGGTGGCTCCGTTGGCCCAGGTCAGTACTGTGACATCCGTCCGTTCGTCGTAGCTCTCCGTCACCCAGGCCACGGGCTCGGGCAGGACATCCATCAGCGCCGTACCGGCAGCCAGACTGTCGTCCTCATAGGCCGCGATTGCCATATCGCCAACCGCCTCCACCGCGGCCAGTACCGCGGCCTCGTCCGGAAGTTGAAAATCGTCCTTGTCGGGCCCTACCCACAAGATGAGGCTGCGGTTGACGTCCAGCGCGTTGGCTATGTAGGCATCCACATCGGCAAGCGTGATCGTCGGGATGTAGTGTTTCGCCAAGTCGTATTCGAACGCTATGCCGCTGAACGGATCCCCGTATTGGACCAGGCTGAGGATCCCTCCCTGAATTTGCCGGTTGCGCCGTGTCTCCAAGGCCTCGAAGTCGCTGGCATAGGCCTCCAGAAGATTGAGTTTGGCCCGATGCAGTTCACCATCCGTAAAGCCGTGTTCCATGGCCTGTCTCAAATTGGTGAGAGCCGCTTCAAACCCAAGCAGAGCCTTGTCTTCGGCCAGCTGGACATAGAGGCTTGCCAGGGAGACACCGCCAATTCCGAGTTCGCCGGAACTCAAACCGGCGTACTGAAATGCCGAATCGGGCTCACGGCTGATGCGATCAAGCCGCTCGTTCAACATGGCCTGGGCCAAGCTCTCGACAAACCGACGCCTGGCATCTCCCAACGTTTCAAACGGCTCCGTCTCCACCAGTTGAAACACTTGCGCTGACACGAAGGGAAACTCGGGATCGCTGAAGGGCGCGACGGTCATGCCTTCCATGGGCATGATGGCCGATTCAGGCGAGGGCCGCGGGTCCTGTGGCATGCGCATGTCACCGAACTGCTCCCGAATGCGGGCCTCAACCCACTCCGGATCCACACTTCCCGTCACCACGACCGTCATCAGATCAGGCCGGTACCAATCCTCGTAAAAGCGCCTGACGGTTTCGGAAGTCAATCCGTTGATGATATCCATGTCGCCGATCACATCACGGTCGGCATAGCGCGAACCGGCAAGCACCACCTCGAAGATTCGTTTCTGAATGCGCCCGCTCGCATTCTCCGTGGCCAACCGCCACTCCTCTTCGACGACGCCCTTCTCCTTGTCAATCTCCTCCTGTTCCAACAGGCCGCGCATGGCCCAGTCACCCAGGATCACGAACGCGTTGTCCATCAGTTCCTGGTTGGACGTGTCGATGTCCAGATAGTAGGTCGTACGCTCAAAGCTCGTGCCGGCGTTGACGTGGGGCCCCATCGTCATGCCGTTGGCTTCGAAGAAGCGGCGCATCTCTTCCTGGGTGAAGTTCTCGGTGCCGTTGAACAGCATATGCTCCAGGAAGTGCGCAACACCCAGTTGATCGTCATCCTCGTGGAGCGAGCCCACACCTACCGCCAATGCAATGCGGGCTCGGTCCGGGGGGTCGTCGTTCGGTGCGATGTACCAAGTCAGGCCATTGTCCAGACGGCCGGTGATCACTACGGGATCAAGGGGGAACGGAGCGGCGGGATCAAAGGCTTCCAGAAACTCGGTGGATGGCAACGGCCACTCCACATCATCGACCGTCTCCCCTTCGGTTTCCGACGCGCTACCTTCCTGCAGCTCGACCAAACAGTCCAGAACGTTGTCCGGCGTGCATCCCGCGGAGGTCATGGTCTCCGGCAGGTAACAAGACGTGAGCATCCATGTCGCCAGGATCAGGCTCAGAACAGTTGTAAATCGCACGTTGTGTTGCTCCATAGACTATCGATCGGCCTCATGGTGAGGTTGCGCCATTACTGTAGAGAGTCTTCCACAGATGTGGCCTGGATCTGACCGATCAGGAACATGTCCATTCCGGCAGCACCCTTCATTGAGATTGGGGCGGATCGAACCGACACTTCGGCTTCATCGGTATCCAACCAACCCGCCGGACGTGCTCCGCCGCGGCGGAGCCAAACTGCTGTCAGGGAGAACCGGCCCCCGCAGCTCGGGGACCAAACCCAGACTCGATCACGCCTTCCTCATCGGAAGGAGCACATAGACGGCGAAGGCCCGGCGATCCTGAACGCCCACGCGATTGAAATCCGCGATGGTATCCCGGCAGACAGCCACCCACTTCAGCACATGGGAACGGGAAAACAGGGCTTCGGGATCATAGTCGGCAAGATGACGCGCTCGTTGCATCTGGACAATTAAGAACGCGAATGTTCTGACTTCATGGGGGAACTCTGCGATGTTTCCGGTGTGGGAACATCGCTGCCGCAACCTCCCATGCTCCAATGCCCGATAGGTTTGCCGCCAAGCAATCTCATTGCGAAAACCCTTGGTACGGCCCACGAGCAGGTCGGCCCCACAGGCAGCCAAGCAGTGAAACAGCGCGTGGTAGATTGAACTGACTGCCCGGTTCAGATCGGCTCTCCGCGGCCTGCCGCGCCTGGCGGAGACTGCGCCTGTTGCCAAGCCCTCCGCCATATTGAGCAAATCCTCAGGCGACACTACCAATTCTCTTGGAGAGTATGCGGATGCTCCAGCCAGTCTGCCTTTTCAATGTATGACTGCATCGGGATGCTCGGAAATCCAAGTTCGATCGAAACAGGCAAGATCCGTTCGGTCAAACCCGCCATCCACGATGGATCCCACTTGCTGTCGTCTCCGTCATAGACGATGTAGGTGTGCAGATAGGCATCTCCGTACTCGTCAACTTCCTCGCGTACGAGAATGGGGTCGAATATGAAAGCGTCTCGGAAGCGCTCCTCCAGCTTCTCTCGGACGAATCCTCCGAGCTTCTCCTGAATCTGGTCAGCCATGCCCTTGTTGTTCCTCCAGCATGCTTCACCTTCCTGACGATCGTATCACCCAATGTACGCGGCCAGTCGGAGTTTGGTCATCGGCGACATCGTCCCTGCATGCTCCAGGTCGGTGTGAACTTCGGAACGGCTCCGCTCACGTCACCGGCGTGTGACGCACCTCCGTCAGGCGCATCCGAAACCTGTCGTCCGGGGCCGGCAGCGGCAGCATGGCCACCTTGAGGTTGTAGTCGGCCGGATCCATTTCGACCTGCCAGTGATGGAAGAGTGCCGCCGAGACAATCAGGAACAGCAAGTCGGCGGTGGAGGCGCCCAGACAGGTGTGAGCACCAAGTCCGTAGGGAGCGTAGGCGTCCGCCTGGGCGTGTTCCCGTCGTTCCGAAGTGAAGCGGTCAATGTCGAAACGTTCGGGATCGGGGAAGAATTCGGGCAGGTAGTGCGTCATGCACTGGGCGATGATGAGACGTTCCCCTTCCTCAATGCGGTGCCCCAGAAACTCGAAATCGCACTTCGCCACGCGCGGCTGAACCGGCGTGGGCGGAAACATGCGCAACGTCTCCATGGCCGCCCGGCGGGTCACGTCCATTCGTCGCAGCGACTGCCGCGTTGGGAGACCGTCAGCCATCGCCGCGTCGGCCTCGGCAACGACCGCCTCCTGCAACCAGGGACGGCTGAGCACGTTGAAGAGCAAAAAGGAGATCCCGGCGGCGACCGTGTCGATGCCGGCAATGAAAGGTCCCATGATGGAAGCACGGGCGTCGTTGTCCGTCAACAGTTCCGGGAACTCCGTCTGGGCGGAACGCACGAGCGCGACGAAATCTCCGGCTTCATTGAGCATGTCCTCTGCATACCGTTCTTCCCAGATGCGCTTGGTCATCGCCAACACTCTGCGCCGCGAGCGGAGGTAGTTGGGCAGGTGTTTTGCGAACCCGGGCCAAGTGCGCAATACATGGATCTTGATCACCGCCTCAAAGAGAAAGATGATGTCATCCAACACTTCGCCGGGATCCTCATTGGTCGCCAAGTAGCCGAGCAGCAGGCAGACAAGCCGCTTCATGTGGGGATAGACGCTGATGGGCGTGTCCATCGGCCAAGCCTGAATGAGGCGCAACTGACTCTCGAGAAGCTGCTCCATACGGGGATACAGGGCCGAGCCGGCGTATCCGGGTTTCAATGCGGAGCGGATCTTGCCGTGGTCCGGCGGATCCATCGACAACAGGACGGGATTGTCGCCGCCAAAGGCCCGATTTAACTCGATCCAGGCCGGAACGGACGTGAACAAGCGATGCCCTTCGGTCCGCATCAACCGGTTGGCCTCCAGTCCGGCAAGCACGACCGAGGTTCGGTTGAACGAGCTGATGCGGAAGACCGGTCCCAAACGGGCGTACTGCCTGCGAACAAGCGTCAGAAGGTCATACCGCTTCGGCTCAAGCGTGCCAATCACCGGGTAGCCGGCAACCTGTGGAATGGGTTTGCAGCCTTCAGAGGACATCATCATCGCAGTGTAGTTCGGGTTGGGAAGCCGGAGGCATAGACATACTTAGAGCGCGCCGGGCAGCAGAGGCGACGGGTACAAATACCACAATTCCTTGTGATGGGGTGCCGAGAACCAGCAAACCACCCAGTGGCCTCCTTTCCCTTCGACCAGGAGCTTAACCACTTGGACAGGCGAAGCACGGTGCATGAGTGAGATTCCTGCGTCGGCATAGCCATGAAGCAGAATTGCGGCTCGGTTCATAGCATGGGATATCGCGCAATGGAATCTTCTCCTGAGAAACAGGAATCTGCGCCCCGCGGTCGGCTCATCGTCTCCGGACTGGCAACCGGGCATACCGTGTTCCACTGGATTGTTCAGAGCTTCGTGGTGGCGTTGCCGGAAATCCAGACTGCGTTTCAACTCAACTCCGTGGGGGTTGGAGGCATCCTGTCGACCCGGGAACTGGCTTCCGGTCTGGTTGCCCTGCCTGGAGGCGTGGTGGTTGACATTCTCAGGCGGTACTGGGGACAGCTCTTGGCTGCATGCTTGGGCATCGCTGCGGTGGGTTGCCTGGTCATAGGCGTATCCCCGGTATATCCACTGTTGCTGGTCGGCATGGCGGTGGTGGCAGTCTCCCACTCCATTTGGCATCTGCCGGCATCGGCTTCGCTGTCCCACCATTTTCCGCACCGGCGGGGTGCGGTTCTGGCCGCACACGGCGTTGGGGGCAGCGTTGGCGACGTGGCCGGCCCCGTGGTCACAGGAGCATTGCTGGTGTTCCTCGGCTGGCGGGAATTGATCAGCGCGTACGCAGTGATTCCCTTGTTCCTGGGAACAATGGCTATCTGGACCTTTCGCAATATCGGAGTGACCAAGGAACAGCCAACGGTGGCGGTCTCACAGCGCGTAGAGGCCACCAAACGCCTTCTGCGAACCCCGGCGCTTTGGGGTTTGACCGTCGTACGGGGTTTTCGCGCGATGGCGCTGGTGGCGCTGGTCACGATCCTGCCCCTGTATCTTGGCAACGAACTGCAGATGGGCACAGCGGGGCGCGGTTTTCATGTGGGCTTGTTGATTGCGGTCGGATTGTTCGCCAAACCGGTGGCCGGCCTCCTGTCGGACCGGCTGGGCCGCAAGAATGTGCTGGTTCCCGGATTGTTGTGGTCCTGTCTGGTTGCCCTCGCCCTAACCATTTTCGATACCGGGATGCCGCTGACCATCATGATCGCGCTGTTGGGATTGTTTCTCTACCCCGATCAGCCCATCCTGACCGCAGCCATCTTTGATGTGGTTGGCAGTGAAGTGGCTTCGACGGGTCTGGGTATCGTGGCCTGTATCGGCTTCCTGATGGCGGTGCTCTCGCCAATCATCGCCGGAGCCCTTTACGAGACGTTGGGCTTTGCAGCAACCATCTACTACATCGGGTCGCTGTTCGTTGCAGCGGCATTGGTGTTCGCCGCGCTACCGTTGGCCCGTGCTACCGACGAACAAAGTACCGGATGACTGAAGTCCGGATGCAGATCAGCGGATACAGTCGCCAAGCGTTTCGACAGCCTGAAACCACCCTCAAACGCGGAGCAGCTACACAACCCTTCAGAATCCGGATTAAGTCAAGCCGCTTCGGCTGCGAAGTGCCGGACTTGGTACCGCGACCCGTTCCCTCATCGGAAGCAGCAAATATACTACAAACGCGCGGAGAGCACGGTTAGTGCAGTAATTCAACATTGAACGGCACGATGTGGCATCATGCGGACATGAAGATTTACCGTGCCGCTGCGTTTGCGGCCAAGATTGGGGTTCACAAGAACACGGTCAAGGCGTGGAGTTTGAACGGCAAGCTGCCGGCTCGGCGCACCCCGTCCGGCCACCGCTACTACACGGACGCGGACGTGGATCGGTACTTCGGCGTGGAGCGGGCACAGGAACCGGGCCGCACCGCGGTCTACTGCCGCGTGTCCCGCCGGTCGCAGCGGGACGATCTGCGCTCCCAGCAGCAAGCGATGGAAGCCTTCTGCCTGGGGGCCGGCATTGCCGTGGACGATTGGCTGACCGAGATCGGCGGTGGCATGCACTTCAAGCGGCCGGTGTTCCGTGCGTTGATGGAACGGATTGAGAAACGCGAACTGGGTCTCCTGCTGGTCGCCCACCAGGATCGCCTCTGCCGGTTCGGGTTCGACTGGTTCGCGTACTTTGCCGAGACCCACGGCTGCGAGATCCGCGTGGTCAACCAGCCGTCCCTGTCGCCGCAGGCGGAATTGGTGGAGGATCTGATGGCCGTGGTCCATGCATTCTCCGGCCGCCTGTACGGGTTGCGCCGGTACCGGAAGCAGATACGCGAGGCCGTATCCGATGGCTAAGCCGGCGAAGGTCACGCGCATCCTGCACAGCCAGGGACTGAACGCGTCCAAGTACAGCCGCCTGTCCGAGATGGCCGTCCTGTGCGGCCAGGTGCGGTCAGATGCCTGGCGCCGGTGCAGTGGGGTATCCACTGTCCGGCAATCCCCCTACGACGTGCGCGACGACTGGATGGCGGAGGGCTACGACTGGCACGGGTTGCCGGCGCGGCTGGGCAAGGCCGTGCTGACCGACGCGCTGGGCGACATGGCGGCGGCGCGGGAGGCGGCCAAGGTGAAGGTCAAGCGCGCCATCCGGCACCGCACCCGGAACGACGATGCCGAACGCAAACGCCTATACTCGCTGCTCAAGCGGAATCGTTGGACCGAGGATTCCTTCCTGCACCGGCAGATGCGGAAGCGCTGGAAGGGCGGTCGTTCCCATGTGACGAACCAGATCGTGGCCGACAGCGGTTCCTACACCACGAAGGTTTGGAAGGGTCGGGCCTGGGTGTACCTGCAAGGCATGGAGAGAGGGCAACGCATTGCCATTCCGCTCAAGGGTACGCACCTGCCATCCGGCACCCTGCGCATCATTCTGCAACCCAACGGGCAGGTGGCCGTCCACTACGCGGTGGACGAAACCGAGGTGTGCAGCACGCGCCCCTGCGGGGACGCCACCGTGGGCGTGGACAAGGGCTACACCGAAGCCTACACGGACAGCGACGGCGAGCGGCACGGCCAGGGTCTGGGCGACCTGTTGGCTGCGGAAAGCGATCACCAAAAGGTCAAGGGCCAACGTCGCCACCAGCTTCGGTCGGTGGCGGAGAAGCACGAGGCCAAGGGCCACCACCGCAAGGCCGACAACATCCGACGGCACAACCTGGGCCGCAACAAGTGGAACCGGCGCAAGCGCCAACACAAAAAGAGGGCGCGCAACCATCTGTGCCAGGCCGCCCACACCGTCGTGGACAAGGCCGGCACCATCGCCTGCGAAGACCTGACGGCGCCCATGAAGTCCGCCCGGTATCGCCACAGGGACACCAACCGTCGTCTGAACGGCTGGGTCAAGGGCGTGATGGCGGACACACTCACTTCAATATCTCGGCGCAGAGGTTCTGCGCCGGCCTTGGTCAATCCGGCCTACACATCGCAAATCGACTCCCGCACGGGCCTGTTGCAGGGCCGACGGCAATGGGACCGGTTTTACTGTTGCGACGGGGCTGTGCTGGACGCGGACGCCAATGCCGCCTGCAACATTCTGGCGAGGCTGTACGACGACGAGATAACGTTGTACACGCCATTCAGGGAAGTCAAGGCCCTGCTCGTCGAACGAACCAGGCTGTCGGTGGGGACTGCTCCACCCGGACTCGAGTTGCGGGGGCCTGCAACCACGCCCCCATCAACCGAGAGCGAATTACCGGCATCGGTACCGAAGTGTGCCGATTAATGGAACAGATCCTTATCCGGAACTCGACTAAGGTCGTGAAGGGCATCCCGGCTGTCGTCCAACCATTGAAGCACCTCCGAACGGGAAAACGAGGTGTCCGGGTCGTAATCGGCCAAGTGGCGCAACCGTTGCATGTGGACAAACAAGGTGGCGAAATCTTCCACCGCGCCGGGAAACTTGGCAATGTACTCCTTGCGTCGACACTGGTTGCGCGCTTTTCCGTGTTCCAAGGCCCGATAGGCCTGTCGCCACGCGGGTTCGCTTCGGGGGTCCTTGGTACGACCGACAAGCAAATCAGATCCATACGCAGCCAGAGTGTGGAACAGCGCATAGTAGATTGAACTGACAGCCCGGCTGAGATCTGATCGTCGAGGCCTCCCACGCCTGTGGGACACCGCACCCGTAGCCAGACCCTCGGCCATATTGAGCAAATCGTCCGGCGACACTACCAGTGTTCCTGCAACGTATGGGGGTTTTCAAGCCAGTCAGACTTCTCGATGTACGACTGCATGGGAACATTGTCATACCCGAGCTCGATTGACAGCGGCCAGACGAACCGGGTCAAGGACAGCCTCCAGCGCGTATCCCACTTGCTGTCATCACCGTCGTACACGATGTATGTGTGGAGATAGGGATCCCCGTACTCGTCCACCTCCTCGCGGACCAGGATGGGATCGAACACAAAGTCGTCCTTGAAGCGCTCCGTCAGCTTTTCCCTGATGAAGCCGCCCAGCTTGGCCTCTACCACGTCGTTCATGATGCATTGGAACCATCAACAAGACCCACCGATGCGCGCCAGCATACCACGGTACTTGAACTTTCGATCTAATTTTGCAATGTTCGGCTGCATCCAAGTGGGGTAACGGGGACACCGTCCCAACCGTGCACCGCCAGGTCGGGTGTACTGGGATCACGAGTGCACTCAAGGCTCTCCCAAGCCGTTCCTGTCATACGGGATGCGGGTACCGCCATATTTGCGTTGTCCGAACCGCCGCCGCGGCGCACGGCCGAGTACCACGTCTGTACCCTATGGTGTCTCTGCTACTTTCAGCGGAAGTAGGCGTTCTTCTCTGCAGGCGTGAACCGGCCTTGCCGTAGGGTGCCAGACCGTGGTCCACTCGCCCGAGGATGTTCGGACGGACATTCCGGGGGTGGAGCCAGGAGCGTTCGTGGAGGTATGAGGCGCAATCCGACAGCAGAGCAGTGTTGACAAAACGCACACATTAGGCGACAATATTTCCATGAGCAACACCTTCGACTGGAGCAGGCAGAAGAACCAGCAACTCATTGAGCAGCGGGGCATCTCCTTTGAGACTGTGGTATCCGCCATAGAGCAGGGCGCTCTGTTGGATGTGTTGGTTCATCCAAACCAGGACCGCTATCCCGGACAAAGCATCTACATAGTTGCCATCCAAGCGTACGTTCACCTGGTTCCGTTCGTAATACAGCCAGATGGCACCCGATTTCTGAAGACGATCATTCCCAGCCGCAAAGCCACAAGGAAATACAGCAGGAGGCAACCGTGACGAACTACGACATGGACGCGGAGGAGCGGGACATTCTGGACCGCTTCGAGAGGGGCGAATTACGCCCGGCACCCGACGCTGACCGGGAGATGGAGGATGCCCGGGAGGCAGCCCAAAGCACTTTCAAAAAGACCAGACGGGTCAATCTGCGCGTCACGGAACGCGATTACATGCTCGTTCACGCGAGAGCGCGGGAAGAAGGCATACCCTACCAGACGCTACTGTCGAGCATCATCCACAAGTACGTGTCTGGGCGATTGAGCGAGAACAGTGGGTGAACCGAGTGACCGACAGCGGTCCGCGTCACCCCAAAGCAACTTTGTCGCCGGTGCCAGATTGCCCACCGGCAACTTGTTGGTTGCCGCAGCATCGCCGAACGCTCTGCGAATGTCCCGGATCACAGGACCCGCCACCACGGCACCACCAGAACTTCGGGCGTGATCCAACCCACCTCCTCGCCCGTATGCAGCAACAGGCCGGATCGGGCTTGTTCCCCGTATTCCTGCCTGAACAACCGGAGATTCGATACATCTCCCAGGCGCGGCCGCGCTGTTGCCTTTACTTCGATTGGCAGCAGACCGTCTGCCGTTTCGATAACGAAGTCGACCTCTTCACCACCGACGGTCCGCCAATGGAAGATCCCGGCGCGGTCCAACCGTATGTCCCGCCATGCCAACAGGTCGCTCAACACCAGGTTCTCCAGATGTGCACCGCGAGGTTCAGGTTCCTGCGCGATGTGCATGGCCAGGCCGGTGTCGCTCCAGTAGAACTTCGGCGACTTGATCAGCCGCTTGGTCCTATTCGCTGCGTAGGCGGGCACCCGAACCAACAGGTAGGAGGTTTCCAGCAGGTTCAACCACCGGTGCACCGTGGGCTGTGGGAGGCCCACGTCGCGTCCCAGCTTGGTCTGGTTGACCAACTGGCCGATTCGCAGGCAGACCGCCCGCATAAATCGTCGAAAATCGGAGAGCCCGGTAATTACGGAGAGCTCCCGCAGATCCCGTTCCACATAGGTGCGCACGTAGCCTTCAAACCAAATTTCACGTGCCCGAGACATCTGCATGTGGATTGAGGGTGTCGGAAACCCACCTCGCACGGCCAGCGACCGCCAGTCGTCCCGAGAAACAGAATGCCCGGCGAGCACATCCTCCCAGTCCGAATCGCGGTTCTGGAGCAGGTGATCCCAAATCCCACAGGTACCTGTCCCCAACATTTCCCGACGGGTCATTGGCCACAGGGTCAGGTAGCTGGAACGTCCGGCCAGCGACTCGGACACATCGCGCATCATGAGCAGATCGGACGATCCGGTCAACAGGAACCGCCCTGGCTCCCTGCGCCGATCGATTTCGCGCTTGACGGCGACGAGCAGGTCCGGCTCCCGTTGAATCTCGTCGATAGTGACGGGTTCGGAACCTTGCACGAGTACGTCGGGCGAACTTCGTGCCAAGTCAAGGACTTCCCAATCGTCAAGATTCCAATACCGGCGGCGTCCTCCCGCCAAGTCGCGGACAAGCGTGCTCTTGCCCGCCTGCCGGGCACCCGTAACCACGACGGCCGGCATGGCATCCAGCCTCTCGCGGAGGCTGGGCAAGGCAAGGCGAGGGTGAGGAAAGTCATTCATGACATGAATGATAATCATCCATAACGTGAATGGAAAGTAACCGCGGGGTACAGAACTTGGCCGTGCCTTGAGTCCGGATACGTCCCTTGCCCACCGGAGGCCGACCCGGAGGCCCGCGCTCCTATAATGGCTCCCGGCGGTATTCACCGTGCTTGATACCGGATTCGAAGCCATCGGAGTGCCCAGTGCCCTACCAAATCACCCAGGCAGACATTGAGACTGCGCGCGACGTGCGCGAACACCTGCTCCGCGACCCCCACCGTCCCGGCTATCACTTCGTGGTACCCGAGGGCCTGGCCCATCCGGCCGACCCCAACGGCGCGATTTTCTGGCAGGGCAACGTGCATCTCGGCTACATCTACCAGCGGCACGGCGAGCACTGCTGGGGTCATGTCTCATCCCACGACTGGCTCCACTGGAAACATCACCTGCCGTGGCTGACCCCCACGGCCGACAGTCCCGAAACCGGCATCTTCAGCGGCAACTGCTTCCACGGCGAAGGCGAAGCCGTCTTCCTGTACCACGGCACCGAACAGGGCAACAGCATCGCCACGGCCAGCGACCACTGGCTGGAGCAGGTGCGCAAGTCGCCCGCCAATCCGATTGTGCCCGTCCAGGACGAAAGCGGCCGCCGCACCGGCAGCCAAGGCTGGTCATCCTGGGATCCGCACGGCTGGATGGATGCGGACGGCACCTACTACGGAATCTTCGGCGGCCACACGGCATCGGTGTTCAAGACCCGCAACCTGCACTCGACCTGGGACCATGTGGGCGACTTCCTGGCCCATCCCCTGGAAGGAGTGGACCTGCACGAGGACATCTCCTGTCCGGACTTCTTTCCCATGGGCGACAAGTGGGTGATGCTCTGCATCAGCCACGAGCTTGGATGCCGCTACTACATCGGAGAATGGCGCAACGAGCAGTTCTATCCGGAGTACCACGAACAGATGAGCTGGGTGGACAACGGCTGGTTTGCCCCTGAGAGTCTGTTGGACGACAAGGGCCGCCGCATCATGTGGGCCTGGGCCCGCGACGAGCGCGACCGGGAGACCGAGCAGCCAGCCAGCGGCTGGTCGGGAACCTTCACCTTCCCCTCCGTCATGGTCATGGACAAGGGACGCATCCACCTGCAGCCGATCGAGGAACTGCAGGACATCACCTACGGCGGCGACAACCGTCGGCTGACTCTGGAGAATGGTTCCGATGTGCTCGTGGACGGCCTTCACAACCGTCAAATCGACATCTGCGCCTGGTTCATGCCCAAGGATGCCCACCGCTTCGGCGTAACCGTCTGCCGTTCGCCGGGAGGCGAGGAACAAACCGTGGTTGGCGTGGATCTCCGGGAACAGGTGCTCTTCATCGACACCACGCGCTCCAGCGAAACCCTGGGCCGGCGAACCGTGGAGAAGGCCCCCCTGCCCGACTACCAGGCTGCCCAGCTGCAGGAAGATGGCGGCATGCTCCTGCGCGTCCTTGCCGACAACTCAATCGTCGAGGCTTTCGCCGGCGGGACGCAAGCCATGCGCCGCATGTATCCAACCCGGACCGACAGCGACATGATCAGCTACTGGGCCGAAGGCGGAACCTGCGAATTGGACACGGCCGCCACGGAAGTCAAGCGCACAAACCACCATTGATCCCGGGACCTCGGATGGTGTTGACGGCCTTCCACCGGTTCCGGCAACGGTAGGGATTGGTTGCCCACGGGCCCGCGCCGGCTTGGTTCGGACGCAGCTTGTTCCAACCGGCCTTGCCAAGACAAATCCGGGGGGGGGTACACTTAAGGTTCCCCTACATCGCTCCATTACGTCGAAGCCATTCAATCCAAATCGGCAACAAAAGCCGAGGAGGTTTCATGTTTGTGAATCGCTCCAAGCTGGCCCGGCTGGGCTGGGCTGTATTGGCCTGCACGCTGGCACTCGCCCTCGCGGCCTGCGGACCGCCTGCCGAAATGCCGGCCGAAGAGGCTCCGATGGCCGAAGAACCGGCTGCCGCAGAACCGATGGCCGACGGCACTTACAACGAATCGCCGATGCTGGCCGAAATGGTGGCGGCCGGAACACTGCCCCCCGTTGAGGAACGCCTGCCCAACGAACCGTACGTGGTGACGAACCAAAAGTTGGTCCTCAGCTACGACACGGAGATCGGCAAGTACGGCGGGACCATGGTGCTGCCCCAGGAAGGCCCTGGTGGAGATCCAAGTCTTTTCATTGGAATGAACGAATCCCTGGTCTGGGCGCCCGGCGGCTTCCGTTACGACTTGGGGATCCACGGCAACGTGCTCAGGGATTGGGAAGCCAACGACAACTACAGCACCTTCACCATGCATATGCGTGAAGGCATGAAATGGTCGGACGGTGAACCCCTCACCACGGCGGATGTTGACTTCGCCTGGAACGATGTGATCCTGAACGAGGAAATCACGCCAGCCCCACCCCTCTACCTGCGCACCGCATCAGGTGCGGACAACGCATTGGCCTCCGTTGAAATCGTGGATGACTACACGTTTAGGGTCATCTTCGACGATCAGTACGGAAGTTTCCCTTCACAGATAGCCATTGCCCGTTGGAGTGGCTATCAGGATTTCCTGAAACCTGCCCACTACTTGAAGCAGTTCCATGCCGACTATGCGGACGCGGACGAACTGGCTGTCATGGTGGATGAAGAGGGGATTGAGGAAGGCCAGTGGTACAACCTTTTCAATATCAAACAGGTTTACACCGAACTGTGGGATCTAACCACCGATGGAAAATTCGGCCATCCAGCCTTGACCCCCTGGGTGATGACGGACTTTGGTGCGGGTTCCTGGCAATACGACCGCAATCCCTACTACTTCAAGGTGGACGAGGCCGGCAATCAGCTGCCTTACATCGACCATGTCAACATGGTCTTAACCCAGGACCGGGAGACGGTTGTCCTCAAGATCCTTTCGGGTGAATATGACTACCTGGGCGAGCGCAGTTCCCTCCAGAACCTGCCATTGCTCAAGCAGGCCGAGGGCGATGGCATTCTGAATGTGTTCATTCCAAGAATGCACAGGCTGCCCATCAACTGGACGTTGAACCTCACCTATGAAGATGAGCAATATCGTGAGATCGCCAACGACCTGCGGTTTCGGCAGGCGATGAACTACGCCATGAACAACCAAGAAATCATTGATACCTTCTTTCTTGGTGAATTTGCCGTACCCGCCTATGAATCCGGCATCCCGGAGTACGACCCGGACAAGGCCAACGCCCTCCTTGATGAGATGGGGCTCTCAGCTCGCGGTGACGATGGTTTCCGCCTGGGTCTGGATGGCGAACCGTTCGAGATCATTTTCGAGACGGGACCGGTATCCCAGGATCACATTCCCGCGACCGAGATGGTTGCCGAACATTGGAAGGCAGTGGGTATCAATACCTCGCTCAAAGCTGGTGACTTTGGTCTAGTCTGGACACGGAAAGAAGCCAACGAGGTCACTGGTTGGGTATTGTGGATCCACGAGGACATCTGGCCCTCGGCAGGCTGGGACGATTACCTGCCTCAAAGAGGCTGGGGGATCCTGTGGGGACGGTACAGCAAATCCGGTGGTGAAGTGGGTGAAGAGCCACCTCCAGAGGTGCAGGAACTGTACGAACTTCACAAGGCATTCCTGCAGGCGCCAATTGGCACTCCCGACGGAGACGCTGCTTTGGCTGCGTTGTACAAAAACATCAAAGACAACCTCTGGACTTTCAACCCCGTTGAAGAGTCCTATTACCCAACCAGCACCAGCGCCCGCATCAAAAATGTCCCCAAGGGCCAGACCGATGAAATGGGCATCATAATTATGTACAGCATGGAAAATTGGTACATCGACGAGTAGTACAACTCACTTCGATGTAGTTTGAAGGATTGGTCACTAACCCCCTGCCGAGAACTCGCTGTCCTCGGCAGGGGGATTTCTTCAAAAGACTCCAGACTCCGCACCCCTTTGCTTCGTGTATCGCACGCCCGGCGGTGTTCCTGATCGTTCAGTTGCCGTACAGCTAATTCGTGCAGGCCAGCGAGACCTTGGACAATCGGACGGTGGCACCGGCACCCTCCGCCCGACTACCCAGCCACTCAACGCCGGAAGGACGATGGGGCTGTTTCTGCACCTGCTGGTGGTCAACTCAATCATCGAGACTTTCGCAGGTGGCACGCAGGCCATGCACCGCATGTATCCGACCCGGACCGACGGCGACATGATCAGCTACTGGGCCGCAGGCGGAACCTGCGAATTGGCTACGGCCGCTACGGAAGTCAAGCGCACAAACCACCATTGAATCCGGGACCCCGGATGGTGTTGACGGCCATCCACCGGTTCCGGCAACGGTAGGAATTGGTTGCCCACGGGCCCGCGCCGGCTTGGTTCGGACGCAGCTTGTTCCAACCGGCCTTGCCAAGACCAAATCCGGGGGGGGGGTTACACTTAAGGTTCCCCTACATCGCTCCATTGCGTCGAAGCCATTCAATCCAAATCGGCAACAAAAGCCGAGGAGGTCCCATGTTTGTGAATCGCTCCAAGCTGGCCCGGCTGGGCTGGGCTGTATTGGCCTGCACGCTGGCCCTCGCCCTCGCGGCCTGCGGCCCGACTGCGGAAATGCCGGCCGAAGAGGCTCCCATGGCCGAAGAACCTGCAGCCGAAGAGCCGATGGCCGACGGTGCCTACAACGAATCGCCGATGCTGGCCGAAATGGTGGCAGCCGGAACACTTCCCCCTGTGGAGGAACGCCTGCCCAACGAACCGTTCGTGGTCACCAACCGCATGCTGGTGGTCAGCTACGACACGGAGATCGGCAAGTACGGCGGTACGATGCGCCTGCCCCAGGACGGGCCCGGCGGCGATCCGCACTTCTACATCGGTTCCGTTGAACCTCTGGTCTGGGCACCCGGCGCCTTCAACTACGACATGGGGATCTACGGCAACGTCCTCAAGGACTGGGAGGCCAACGACGGACACAATGTCTATACGTTGTCCCTGCGGGAAGGCATGAAGTGGTCCGACGGCGAACCTGTCACCACCGCGGACGTCGACTTCACGTGGAATGATGTGATCACCAACGAGGAGGTCACGCCAGCACCGTCAAACTACCTGCGCACCGGTTCCTCATCGTCAGCAGGCCTGGCCACGGTTGAAATCCTGGACGACCACACCTTCACCGTCACCTTCGACGACCAGTACGGCAGTTTCCCGGCCCAGTTGGCCATCGCCCAGTGGCGCGGTTATCAGGACTTCCTGAAGCCCGCCCACTACCTGAAGCAGTTCCACGCGGACTACGCGGATGCGGACGAACTGGCGGCCAAGATGGAGGCCGAGTCGATTGAGGAAGGCCAGTGGTACAACCTCTTCAACGCCAAGCAGATGCCCGGCAACCTGTGGCGGGTCATTAACGAGGATGGCTTTGGACATCCGGTCCTGACCGCCTGGCAGATGGTGGACTTCGGCAACGGCGTCTGGAACTTCGACCGCAACCCGTACTACTTCAAGGTGGACGAGGCCGGCAACCAGCTGCCCTACATTGACCATGTGCAGATGGTTCTGGTCCAGGACCGTGAAACCACCGTGCTCAAGATCCTCTCAGGTGAATTGGACTACTTGGGAGAACGAAGTTCCTTGCAGAATCTGCCGCTGCTCAAGCAGGCTGAGAACGACGGGATTCTGAATGTGTTCATCCCAAGAATGCACAGGCTGCCCATCAACTTCCATTTGAACCTCACATATGAGGATGAGCAATATCGCGAGATCGTTAACGATTTGCGGTTTCGGCAGGCGATGACCTACGCCATCAACAACGATGAGATCATCCAGACCTTCTATCTCGGTGCCTTCGCGGTTCCTGCCCATGAAACGAGTATCCCGGAATACGACCCGGACAAGGCCAACGCCCTCCTCGATGAGATGGGGCTCTCCGCACGCGGTGATGATGGCTTCCGCCTGGGTCTTGATGGAGAACCGTTCGAGATTCTTTTTGAACCGGGTCCACTTTCTCAGGACCATATCCCGATGACCGAAATGATTGCCGAACATTGGAAGGCAGTGGGTATCAATACCCAGGTCAAAGCTGGTGAGTGGAGTCTGATCCGCGAGCGCCAGAATGCCAACGAGACCCAGGGTACGGCTGTGTGGATCCACGAAGATATCTGGCCCTCGGCGGGCTGGGACGATTACCTGCCTGAAAGAGGTTGGGGACTCCTGTGGGGACGGTACAACACTTCCGGTGGTGAACAGGGCGAAGAGCCACCTCCAGCGGTGCAGGAACTGTACGAACGTCACACGGCATTCCTGCAGGCGCCGATCGGTACTCCCGAAGGAGACGCTGCCCTGGCTGAGTTGTACAAAAACATCAAAGACAACCTCTGGACCTTCAACCCAGTTGAAGAATCCTATTACCCAACCAGCACCACCGTGCGCATCAAGAACACGCCCGTAGGCCAGGTTGAGGAAATGGGCATCGTGATCATGTACAGCATGGAGCAGTGGTACATCGACGAGTAATCCGTCTCGTTCGCTGACCGTAGCAGACATCTGTTGACCGCAGACCGGGGGCTCGCGAGCCTCCGGTCTGCGCCATCTTCTCAGGGGTCCAACCGCCTTGACTGCCTACATCACGCACAGGGTGTTCTGCCTGTGCCCGATGCTGTTCGTGGTTGCGGCCCTGGTCCATTGATCATTCAGTTGCCCCGGGCGACTGCACCTATACCACCAATCGTAAATCGTCCGGCAGCGTAACGGGCGAAGTGCCGGTCTCCATCGTCGAGGCCTGTGCGGGCGGCCCGCGGGCCATGCGGCGTATGTACCCGACCCAGCCCGCCAACGGCATGATCAGCTACTGGGCCGAAGGTGGAGGTGGAACCTGCGAACTGGATACGGCCGCCACGGAAGTCAAGCGGACAAACCACCACTGACATCGGGACCGCGGATGGTGTTGCCGGTCCCCAACGACTTCGGCAACCATTGGCCAATGGTTGCTCACAGGACCTGCACCGCCCTGATTCGGACACGGTCTGTCCCAACCGGCCTTGCCAAGGCAAGTCAGGGGTTTGGGCGATGTGGGTATACTTGAGGCTCCCCACATCGCTCCATTACGTTGAAGCTGTCCAATCCAACTCGACAACAGGACCCGAGGAGGCCCCATGTTGTTAAATCGCTCCAAGCTGGTCCGGCTGGGCTGGGCTGTAATGGCCTGTACGCTGGCCCTCGCCCTCGCGGCCTGTGGCCCGACTGCGGAAATGCCGGCCGAAGAGGCTCCCATGGCCGAAGAACCGGCTGCCGAAGAAGAACCCATGGCCGACGGCGCCTACAACGAATCGCCGATGCTGGCCGAAATGGTTGCGGCCGGAACACTGCCCCCCGTTGAGGAACGCCTGCCGACCGAGCCGTTCGTGGTCACCAACCGCATGCTGGTGGTCAGCTACGACACGGAGATCGGCAAGTACGGCGGCACGATGCGCCTGCCCCAGGAAGGACCCGGCGGCGATCCGCACATCTACATCGGTTCCGTTGAGCCTCTGGTCTGGGCACCTGGTGCCTTCAACTATGACATGGGGATCTATGGCAACGTTCTCAAGGACTGGGAGGCCAACGACGGACACAATGTCTATACGTTGTCCCTGCGGGAAGGCATGAAGTGGTCCGACGGCGAACCTGTCACCACCGCGGACGTCGACTTCACGTGGAATGATGTGATCACCAACGAGGAGGTCACGGCCGTTCCGTCCAACTACCTGCGCACCGGCTCCTCACCGTCAGCGGGCCTTGCCTCGGTCGAAATCCTGGACGACCACACCTTCACGGTCACCTTCGACGGCCAGTACGGCAGTTTCCCGGCCCAGTTGGCCATCGCCCAGTGGCGCGGCTACCAGGACTTCCTGAAGCCCGCCCACTACCTGAAGCAGTTCCATGCGGACTACGCGGATGCGGACGAACTGGCGGCCAAGATGGAGGCCGAGTCGATTGAGGAAGGCCAGTGGTACAACCTCTTCAATGCCAAGCAGATGCCCAACAACCTGTGGCGGGTCATCAACGAGGATGGCTTTGGCCATCCGGTCCTGACCGCCTGGCAGATGGTGGACTTCGGCAACGGCGTCTGGAACTTCGACCGCAACCCGTACTACTTCAAGGTGGACGAGGCCGGCAACCAGCTGCCCTACATCGACCATGTGCAGATGGTTCTGGTCCAGGACCGTGAGACCACCGTGCTCAAGATCCTCTCGGGCGAGTTGGACTACCTGGGCGAGCGCAGCTCGCTGCAAAACCTGCCCCTGCTCAAGCAGGCCGAGAACGACGGTGTCCTGAACGTCTTCATTCCGCGCATGCACCGGCTTCCCATCAACTTTATGCTGAACCTGACCTACGAGGACGATGTGTATCGTCAGGTCACACGGGATGTCCGATTCCGCGAGGCGATGAACCTTGCCATCAACAACGACGAGATCATCCAGACCTTCTATCTGGGCGCCTTTGCCAAGCCGGCCTATGAAACCAGCGTCCCTGCCTATGACCCGGACGGGGCCAACGCCTTACTGGATGAAATGGGCCTTGATGCACGCGGCGACGATGGCTACCGACTGGGACCGGACGGCGAACCGTTCGAGATCATCTTTGAGCCGGCCCCCATCTCCCAAGATCACGTGCCCATGACCGAGATGATTGCCGAGCACTGGAAGGCTGTTGGCATCAACACGCAAGTCAAGGCCGGCGAGTGGAGCCTGATCCGCGAGCGCTGGAACGCCAACGAGACCCAGGGCATGGCCCTTTGGAACCACGAGGACATCTGGCCGTCAGCAGGATGGGATGACTACCTGCCCGGAAACTTCTGGGGTCGCCTCTGGTGGCAGTACATGAATTCCGGTGGCGAGGTGGGCGAGGAGCCCCCGGCCGAGGTGCTCGAACTGTACGACCTCCATACGGCGTTCCTGCAGGCTCCCATCGGCACCCCTGAGGGCGATGCCGCCCGCGAGGCGCTGTACCAGAACATCCGAGACAACTACTGGACCTTCAATCCGGTGGAGGAATCCTATTACCCAACCAGTACCAGCGTGCGCATCAAAAACACGCCCAAGGGCCAGGTTGAGGAAATGGGCATTGTGATCATGTACGGCATGGAAGAGTGGTACATCGACGAGTAACCCGTCTCGTACGCTGCCCATAGCAGACATCTGTTGACCGCAGACCGGGGGTTCACGAGTCCCCGGTCTGCGTCACCTTCCCAGGAGACCATCCGTCTTGACTGCCTACATTGCGCGCCGGGTGCTTTTTCTGTTCCCGATGCTGTTCGTAATCTCGGCCGTGGTCTTTTGGATCATTCAGTTGCCGCCTGGCGACTTTATGAGCACCTACATCGCCAACCTCGAATCGTCCGGCATCGAGGTCTCCGATGAATTGGCCATCACCCTGCGCCGTCAGTACGGCCTGGACCGCCCAATTACCTACCAGTACTTCTACTGGATACGCAACATAGTTACGGAAGGCGACTGGGGACGCTCCTTCAGTTGGAACAAGCCGGTCGCCGACATCCTGGCCGAGAGGGTGCCGCTAACGGTAGCCGTCTCCCTGACCTCCACCATTTTCGTCTTCCTGATGGCGATTCCGATCGGCATCTTCTCTGCCACCAACCAGTACTCCCTATTCGACTACTCCTTCACCTTCCTTGGCTTCATCGGGGTCTCAATTCCCCCGTTCATGCTGGCCCTGATCATGATGTGGGTCCTGTACACACAGTTCAACTGGAGTGTGGGTGGTCTGTTTTCGCCGGAGTACCTCGACGCCCCTTGGAGCGTCGCCCGGTTTCTTGACCTGATGTCGCGCATCTGGTTCCCGGTGGTGCTCATCGGCCTGAGCGGCACGGCCGGGCTGATGAGAGTCATGCGCGGCAACCTGTTGGACGAGTTGCGCAAGCAGTACGTGGTCACGGCCCGGGCCAAGGGCATTCCCGAAATACGGGTACTGTTCTACTATCCGGTCAAGATAGCCATCAACCCGGTGATCAGCACCATCGGCTGGATTCTGCCCGGCATCGTGGCGGGCGAAGTGCTAGTCTCCATCGTCCTGAACCTGCAAACGACCGGACCGGTGCTGTTCGATGCCCTGTTGGCCCAGGACATGTATCTGGCCGGCAGCATCACGCTGATCCTGTCCCTGCTTGTGATCTTCGGCAACCTGATTGCCGACCTGTTGCTGGTCTGGGTCGATCCCCGCATTCGTTTCGGAAATGTTGAAGAATGACTCTCGCGGAGCTTGACGTACCCGTAACCCACGAGACCGTGGAGGGCTCCGGCGAGGAGTTCTTCCGCGCCACGCAGTGGCAACTGATCTGGTGGGCCTTCCGCAAGCACCGGGCCGCCATGATTGGCCTGGCAGTCCTGGGCGTGTTGTACCTGCTCGCCCTCTTCTGCGAGTTCGTGAGCCCGTATTCCACGCTGCATCGCTTTGACGGCTACCTGGACGCGCCGCCCAGCCGCATTCGCATCCGCACCGAGGACGGCGCCTTCACCCGACCCCATGTCCTAGACATTGAACCGACCCTGGACATGGAGACTTTCCTAACCGTGTATTCGCCCGTGGAGGGAGGCGAGCGCCATCCCATCCGGTTGCTACACCGCAACCCCGAGTTCGAATACAAGATGTGGGGCCTGTTCCCCGCAGACCGGCACCTGTTCGGCACCGACGGGGCCCCAGTCTTCCTCTTCGGCACGGACCGTCTCGGACGCGATCTGTTCACGCGGACCATGTACGGGGCCCGGATTTCCCTGACGGTGGGTCTGGTAGGCGTGGTGATCAGCTTTGTGCTGGGCCTCCTCATTGGCGGTATTGCCGGCTATTTCGGCGGCATTGCCGATCAGATTTCGATGCGCGTAATCGACTTCATTGTCTCGTTGCCGACAATTCCGCTGTGGATGGCCCTAGCCGTGGCCCTGCCGCGGGAATGGTCGGTGGTGAAGACCTACTTCGCCATCACACTCATCCTGTCCCTGATCTCCTGGCCGCCGCTGGCCCGCCAGGTGCGGGGAAAGTTTCTCGCCCTCAGGGGAGAGGACTTCGTGACCTCTTCGCGTCTCGTGGGCTCCAGCGAGATGCGCATCATGTCCATTCATCTGCTGCCGTCCTTCATGAGTCACCTGATTGTGACGCTGACCCTGATGGTGCCCAACATGATCATCGGAGAGACGGGCCTCAGCTTCCTGGGCCTAGGCATGCAGCCGCCGGCCGTCAGCTGGGGAGTCCTGCTGCAGAACGCCCAGAACGTGGTGACGTTGGCACTCCACCCCTGGAAGCTCATCCCCTGCCTGTTCGTAATCGTCACCGTGCTGATGTTCAACTTCCTGGGTGACGGCCTGCGCGACGCCATGGATCCCTATGCCACCTGACAACACCCCCGACACGACCATGACGGAGCCGGTCCTGGAGATCCGCAACCTGGTCACCCACTTCGAGTCCGATGAGGGCGTCGTCAAGGCGGTGGACGGAGTCACGCTTTCGCTGGAGCGGGGCAAGACCCTGGGCGTGGTGGGCGAAAGCGGATGCGGCAAGAGCGTAATGGTCCAGTCGATTCTGCAGATCGTGGGTCCCACGGGATCGATCAAGGACGGGGAAATCCTGCTGCACCGGGATCATGAGGTGGTCAACCTGACCGCGCTGGATCTCGGCAGCCAGGCCCTGCGGGACGTGCGGGGCGGCGAGATTGCCATCATCTTCCAGGAGCCCATGACGGCCTTCTCCCCGGTACACACGATCGGGTGGCAAATCAGGGAAGCCATCCTGCATCACGAGGAAATGACTGCGAAGGAAGCAGAGAAACGGGTGGTGTCACTGCTGGGACAGGTCGGCATTCCCGACCCGGAGAAGCGCCTCCGCGCCTACCCGTTCGAACTGTCCGGCGGCATGCGGCAACGGGCCATGATTGCCATGGCACTGGCCTGTGCCCCGCGGGTCCTGATTGCCGACGAACCGACCACGGCCCTGGATGTGACCATTCAGGCCCAGATTCTGGACCTGCTGCGCACCCTGCAGCGCGACACCGGCACCAGCATCATCTTCATCACCCACGACATGGGCGTGATTGCCGAGATGGCGGACGATGTGGTCGTCATGTATCTGGGCGAGGTCGTGGAACACGCCTCGGTCTGGTCCCTGTTCGACAACCCGCGGCATCCCTATACCCGCGCCCTGCTGGAGTCGATCCCGCACATCGGCGAGGCACAGCAGGACCGTCTCAAGCAGATTGTGGGCACCGTTCCGGATCCCTTCAACCTGCCCAAGGGCTGCCACTTCCATCCGCGTTGCGAAATGATGCAGCCCGGCATCTGCGATGTGGACAAGCCCCGCACGCTTGAGGTTGCGGAGGGCCACACGGTAGCCTGCGTTCTGTACGACCCCGACGTAGGCATGTCGGCCGAGGAGGCGTTCGGTGAGTGACGGCGCGCCCCTGCTGGAAGTCCGCAACCTGAAGAAGTACTACCCGCTCTCGCAGGGGTTGTTCAAGCGCAAGGCCGGCACGGTCAAGGCCGTGGACGATGTGTCGTTCACAATCCAGCCGGGCGAGACGTTCGGGCTGGTCGGGGAGTCCGGTTGCGGCAAGTCCACGATTGCAAAGTCCGTAATCCGTGCGGTGGAGCCCACGGACGGCGACGTCATCTTCCACCTGGACCAACCCCGAAACCTGGCCAAGCTGAATCGGGAGGAACTCAAGGTTGCTCGGCGCCACATCCAGCTGGTGTTCCAGGATCCCTTTTCCTCCCTCAATCCCCGCCACCGCGTGCGCGACATCATCGGCGAACCGCTCAAGGTCAACAATGTGGCAGACGGCAAGGACCTGGAGGACCAAGTCGGCCACCTGATGTCCTCCGTTGGCCTGCGGCCCGAGTATCAGGTTCGCTATCCACATGCCTTCAGCGGAGGCCAGCGCCAGCGCATCGGCATTGCGCGGGCTTTGGCGATGCACCCGAAGCTGATCATTTGCGACGAGCCGGTGTCCGCCTTGGACGTGTCCGTGCAGGCGCAGATCCTGAACCTGCTGAGCGACTTGCAGTCGGAGTTCGGGTTGACCTACCTGTTCGTCTCCCACGACTTGGGGGTGGTGCAGCACATCTCCGACCGGGTGGCCGTGATGTATGTGGGTAGGCTGGTCGAAACCGGCCCGACCCGCAAGCTGTTCGAGGCTCCCCAGCATCCCTACACGGCGGCTTTGCTCTCCGCATCGCCCAAGCCGCATCCCAGGTTCCGGCGCACGCAGCCGGTGCTCACGGGCGAAGTGCCGGACCCCCTATCCGCCCCGTCAGGTTGCCACTTCCACCCGCGCTGCCCCTACCGTCAACCGGTGTGCGAGGAGGAGTTCCCAGCCTTGGAACCCGTACCCGATTCGCCAGGACAGTTTGTTGCCTGCCATTTCGCGAGCGAGATAGAGCTGGAAGGAGTCCCGACGGTGACGTCCGGTTGATCTGTGGCTCCACCCGAGAGCAAGCTGTTGCAGGGAGTCGAGCCCATCCACCACTCAGCCGTAGCACCCGGACAGTCCATGGAAACCCAACCCCACTACAACGGAGAGCCAATCACAGGCCAGGTGGTGGTGTAGGTAATCAATTCAATAATAGGTTGTTGTCGCAATTCCAGCGGATCCTTGATTGCCTTTGTCCGCACATCCAAGGACATGAAGATTAACCATGAATCATGGAGATTTAAAATGACCATGGTGCAGAGCAACAACTACGATGAAATTGTACGCCAACTGGAGGAAGCCATTCCAGGTGTAGATTCAACGAGCGTGCTACTAAAGGCAAACTCTCGAACCAGGCCCGGCATCGGCTTGGTGGCGAGCTATAAAAGGAGGTTCCAGTCCATCCAAATTGACTTTTCATGGGGTATAATTATAGGTCAAACGATAGCGGCCTTTGGTGCTTGGTACACGCTGTTGCTCGCGTTCGTTCCAAGGAATGAGGAAGCTCTCCTGGTTGATATTCATTTTCTTGCCTCCCAAAATATAAGTATCACTTCAGCAGTAGTACTTTCTCTCCCCCTACTTACGGCTTTCATGCGAGGCAAGCTTTCTTTGTTTTGGGGTCAATTGAATTTTGATCTCAACGGCGTATACCACATCGCACCCAAGGGGCGGACCTGTACATCTTGGTCCAAGATAATGTCGGTCGAGATTACTTTCTGGCCCAAAGGGATTAGACTATCCAAGGAGAATGGCGACTACCTTGATTTGTACGTACCCTATGCCCACCGAAATGACCTAATCAAGTTAATAAAACGTCTGATTGTGTACTACCAGTCCGATTCTCTGATTGGTCGGGTGCCTATAGATTTTCAGAAAGACTAGGTTCACATTTACCGGAATTGCTCCGCTGGGCTTTGGACGAAGCCCAGCATGATACCAATCCAGTGCAGTATAGATACATCTTTGATTTCAGCGTGGTGCAGGTGAGGTGTGTCATGACCCGTCAGGCCAGAGTAGACTGGGTCCCCGAGGCCGTAGCCGAAGTGCGCACGCGGCTGCAGGCGCTGTGGCGGTTGCGCCTAGGAGAGGGGCCGACGGCGGTGGCGGCCGGGGTGGGGGTCAGCATGCCGTGCAGCAGTGGCTGCGCTGGTACCGGGAAGGCGGCCTGGCAGCGGTGCGCTCCCATCGGCGGGGCGGTCCGGGCAAGCCCTCCTACCTGACGAAGGACCAGCAGGCGCAGCTGGTGGCGGAAGCGGCCAAGGGGGTGTTCGGGACGGCGCAGGCGGTGCGGGACTGGATCGAACAGCGGTTCGGGGTGGCCTACACCGTGGGTAGCCTGTACACGCTGCCGCGGCTGGGGATCCGGCTGAAGTTGCCCCGGCCCCGTCACCCGCAGGCGGACCGACGGGCCCAAGCGGCCTGGAACAAGGGGGGGGTCGGCGCCCGGCTGAAGGCGGGACAGCTGATAGGGGTAGGTAAAGCTCCC
>JAAXGZ010000100.1 GCA_012271135.1 Caldilineales bacterium | reverse complement strand
GTAATGACAGTATAATGGATTGGTATCAGACTTGCCGACCCTGGCGGGGGTATTCCGCAAACATGGCTGCGACCGTAGGCTGGAACCGTTGCTGGGCAAGCGAATTGAAACGACCCGCGTCGATGGTTTGGTGGAGTGGCTCAAGGAACGATATGCAGAACGAGGGGAATTGGCCGAGGCCCTGGTCCTGGCCCAACGACTGCTCGAACAACGCCCCGGCCTTGACAGGTACCGGAGTGTACGGGAGCTTTCCCGGCAACTTGGGGGCTGGCAGGCATTACGCTCGGAGTTGCTGGCCAAGTGGGCCGCCGCCCGGCAATACGGCATGTTGACAGATATCCATCTGGAAGAAGGTGACATAGATCTGGCGTTGAAATCGGTGCGACAGCAGAAGCAGGTTTTTTCCCATGGTGGCGACCAGTTGATGTGAGTAGCCCGAGCCGCGGCGGAGACACGTCCCCGGGCTTCCCTGGAAATCTACCGGGAACAAGCAGAGAGGTTGGTCGAGGCGCGCGGCCGGGACAACTACCAGCAGGCGTGCGTCTACTTGACCAAGGTGCGGGACCTTTACCGCCGGATGTCCCAGGGACCGGTGTGGACCGACTTCATGGTCGGGTTCCGGGAACGCCACCGTCGCTTGCCAGCGCTGCAGGATGAGTTGGGCAACGCTGGTCTGTAGCCCGGCTCGGGATTGCCGGATCGCGCGGTTCAACTGTCCACTATACTGACTGTTTCCTTTGCCCGGTGGCAACTGCAAAGGGCGTACCTCGGCAGCCGGATGCCTCTATCAACGAGCCTGACGGTCCGCCCTGTGCCCAGCATCTGGCCCGCTCGGAGTGCGCTCGCAATGTCCGCGTTCCAAGGGTGGCTGTACGGTGAGAGGTGTTTCCGTTAGGGACCTCTCCTGTGCGGCTGTCTGTGTGGGATTGCAAAGAAACAAGGAGCAGGACATCATGCGCGATCCCTTCCCCTCAGTGAGCGAAGGGGCCACATCCGATTGGGTAGGCTCACGAAGTTTCCAACGCGGTCGCAGTTACTTCAAGAGTGGGGCCATCCTCGACCCGCGTCTTCAAGGCAACACCCTCAAGGCCTGGTGTCAAGGTTCCAGACCCCAACCCTACTACTTGTGGGTTGTTTGCGGCGCCGAAGGCATCAAGGAGGCCCATTGTTCCTGCCCGGTGGGCCTTGGCGGACGTTGCAAGCACGTTGCAGCGTTGCTGCTTACCTGGTCGGACCAACCCGATTCCTTCCGGGAGGTGGAAGAACTGGATTCGAACCTGGAGCGACGCAGCAAGTCGGAACTGATTGCCCTCATTAAGCAAATGGTGGAAGCTCACCCCAACTTGGAGTCCCTACTGGAGGCGACTCCGCCCGAAAATGGTCGGAACAGGCCTTTGGTCAACCCGGAAAGTTACCGTCGGCAGGTAGCCTTCGCCTTCCGAAGCGGATTTGACTATTGGGACGGGACATGGGGCGGTGCCGGGGACATTGACATTGTGTTGGGTTCCGGCGACAACTTCCTGGCCAAGTCCGATTACGCCAACGCCGGCATTGTGTACCAAGCGGTGGCTCAGGAGGTATTTGAGCAATTTGGGATGGTGCACGACGACGAAGGCGAGTACTTGTACGACGTAGTGAACCGGTGCGTCCAAGGGCTTGGGAACTGTCTGGCTGCCGGGGACGGCGACACTGTGGCCCGGGAGAAAGCTCTGGAAGCCCTCTTTGAAATATACAGTTCGGACATGGATATTGGAGGGTACGGTTTGGGGGAAGGCGCGGAGGATCTCCTACTGAAACATGCCGCCGGTGACGAAAAGAATGTCATTGCCGGTTGGATTCGGATCTCCATACTGACAGCCAATGGCCAGTACGACGGCTATAAACGCCAAGCGTACGGCGGCTTCCTGCTGGCCTTGGAGGACGACCACCTGGACGATGACGCCTTCCTGGAGATCTGCCGTGACAGCGGCCGCTTGAACGATTTGGTGGACCGCCTGCTGACGCTGGGGCGGTTGGACGAGGCGTTGGTCGAGGCCGGTCCTGCCAAGGACTGGGACTTGCTGACCCTGGCGGGGATATTCGGCGCACATGGCTACGGCCGCAGGTTGGAACCGTTGGTGGCCAAACGAATCGAGACGACCCATGACCATGGTTTGATGACGTGGCTCAAGGATCAACACGAGGCACGCGGGGAACTGACCGAGGCTCTGGTCCTGGCTAAACAGTTGCTCGAACAACGCCTCGACCTTGCCGCGTATCAGGATATACGGGAGTTGTCCCAGCGCCTCGGTATCTGGCAGGCAACACGCTCGGAGTTGCTGGCCGAGTGGGCCGCCGCCCGGCAATACGGCCTGTTGACCGATGTTTACTTGAACGAAGGCGAAATTGATCTGGCGTTGAAATCGGTGCGGCAACTCGAGCGGACTTCCCACTATGCCGGTGATCGGCTGATTCGAGTGGCCCAGGCCGCTTCGGAGACACGCCCCCAGGCCGCGGTTGAAATCTACCGGGAACAGGCGGAGAAGTGGATAGAGGCTCGCGGTCGGAAAAGATACCAAGAGGCATGTATCTATCTGGCCAAGGTGCGGGACCTTTACCGACAGATGTCACAGGAATCGACGTGGACCGACTTCATGACCGAGTTGCGGGAGCGCCACCGTCGATTGCGCGCGTTGCAGGATGAGTTGAGCAAGGCCGGTCTGTAGCACTGTGCCGATATCGGGCATATGGGTGGTGGAGGTCCGTGTCGGTGTGGGCCTCACTTCGAGCGTGCCCTACTGCCGCCGTCCAGATGCCCGTGGTCACTACCTGAACCACGGTCCCAGCCACTGACCATAGCTCCCCAATACTCCGGAGCACACCGGTCAGACCGGAATACGTACTTCATTCAGGAAATATCTTGGACAAGGGCATTATCCGCAGTGTACCGACCGGCCATGCCTTCGTATCCCTCGCCACCCACCGTGGCATCTTTGTACAAATGCCCCTGTCAAGGGGACGGGTTGGGCTGTGCCTGTTCCGGGTAGAATGGTCCCCAAACGGAGAGCCAACGGAAGGATGGGCATGGCTGTGGTTGAAGTTCAGGGCCGGTCGCCGGTACCGACCATAGCCCCGGATGAAATGCCGGAGGGCACGATACCGGGCACGTGGGGTTGGGGGTCTCCCCCCAGGCACGGTGATGTCGACGCGGCCACCGCACGCATGGTTCGGCAGCGGCGGTTGGATGCCCGTCTGGACCATCCGGCGTTGTGGCGTGCCGGGCTTGCGCGCCTGTCCCATTACGCCCCGGACTACGAATACGACGTGGCTCACGAATATGAGCGCGACTGGACGACCGACCCGGACTATGGAGCCGAAGGCGTCAAACTGCTCGACTATGACGAGGATGGTTTCGTGAGCCCCAATGCCACCCGCCACGGATCGCTCATTGCCCTCATCGTCCAGGCCCTCCGCGATGCGCTGGGCAACCGCGTGGCCAACGAGCCGGAACTGCACTTCGACCAGAGGATCGGGGAAATGCTGGGCTTGCTGACCGGTGAGGGGAAGGGAAAGAAGCAGGTGGTGCCGGATTTGGTGGTGCTGCCACCGGAACTTGCATGGCCTGCTGACAGGGAGAGGGGCAAACGGGGACGTGTCCTGCATCTTGAGCAGGGGGATCCGGTACCGGAACTGGTGGCCGAGGTGGTGTCGCCGACCTCGGAGCAGCGGGACTTGGAAGACAAGAGGGGGTTGTACGCCGCCCTCGGGATTGCGGAGTACCTGGTGATTGAACCCGGAGAACCGCCGGACCCTTTTCAGGGCGATCCCGAAATTTCCCCGACCATCCGGCTGTACTGTTTGGAGTCAAACGGGGATTATCAACTTGTCACAGACTCATCGGAGTCCTTCCAAGTCTGCGGAACGTTGGTTCGTCTGCTGCAACCGGAAGCAGGGAAGATGCCGGTCTTTCAATGGTGGGATGCAAACCAGGAACTCTGGCGCGATCCCGCAAGCGACCGCGAACGGCACGGCATTCGCCTAGGGGAAGTGATGAACACCCTAAAGTTCCTGGATGCGGTATTGCCCGACCTGTCTTGGGAGGCCCGCAACCTGATTGAGGCGCACTGGTTAGCAGAGGGACCGCCTGAAGACGTCGCCGACCGCATTCTGACCGCAGGGCAACGTCCCGACGAATGGCGCGCCTTGCTGGAGATTCCGCGTTGAGGCCCACAGAACACCGAACCTGTTCCCCTAACCAGTACTGTTTGGTCCAGACGGAGGTAATTGCTCCCGGTTAGGGACGGGTTGGCACGCCCCCGCAACTCGAGTTCCGGTGGAGCAATTCCCATCGCAGTCCTGGGCCACTTCGCGAGAAGGGACTTGACCTCCCGGTAGGGTGTCCACGACGTGCTCTTGTCGTCATGGATATGCTCGCGGATGTTGCACACGGCATTGGTATCCGCGTCCAGCACAACTTTACAAAGCAGCAAAACCTGTCGCCTTGACGCTGGCCCTGCCGGGACGGTTCAGCCAGGTCATCGTGACCGCACATGTGTTGTTGTGGGGCCGGAGTTTGCCGTCGTGCCGGGTCGTCTGGTACCACATACTGGCACCCACGTTCGGGGGAGTCTGGTCCATGTGCGGGCCACCTTCTGGTCCGGCGAATCCCTTTTCGACCAAAGGCTGGTTCGTGTGGCCGCGGGCATGATTGTCGCGAGGATTGAGGAAGGCTTGGGTGCGGTTTTCGTCACTCCAGCCTTGATCCACCCGCCGGGGTCGGATAGAGTGATGCACATTGCATCATTCATGCCTCAAGGGGGTGACCCCAATGAACCAAATTACGGTCAGAGGCTTCGACGACAACCTGAACGCCAGTTTGCGCTGTTTGGCAAAGCGGGAAGGAATCTCCCTGAATCAAGCCGCCCTCAAATTGATGCGGAAAGGGGCTGGCTTGGCAGATGGTGCGGAAAGGACGGATACCATCGGTTCCTCATTGGACCATCTGATGGGTACCTGGACTGCAACAGAGGCGGACGAGTTTGATTGCGCCCTGGAGGAGTTCGAGACCATCGACGAGACGGCTTGGCAATGAGGCTTCTACTGGGTTTCAGTGCCTACTCCCTGCTCCTGCGGGGCCATGAGCAGGTCATGGAGTTGGCGCGGCGAATTGTTCTCTGCCGTCGTGGTTGGCGAGTTGATGTATGGTTTCCGGCGAGGAACCCAGTTTGAGTGGAGCACCGCTGGTCTTCGGTCTTTTCTTGACAGCCCGTATTCGTCCTTCGTGGATGTGGGACCGATAACCGCAGACCGCTTTCCAGAATCGCCGCGGTGTTGCGAGTGAAAGGCTGCGGCATTCCCACCAACGATGGCTGGCTTACTGCCCATGCGATGGAGACGGGTGCGGATCTCATTTCAGGGGGCAGCCCCTTTGAGCACGTTGTCGGGATCGTTTGGATTCGGGTATCGGTAAGTTGAGGCTTGACAATGACAAAAACCTCACCCGCCAGTGTCACCACCGATTACCGGTCCGACCTCTGGCGTACTACCAACGCGCTGCGCGGCAGCATGGATGCCGCCGAGTACAAACACGTCGTCCTCGGCCTTATCTTTCTCAAGTATGTGTCCGACGCTTTCGAGGAGGCGCATGCCAGGATCGAGGCCCTTCGCGATGAGGGTGCTGATCCGGAGGATCCGGACGAGTACCGAGGCGACAATATCTTCTGGGTACCACCTCAGGCACGCTGGCCCTACCTCCAGAGGTCAGCTCGCCAGCCTCAGATTGGTCGCCTGGTGGACGAAGCAATGGCCGCTATCGAACTCGACAACCCGGTGCTCGATAGCGTGCTGCCAAAGGACTACGCACGCCCGGCCCTTGACCAGACCCGCCTCGGACAGGTTGTCGATCTTGTGAGCAACATCAAGGTCGGAGGTGCGGAGGCGGAGGCCACCGACGTGCTGGGTGAGGTCTACGAGTACTTCCTCGAGCAGTTCGCGTTGGCCGAGGGACGCAAGGGCGGAGAGTTCTATACGCCGCGCTCCGTGGTGCGGCTCCTGGTGGAGATGCTCGAGCCGTACCGAGGCCGCGTTTACGACCCATGCTGCGGCTCGTCAGGCATGTTCGTCCAGTCGATCGAGTTCATCCGCGCGCACGCCACCGGCAACGGCAATGTCGGCAGGGCCGCCGGGGACATCTCCATCTACGGGCAGGAGTCGAACTACACCACATGGCGGATGGCCCGTATGAACCTCGCAATTAGGGGCATTGAAGGTCAGATCGAGCACGGGGACAGTTTCCACAATGATCGCCATCCCGACCTGCGAGCCGACTACATCCTTGCCAACCCGCCCTTCAATGTCTCAGATTGGGGCGGCGAGCGGTTGCGGGACGATCAGCGCTGGGTATACGGGATTCCCCCAGTGGGCAATGCCAACTTCGCTTGGGTACAACACTTTCTGCACCACCTCGCGCCGCGTGGCTCCGCGGGTTTCGTCCTTGCCAACGGTTCGATGTCATCGAACCAGTCGGGCGAGGGCGAAATACGGAAGAATATCGTCGAGGCGGATCTCGTGGATTGCATTGTTGCACTTCCCGGCCAACTCTTCCGTTCGACCCAGATACCTGCTTGCCTGTGGTTTTTGTCGAAGGGCCGAAGTGCGGGGGAGTATCGGGACCGTGAAGGTGAGATATTGTTCATTGATGCCCGCGCGTTGGGTCGCATGACCGATCGCACGCACCGTGAACTGGCCGCAGAGGACATCTCGCGTATCGTAGATACCTACCATGCCTGGCGTAGCAGTGAGAAGGCGGGTGAGTACGCTGACGAGCCCGGTTATTGCAAGTCGGCAGATCTTGAGGAGGTACAGCGGCATGGACACGTGCTTACGCCCGGCCGCTATGTCGGTGCCGCGCCACAGGAGGACGACGGCGAGCCGTTCGAGGAGAAGATGGCGCGACTCACTGCGCAATGGCGTGAGCAGCGAAGCGAGGCGGAGCGGCTGGATGCAGAGATCGAGGCGAATCTCTCTGCGCTGGGATTCTAGGTTTGAGCCGAATTTTCTGTGACTGGAGGGTCATCACGAAGTGGCGGTGGACTACAGTCTTTTCCAACGATCCCTGAGCTGGACTTTGTACAACTTGACGTCGGATTGGGGCAGGCAAAGCAGGCTGGCACAATGGACCCAATCACGACAAAAGGTTCAACATGCCCAGCCTGCCGCCCGCGATTGTACCGCTGCTGTCGCCCTTCGCGTCGCTCTTTGACGTGCGCACCTGGCGCAAGGCGCAGATCCTGTTGACGGGGGTCATCCTGGCCCCCGGACGGCGCACGGTGTCCACGGCCCTGTATGTGCCGGGCCTTCAGGACCGGGGCGATTTTGCCCTGTTTCATCATGTGCTCAGCCGGGTCTCCTGGTCGTCCCTGGCCGTCAGCCGGGTGCTGCCGGGACAGCTGGTCCGGCAGCTGGTCCCGACGGGACCGCTGCGGCTGGCCATCGATGAGACCCTGGAACGGCGCTGGGGCGAGAGGATCGAGGCCCTGGGGGTGTATCGGGACCCGGTGCGCTCCTCCCACGGCCACTTCGTCAAGGCCAAGGGGCTGCGCCGGGTCAGCCTGATGCTGCTGGCCGAGGTCTCCTGGGCCCGGCGGGTGTGGGCCCTGCCCTTCCTGACCGTGCCGGCCCCGTCCCGGCGCTACCACGAGACCCGGGGCCGCCGCCACAAGACCATCACGGACTGGGCGCGCCGGATGCCGTGCCTCCTGCGCCGCTGGCTGCCCGACCGGGAGCTGGTGGTCGTCGGAGACCGCACCTATGCGACCCTGCGGCTGCTGGCCGCCTGCCAGGGCATGGAGCCTCCCATCACTTTCCCGACCCGGCTGCGCCTGGATGCCGTCCTCCATGATCCGCCCCCGCCCCGCCGGCCGGGACCGCTCGGACGGCCCCGGGTCGTGGGAGCCCGTCAGCCCTCCCTGCAGGCGGTCCCGAGCGACCCGGCCACGGTCTGGACTGCCCTTGCCCAGCGCTGGCCCGATGGCACCCGGCGGCATCTCCAGGCCGCCACCGGCACCGCCCTCCGGATCCGCCCCGGGCCAGCCCACCGTCTCCCTGCGCTGGCTGCTCCTGCGCGACCCGAGCGGGCGCCGGGACCCCCAGGCCCTGCTCTGCACCGACCCCGACTGGAGCCCCACGGCCATCCTCACCGCGTACCTGCAGCGCTGGCAGGTGGAGGCCGCGTTCCAGGAGGTCCGCACCCACCTGGGTGTCGAAACCCGGCGCCAGTGGTCGGCAGCCGCCATCGCCCGCACCACCCCGGTCCTGCCGGGCCTCTCGGTTGGCTCATCCTGGTCGCCCACCACCGGCACCGGGCGCGGTCCCTCCGCCCCCGCCAAGCCGCCTGGCATGCCAAGACCGTCCCCACCTTCGCCGATGTCCTGGCCGGCGTCCGTCACGTTCTCTGGATGCAGGCCCTGCCTTTTTTCATGTCCCCGACCACCCCCGACATCCGCAAACGCCCCCAGCCGCCGCCCACACCGCTCCTGGCCGCCCTCATGCTGCGCCGCCTGGCACAAACCCCAACCCCATCTTTTTAAAGGGGATTATATCGAGGG
>JAAXGZ010000114.1:5201-5564 GCA_012271135.1 Caldilineales bacterium | reverse complement strand
GCGGCGACACCGGCATCGGTGGCGTTTCCGCCCTGTTCCAGGATGCGAAATCCAGCGGCGGTGGCCAGGTAATGGCCGCTGGATACGATATGATTGGCTCCGGTTACCAGGGGACGATAGGTTCGTATTCCCAGGGCCAAGGTCCACCCCCACAGTTATGACTTTCGCCGGACGGCCGGTGTGCGAGATGCGCTGCAACTGCGCATGCGGAGTTGCCGGGTATGATATGGACGCCGTCTTGAGGTGTCAACAAAAGGGAGTCGCGCAACGTGGCTAGAAGACCGGCGCTGACAGTTCCCGGACCAGATGGGCCATTGCTCCCTCCAGGACCGACACATCCCGCCACCCGCGCATGTCGATGGT
>JAAXGZ010000114.1:0-5154 GCA_012271135.1 Caldilineales bacterium | reverse complement strand
CCCCTGCCCCAAGGGCGATCAACCCCGCCTGGCCTCCCTGCTTCGCCGACCGGGCCAGTTCGGAGAAGAACCGGCTCGTCAGTGGGTTCTCCAATCCCCCGTCCGTGCACAGCAGGACCAGCCTGTCGTAGTACACCGCGTGGTCCAGCGAGGTTTCGCCAGTATTCAGCGCGTCCTCGTCATCCGCGTTGAGCACCCACGCGGGTATCTGCTCGCTGACCAGGCTGCCACGCAGTCGCTGTGCCAGCTCCGCGTCGTCGAGGGACGCAACGATCAGCACCGACGGGAAAGTGCGGCGTTCCGACGTCAGCACATCCTGTGCGGCGATGAGCGGCGCGGCCACCCCTGCACCTAGCAGGAATTCCCTTGGAATTCGGCCTCCCGACCGCGCCACGGTATCCAGTGCCACCATGCTGGGCGCGGAATGCTGCATTGATTCCAGCCCGATCACCGAGCGCAGATCGCAGTTCGAGAACAGCGTGCCTCCCGCCGTTGCTCGATGCAGAATGGCGCTGTCGAGATTGCACTTCACGATGCGGGCGCCCCTCAGGTCTGCGCCCGTAAAGTTCGCCATCACCAGCGACGTGGCCGTAAACGTTGCGCCTCCGAGGTTCGCGTTGGTCAGGTTGGTCCACGACAAATCCGTCGCGGTCAGGTCCGCACCACTGAGATCTGCCCCGTCAAGATCGGCATACGACAGATCGGCGTGGGACAGGTCGGCTCCCTTGAGAACCGCGTGACTCAAAATAGCGCTGTTCAACTTGGCGCGGCAAAGGGAGGACCCGGTCATCAGGCTTCCGGCAAGGTTGGCCCTGGGCATGTTGGCGCGAAAGAGGTGCGCTCCGGTCAGGAGGGCGCCTGAGAGGTCGGCCATTCTCAGGTCTACCCCGGTCAGATCGGCGCCGCTGAGGTCATCGTGCCGGAGATCGGCGCTGGGCAGCTTGATGCCGCTGAGGAAGGCCTCGGATAGGTCCAGGGACGGACGCCCGTAGACGAACTCCGGGGTGAAGGTCTCGCTGGCCGCCCGGTCCTCCAGGCGGTAACCCAGGTCGAAGGTCGGCACCCGGTCGTTGGGGCTGCGGAAGGTAAGCTCGCGCCACCGGGCGATTGCGTTGGAGCCGGACCGGGCGAGGCTTACATGTTCAGGGTCTGCCAAGGGCTACTCCCCAGCGAGCCAAGGAAGCCCACGGGTGGAAGAACGGCAGACTGCAGCCAGGAGCTCCCGGTACAGGTACGCTGGCAAGAGCCCACTAACTCCGGCCAGCGAAGGCAGGCATTACTTCGCGGGAGAAGATTTCCAACTGCTTGCTCAGTTCGTGCCAGGGCATGCCCTCTGGCCACTGCAGTACAATGTCCTCGAGTCCCGGGTATTTTTCCTCCAGTTCCCGGAATGTCTCGATGAATACGTCGGGAGGTCCGCAGATCCAGGCTTTCTGCTGCACACCGTCTTCCACTGTCGGCGTGCGCGCCGGAGCCCCCGGGGTGCCCCACATTCGGCCCTGCTCGTCGGTGTAGCGCACCAAGCCGAAGGGCGCGAACCACTTGTAGCGCTCGTCATGGAAGGGCCGCACCCGGTCCACCGCCTCCGCGACTGTATCAGCCAGGTAGAAACCAAACCCCAGGGCCAGGTCCTGTCCCAGCTCAAGCTCGCGGCCGGCCTCGGCCGCGGCGTGCTGGTAGGCGCCGAAGAACTGCCCCACGATCTTCTCGCCGGTCAGTGCAGTCATCCCCTTGATGCCCTTCCTGGCGATGAAATCAATAGTGCGCCCGCTGGTCACCGGCTGCCAGATTTCCACAGGCAGATTGAGCGGGCGCGGCACCAGGGTGACATCGTTCAACTGGTAGCCGCGGTAGGGCACGCTGGGAGGGATCTGGTAGTACTTGCCGTGATGACTGAAGGATTCCTGGTTGAACGCCTTCAGGATGATTTCAACCTGTTCCTCGAACAGTTCGCGATTGGCATCCTGGTCCAGAAGAGGCGCCCCGAATGTCTCTACCTCCCGAGTCTGGTAGCCGCGGCCGATGCCGAACACCAGCCTGCCGCCGGTGAGCACGTCACCCATAGCGAAGTCCTCGGCCAGCCGCAGCGGATGCCACATGGGAACTATGTTGAAGGCCGCGCCGAACTTCAGGTTCTTCGTGTGAGCGGCCAGGTGGACTCCCAGCAGGGTGAGGTTGGGGATGCACTCGTATCCCTCGCGTTGGAAATGGTGTTCGGCCGCCCACAAGCAATGGAAGCCCGACTCGTCCATCTGCTTTGCCAACGCCATGGCGTGGTCGAACGACTGCACCAGCTGCTTGTTGGTATACCGCCGCCCGTCGGGATCGCGCCCGTTGGCGCCCACATCGTCAAGGTCGATCTGACCCACGTAGAGTACGGAGAAACGCTTGATCATCTGCCTGTCTCGTAAGAATTGGGATACCGTGCATGGCCGGATGGCTCGTCGCCAAACAGGAGAGAGTATATCACGGTGGCAGGGTCGGACTTGTACCGGCGGATCGAAAGGGAGGGCGATCACATGTTAATCTCGCGACTGTCCTGAAACCGTCATTCCCGCGCAGGCGGGAATCCAAACCCCCCGGTGTACAGGGTGCCTTAGGGCTTTCTGGCCATGTGCAGATGCAGGGCGTTTTGATTCCGGCAGTCCGAGGTTTCTCCTTGGTTGTTGCTTGCCAGGGTGTACGGGGGTTTGGATTCCCGCTTTCGCGGGAATGACGGGCGCTGCACAGCTGACTTGATTAAGACGCGATTGCCTCAGATCGGGTCTTGAGTACGCGTCGACCCTCTCTCACAATTTTGGTACGGCAGCGTGTGTTATCTAGCTAACACGTGGGCTGGGCGGGCCTCCTGAAACACGGAGGCCCGGCCCAGCCCACACTGCATTTACGACGAGCCATCAGCCACTTGCCACGACGCCCCGGGCCAGGAGGCCGTCGATCTGGATGGGGGTATAGCCGAGATCGGTTAGCACCTCCTCGGTGTGCTGGCCGGTGACACTGCCGGGATGGCGCACCTTTCCCGGGGTCTCCGACAGGTGGAACGGGATGCCCGGCTGGATGACTTTGCCCTCGGAAATTCCAGGCGCCTCCAGCTCCACTACCATTCCCCGCTGGATGGCCTGCGGGTCACGGAGGGCCTCCTCCAGGTCGTAGACCTTGCCCACGGAGATGTTGGCATCCCGCAGGGCCTCGAACCACTCGTCTCTTGTCCTAGTGAGGAACACGCCCTCGAGCGTCTCAGCGATCTCGGCCCGTTTCTGGTCGCCTGCGCTCTGGTGAGGGATAAGGTCCTCCCGTCCTATGGAGCGGCACAGGTTTTCCCAGAACCAGGGCTCGATGGCGGCGATGGAGAAATACTTGCCGTCTGCGGTGCGATAGACGTTGTAGTATGGCGACCCGCCGTTCAGGCGATTGCCGCCACGTGTGGCCTGGTACCCCTGCGACAAGGCATCGGCGATGGCGCCACAGAGCATGTACAGGACGCCCTCGGTCATGGCGATGTCGACGTACTGGCCCCTTCCGGTCTTTTCCCGGGCCATCAGCGCGGCCAGGATGCCCACGGCGCCGCACAGCCCTCCGCCGGCGTAGTCGGCGATGAGGTTGAGGGGAATGACCGGCTTTTCGCCAGCCGAGTTGCCTATGAGTCCCAACGCGCCGGCAAAAGAAATGTAGTTTATGTCGTGCCCCGCCATCTGTGCGTATGGGCCAGTCTGGCCGTAACCCGACACCGAGCAATAGACGGCGCGTGGGTTGATCTCCCTGACCTGGTCGTATCCCACACCCAGCCGGTCGACCACCCCGGGCCGGAAGCCCTCCACCACCACATCGGCGTCGACTGCCAGCCTGTGGAACACCTCCCGTGACTCGGCGGCCTTCAGGTTGAGGGCGAGGCTGCGCTTGTTGCGTTGCAGAGCATTGAAGGAGGCGTGCCGAAGCTCGTCCTGGCGGCCATCGATACCGGCGACGATGCGCTCATAGGCAGCGCGGGTCTCATCCATGGGCCTTTCCACCATCAGAACATCCGCGCCCAGATCGGCCAGGATCATGGTAGCGAACATCCCGGGAGCGTTCCGGCAGAAGTCCAGGACCTTGATTCCCTCGAGGGCCAGCATCGCAGTATCCTCCCAGTGCGAATCCGGTTGCCAGTAGATTATACGCGCACCGGTCTTCGCACCCTGACGGGGACCAAGGTCCGGTAACGAAAATTGTATCCCGCTTCGTGCAGTAGGGACGTTCCGGCACTATAATCCCCGCAGATATGCCCATGGGTTTGAAGGAGAGAGTTATGGATCTTGGACTGCAAGGCAGAGTCGCTATGGTCACCGGGGGCAGCCACGGCCTCGGGTTGCAGGCCGCCAGCGCCCTGGGACGCGAGGGATGCAAGGTAGGCATCTGCGCCCGCGGCGCGGAGCAGCTCGAGGAGGCCCGCGCCGGTCTCGCCGCCGCCGGCGTCGAGGTCATCGCCGTCCAGGCGGACGTCACCAACCAGGAGGACCGGGTGCGGTTCCACGAAGGGACCAGAGAGGCCCTGGGCGAGGTGGACATCCTGGTGAACAACGCGGGCGGGCGGCGGGGCGCCAACGACTTCGTGGAGACAGGCATGGAGCGCTTCCGGGAGGGCCTGGAGTTCAACCTTCTAAGCGCGGTGGAGCTGGCATACCTGGTGTTGCCGCACATGAGGGCGCAGAAATGGGGCCGCATAATCAGCATATCGTCCATTTACGGGCGGGAATACGGCGGCTCCGTGGACTACATGACCGGCAAGGCGGGGCTGATCGCTTTCTCCAAGCACCTGGCGTTGAACCTGGCGCCGGAGAACGTGCTGGTCAACTGCATTGCTCCCGGCTCCATCGATTTTCCCGGCAGCACCTGGGACCGGTTTCAGCAGAACAATCCGCCCGAGGTGGTGGACGAGTTCATCGCCCGCAACCTCCCCGCTGGCAAGTTCGGCTGGCCTGAGCCCATCGGAGAGACGGTGGCTTTCCTGGCATCCGACCGCGCCGACCTGATCACGGGAACCTGCCTGAACGTGGATGGCGGCCAGTCCCGTTCCCTGTTCTAGGGAGTGTCGTCATATTGAACGTCATTCCCGCGCAGGCGGGAATCCAAACCCCCGCAACTGGAGTGCTGGCGCGTTGCGGTGTTGTTAGACCC
>JAAXGZ010000137.1:1475-3901 GCA_012271135.1 Caldilineales bacterium | reverse complement strand
TTGGCCTGGGCGCCGGAGTGGGGCTGCACGTTGACATGCTCCGCTCCAAACAGTTGTTTGGCACGATCAATGGCAAGCTGCTCCACGGTGTCCACATGCGCGCAGCCACCGTAGTAGCGTTTGCCAGGATAACCTTCGGCGTACTTGTTGGTCAGCACGCTGCCCATGGCCCTAAGCACACCCCGTGAGACGTAGTTCTCACTGGCGATTAGTTCAATGCCGTCCGCCTGCCGGTTCTGTTCCGCGCAGATGGCATCCATCACTTCCTGATCAAGCCACTCCTCGGGCTGGCGTTGTTGCGGCATGGGTGTCTGACTCCGGGGTTGGATACGCTGGCCGTCAAGCGGACGAATCGTACCCGTCCCTTGTCCGGAACGATGCAAAATCACACCGATATGGAAACCCAAGGCAACCGGATGGCGGGCAGACCGGAGACGCAGTCTGGCAACAGACGTACAATCCCAACCGATCGTCGACCAAGCCCGATTGCAAGAAGCACAAACGCATCAAGCGGGCCGCAACCCGGGCTGGCACCCGATCCCGTATCCAGGATTGCCGACCGTCTCCCGAACTTCCATCGGATCATGTTTCCACCGCAAGTTCCTGCCCGCGCGTCCAGTTTCATCCCCTTGGCCGCGGTTCTGTTCCTTGCAGCCCTGCTGTGTGCGGCCTGCGGCGCAGGCACCTGGCGCGGCACGGCGCTTGAGCCTCCCTTGGAAGTGCCGGCGATTGCCGGGGTGGACCATCGGGGCGACCCGTTCGATAGCGGATCGCTGGAGGGCAGACTGCAGGTGGTCTTCTTTGGCTACACCTTCTGCCCGGACATCTGTCCCGCCACGCTGCATGAAGTGGCGGATGCCCTGTCGGCCCAGTCCCAAGCCGTCCAGCAGCAGGTGGATGTTCTATTTGTTACGGTCGATCCGCAAAGGGATGGCCTGGGACGCCTGGAAGCCTATGTCGGTCAGTTTCATCCCTCAGTCAAGGGGATCCGCCTTGAGGACCCAGAGGCACTGGCCTCCCTGACCACCGGCTATGGCGTATATGTGGACTCCGGTGCGGAGGCGACCGACGACGATGTGTACCTGGTAGACCACACGACCCGGGTGTACGTTCTCAACCGGGATGGCCACATGGCCCTCACCTATGCCAGCGACCTGAAGGCGGAGGATTTGGCCGCCGACCTGAAGCGGCTGGCCAAGCAGCGATAACCGGCCCGGCAGTGACTTCCGACAACTGTTTCCTGGGTTGTTCGCTCCCGAACGATGCCACGTCCTGGCTGTGCGCTTGGCAAAACCATCTGCGCGAGCGGCTGACGACTGAGGGACTGGAACGGGCGGTAGGCTGGGTGCGTCCCGAGTCCCTCCACCTCACGCTAGTCTTCCTGGGTCCCGTGCCGGACCGAGAGTGCCAGCAATTGCAGGAACTGCTGGCTGGACGTTTCACCGGCCTAGCGGCTCCCAATACGGTGCTCCAGCCTCCCCGGTTCTTCCCCAAACCCACGCGTCCGCGCGGTCTCTGGTGTCCCGTAATCGAGTCCGGCGATCGCCTGCAACAGCTGCATGCAACCCTGCTGCCGGCCGTGGACGAAGCCGGCCTAGCCGTCGATGCGAAACCCTTTAGGCCGCACATTACGCTCGGCCGGGTCCGGAGGCGGTTTCAGGATGACCGCGAACTCAAGGGATTGCAACTGGTGTCGAGCGAGGCACTGCTCCTACCGCCCGAACAGAAGGCCGGGCTGAGGCAGGTTCACTTGTATCGCACGGAAGCCACACCCCAAGGGAACCTCTATCGCAGGCTTGCCACCTGGACTCTCTGAACCGGGTCCGCCGGGACCACAACTTCCACATTGCCATCTTCTTGTTGGATACTTGGGTACAGCGAGTCAGGGTTGGTTGTCGGATCGACGTTAACGGGCCTCGATACCAACTCGCATATCTTGCAGCGTGGGGTGGATCCTGCCCTGCTCATGCCAAGAGCTGAAGGATCTGGCACGCCCTGCCTTCACATCCCCCATGTCCGGCAGCGCGATCTCCAAGCCGCATCCTGACTATCAATCGTCGCTACCTAAAAGACTTTCCCATTGACAACATCGGCAAAATCACAAGTCACACGTCCGCACGGCACTGTTTCAATCTCGTTGCTATGGGTTGCGGTCGCGCACACGGCGAGGGTTCCTACAATGGTGTTTATGACACCCACCAAGGAGAACCCTCGCCATGGACTTCATCCTAGTAGTGCAACGAAACTTCATGTTGACGGAACAGGTACTCGCAGTACCGCCGACGGCGTTGGGCATGCGAGCGGCGGGCGGCCGCGTTGCGTGCCCGTCGGTAGTCCACGATGGCCAGGGCGCGGTCGGTCGGGGAACCGGTGCGGGGCAGGACGGCGTCCACCAGCAGGCAGGTCTGGGGCACGGTCAGGCCGGG
>JAAXGZ010000137.1:0-1458 GCA_012271135.1 Caldilineales bacterium | reverse complement strand
CCCAGCCCGAAGAGCTGCTTGCCGTCGCGGAAGCACTGCTCGATGGGCCAGCGCAGGCCGGCCAGCCACACCAGCCGCTCGGGCGCCATGTCCGCGGGGCCGTGGGAGAGATGGCACTTGAGCTCGTCGGTGGCGGGATTGCGGCGCAGCAGCAGCCAGACGTCGGGGCCGGGGACATGGCCGCGGCGGGCCACCACGCGCCGGACGGCGCAGAGCACGGCCTGGGGGCCCTTGGCACCCTCCCGCAGGACGAAGGGGCGCCAGGCTTCGGCCGGGAGTTGGTCGGCCAGGGCGCCGACCTCCTGCGGCGGGGCCGAAAAGACCGGGCGCGAGGGGAACCCGCCCGTCTGCGGACGCGCGGTCCAGACCTGGGTGTTGCGGGCCACCTCGGCCAGGTAGCCCAGCCCCAGGCCGGCCACGCCGTCGAGGAAGGCGGGGCTGACGCTGAAGCCCTCGTCGCAGGTCACCCAGCGCACCGGCAGCGAGCCTTCGGCCACCAGCGCGGTCAGCATCTCCAGGGCCAGCTGCGGCTTGGTGCGGAAGGGCGTGTCCGCCGGCACCCCGGTCCGGCGGCGACGCGCCGCATGGCTGGACCCCGAGACCCAGTCCCGGGACAGGTACAGCCGCCGCTCCACCAGGGCCGCCGCCCCGCGTCCCAGGTAGGCCGCGAAGACCGCCGCCTGGCAGTTGGCCTGCTTGCCCAGCTGGCCGCAGTACTGGCGCGCCACCCCCACCGACTCGCGCCCGTCCTTGGGGATGTCGGTGCCGTCGATCGCCAGCACCCCCTCCTCTTCGCCCAGCGTGGCCGCCACCAGCTCCCGGTGCGCCGCCAGGATGGGCGCGTCGTCCCAGCGCGCCTGGCGCAGGAACAGCTGCTGCGTGCGCACGGCATTGGCGTCGGCCCCGCGCAGGCGCAGGACCATGCGCTCGACCGACTTGCGCGGCTCGTCGCTGAGCAGCCCCTGCAGGTAGGTGCGGGCGTGCCCCCGCAGTTCGCGGCGACCGAAGAAGGGCGCGTAGCGGGCCTGGTAGGCCCGCAGCCGTCCGCGCACCGAGGCAATCTCGGCGCGGCTCACGGAGACGTCGGGCAGGGACATGGGGGCGGCGGCCGGGGTCATGGCTAGGCGGGGACTGAGGGAATCCAAACACCGGAATCCTACCTCTCAATGTTTCGTTGCACTACTAGCGCCTGCCGACCCCGAACGCCAACGGGCCCTGCCCGATTCGCCTGCGGCCTGTCCCCGTTGCGGGGCCTGCGCCGGGCGCCGCAACGGCACCTATCCCCGCCACCTGGTTGTGCTCGGCCGGCTGTCGGTGCAACGCTGGCCGTGCCAGGCCTGCCGGGGCCGCGCCTCGCCCCTGCCGCCCGACGTGACCGCCCGCCCGCGTCCGCAGACCTTCCGCGAGCTGGTGGCCGACCTGTATGTGCACTGTGTCCGTTTGCGGGGCCTGTCCCGC
>JAAXGZ010000095.1 GCA_012271135.1 Caldilineales bacterium | reverse complement strand
AGCTTGTCCGTGTCGGGCATCGCGTACACGATGCCATCACTGTCCGTGGCCTGCTCCGCGGGCACCTCGTAGCAGACGTAGGCGTACCACTTGGGGTGCTGTTCCGTGCCTTCCATGCGCACGCGCACGGTCAAGGGCTGGCAGCCGGCGTATGGGTCGCTGCCCGCCAGCCGCAGCCAGCCCACCTTCGGAACGTACAGCCGGTCCCCGTCCATCCGGACGGCCTCGGGGATGGTGAACGCCGGCACCGTGAAGTGCCGGGCCTTGAAGCGGGGCTTGCCCTCGTTCGCCGGGTCCGCCTTGTACCGCTTGTAGGCGTCCGCCAGGTACTTCAGGCTGTAGCGCACCACCTTGTACGGGTAGTCCTTCAGCCAGGCATGGTCCGGGTTGTTGCGCAGTTCCGTAAACCGCTGACCCAGGGTAAAGAAACTCGTTGACGGACCGGGTCCCATCTTCCTGCGGACAGCCTTGGCCCACGCCGTCCTGCCCTCCCGGACCTCCGGCCAGTTGAGAGCGGGCACGTGCATCTCCTTCCAGCGCACATACCGCCACTCGCAGTCGGCCAGCATGTGGTTCCAGACATGGCGGCAGGCGCCGGCGATGGCCGTCAGCAGGATGCCGGTGGCGACATCGCCCGGAAACAGGCGCAGACGCACCGTGCGGTGGACGGTGTCCGGGGCCTGCGTTGTAGAATCGGGGGTGTTGGGCATGGAAGTTACCGTTCCGCGTCCGATGGAGAGTCCGGTGCCAGCCGGACTCTCGCATTTATGAACGTCATTATGCCATCGGCGCGCCGACCTTGCAAAAAGCGAACCGGTCCGATTTGTCAAGGTTGCTTGGTAAGTCCCGTACCTTTCCCAGTTCATATTGGGAGAGGTGGCCGAAGTACTTGAACGCAAGTTCGACTGGTCCGATGAGCGCTCGTCGATGGCTCTCGAAGCTCTGCAGCAGACCGCCACCGCAATCGGACCCCGCCGGCATCTGGCCGTGATCAAGCCCAACCATGCCGACAACCGAATCCTGGCGTGTGCGGTGGAAGCTTCCGCCGACTACTTGGTCACCGATGATCGGCGGAAGCTTCTGCCCCTTGAGGAGCACCGCGACACAAGGATTGTCAACGCGCCACAGTTCCTAACCGCGCTGGCGGAATACCCTCCGCGAAACAGAGGATTTGCCTGAGAGCAACCGCAAGCGACTTGCCATCGTCAAGCCAGGGATAGGATCCACCGCCTTTCCCGGTGCGGAGCACGCGTACCTCGCGCCTCCCGTCAACGGCAGGCCCTGAAGCGGTCGGGAGGTCATTGACGATGGCCAGGAAGGTTACGCGCACCCTGCACAGTCAGGGACTGAACCAGGACAAGTACGACCGCCTGGCACGGGCTGCCGGCGCGGGAGGCGGCCAAGGTGCCGGTCAAGCGGGCCATGCGGCACCGCACCCGGAGCGACAACGCCGAACGCCAACGTCTGTACTCCCTGCCCAAGCAACACCGCTGGACCGAGGATCCGTTTCTGCACCGGCAAATGCGGAAGTCATGGCGCGGCGGCCGCGCCCGCGTGGCGAACCAGATCGTGGCCGCCGCCGGCTCCTACACAACGCCGGTCTGGCACGGACGCGGCTGGGTCTACCTACAGAGTTTGGAATACGGCCAACGCACCGCCATCCCACTCAAGGGCACACACCTGCCTTCCGGCACCTTGCGCATTCTCCTGCAGGACAACAGCCAAGTGGAAGTCCACCATGCCGTGGCCGAGGAACAGGTGTGCAGCACGCGTCCCTGCGGTCCAGCCACCGTGGGTGTGGACAAGGGCTGCACCGAAGCCTACACGGACAGTGACGGGGAACGCCACCGTTGGCTGGGCTGGACCGGTATGATCCAGAATAGTTGATGTTCGACAGGACATGACTTTGCCACTGAAACGGGCTTGCTGCATGACCACCGCCTCGCCAACCGGAACCTGTGGCTTCGTGGTCTTGGCCGCCGGTAGCGGAAGTCGCTTCGGTGGGGCCAAGCAGGTCGCAGTTCTTGGCGGCCGCGCCATGGTGGAACACGCCATCGCTCTCGCCGCGCAGGCCAGACGGCCGTCCTCACCCATTGTCGTGGTGACAGGTGCTCATCAGGCCGAGGTGGAACGGACGGTTGTTCCCCACCTCGGGAACTACGACGGCTTGAGCTTATGCCACAACGCAGGTTGGTCGCGTGGCATGTCCACCAGCCTGCAGATGGGCATCGATCATCTTGAAAGAACCGCATCGAATGTGGAGGCTGCATTGTTCATGTTGAGCGACCAGCCCCTGATTTCCCCCGACCTCCTACGCAGTCTGCAACAACGGTGGCATCAAGGTTGGACGATGTCGGCTCCGGTCCACAAAGGAAAACTGCTGGGAGCTCCCGCTCTTTTTGGGCGAGTCTGGTGGTCCAGCATCAGGAGCTTGAAGGGGGACCGGGGAGCGCGGGGCATCCTTGAGACACACAGGAGCGAAGTAGGCAAGGTGGAAACGGCTCCCGGCCAACTTGCCGATATTGATACACGTCAGGATCTCCGGCGCCACGCAGGCACATTCCTCCCAACAGACTGTGTGCCCTGATGACAACGGCCGGTCGTCGCCACCGTGGCATCACCGCCCCGACATGGCTTTGCCCGCCCGCATGTGACCGCAGGAACAGACAGGGGGGAGGCACCGCACCATGCAGGAAGCATTGCCAACAATGGGAAAGTTGTTGATTGGTCTGGGTGTCGTACTGATTCTCGCTGGTGGCCTGCTGCTGATATTGCCGCGCCTTCCCATCGACAACATCCCAGGCAACCTGCGTTGGAACCGTCCGGGCATGAGTGTGCACATTCCTCTGGGCACCATGGTGGCCGTTAGCATCGTGTTGACCGTAATTCTGAACGCGGTTCTGTATTTGTTCAGGCGCTGGGGATGACGGCTTCTCCCAGGCTCGACCGAAACCCGCCTGTCCCGGGCTGGCGGTCGGAAGGCGGCCTCTGGCAGGTCAACACACAACTGCTGTCTTGACACCAAGTCGTGTGAAATGCTTAGTACTACAGTTGTACT